>DATCLR010000035.1:0-14426 GCA_036563785.1 Burkholderiales bacterium | reverse complement strand
GCGCGGCACGCTGCACAAGGGCGATATCGTGCTCGCCGGCCGCGAATACGGACGCGTACGCGCGATGATGGACGAGAAGGGTCGGCAGGTGCGCGAAGCCGGCCCCTCGATCCCGGTCGAGATCCAGGGTCTGTCCGGCGTCCCGAGCGCGGGCGACGAAGTGGTCGTGGTCGAGAGCGAGCGCAAGGCGCGCGAGATCGCGCTCTACCGGCAGGGCAAGTTCAAGGACGTGCAGCTCGCGGCGCGGAGCGCGAAGCTCACGAACGTCTTCGAGCAGATGCAGGAGAGCGCCGGAGCGAAGGCGCTCAACCTCATCATCAAGGCGGACGTGCAGGGCTCGGTCGAGGCGCTCGTCTCCGCGCTCGAGCGGCTGTCCACCGACGAGGTCAAGGTGAAGGTGATTCACGGCATGGTCGGCGGCATCAGCGAGTCGGACGTGAACCTGGCGACCGCTTCGAACGCGATCATCATCGGCTTCAACGTCCGCGCCGACGCCGCGGCGCGCCGGCTGATCGAGGCCCACGGCGTCGACGTCCATTACTACAACGTCATCTACGACGCCGTGAACGACGTGAAGCAGGCGATCGCGGGCCTGCTCAAGCCGCAGATCAAGGAGCAGTTCCTCGGTCTCGCCGAAGTGCGCCAGGTGTTCCGCGTGCCGAAGTTCGGCGCCGTCGCGGGCTGCTTCGTCTCCGAGGGTGTGGTGCGCCGCAACCGCCCGATCCGCGTGCTGCGCAACAACGTCGTCGTCTTCGAGGGCGAGCTCGAATCGCTGCGGCGCTTCAAGGAAGACGTGAGCGAGGTCAAGGCCGGCCTCGAGTGCGGCATCGCCGTGAAGAACTACAACGACGTGCAGGTCGGCGATCAGATCGAGGTCTACGAGAAGGTCGAAGTCGCCCGGACCATCTAGGAGGGATGCCTCACGGGCCGCTTGGACGCACGCCGACGGGCGGGGCGTGCAGTGACGGGGCGGCTCGCTCCGATCCGCTCCGTCCGACCGGTTCGCGGCCCCGTAGTTCGATATGCGCAAAGATTCCAACCGGCCGCTGCGCGTCGCGGAGCTCGTCAAGCGCGAGCTCGCGCCGCTCATCCGCGACCTCGACGATCCCCGCGTGCACGCGGCGACGATCACGCACGTGGACGTCGCTCCCGATCTCAGATCGGCGCGCGTCTACTTCACGCTGCTCGCGGGCGCGGCCGGCGCGGAGCCCGTGCTGCGGGCGTTTCGACGCGCCGCGCCGCACCTGCGGCGCGGGCTCGCCGGGCGCCTCGCGCTTCGCGTCGTGCCCGAGCTGCGTTTCGAGTTCGACGAATCGGTCGAGCGCGGCGACCGGCTCACGCGGCTGATCGAGCAGGCCGTGCGCGCCGACCGCGCCGGCAAGAAAGACGACAAATGACTTCCGTGCATCAACGGGCAGCGCGCGAGCCGGTCGACGGCGTGCTGCTCCTCGACAAACCGGCCGGGCTCACCTCGAACGAGGCGCTGCAGCGCGCGAAGCGGCTGCTCGGTGCCCGCAAGGGCGGCCATACCGGCAGCCTGGATCCGATCGCGACCGGGCTGCTGCCGCTCTGCTTCGGCGAGGCGACCAAGCTCTCGCAGTTCCTGCTCGACGCCGAGAAGCGGTATCGCGCGATCTTCCGGCTCGGCGTGTCGACGAACACGTACGACGCCGAAGGCACGGTAGAGCGGGTGCGGCCGGTCGCCGTGAGCGCCCGCGCGGTGAAGCGCGCGCTCGCGGAGTTCGAGGGCGAGATCGAGCAGCAGCCGCCGATGTACTCGGCGGTCAAGCTGGGCGGACGTCCGCTGTACGAGCTCGCGCGCGCGGGTATCGAGGTCGAGCGCGCGCCGCGCCGGGTCGTGATCCACGAGATCGTGCTCCACGGCTTCGAGGGAGACCGCGTCGACGTCGAAATCGCGTGCTCCAAGGGAACCTACATCCGCACGCTCGCGCACGATTTGGGCGAGCGGCTGGGCTGCGGCGCGCACGTGCTCGAGCTGCGCCGCCTGGCGGTCGGCGGGCTGTCGATCGAGCGGGCGGTGAGTCTCGAACGCCTCGAGGCGCTGCCCGACGCGGCGGCGCGCCGGGCGCTGCTGGTGCCGGCGGACGTCGTGGTCGAGGAGCTCCCCTCCGTGCGCCTGACCCCGCTCGCCACCCACTACCTGCTGCGGGGGCAGGCGGTCACGGCGGCGCACCGCCACGCCCCGGGCTGGGTGCGGCTCTACGACGACCGGGACCGCTTTCTCGGCATGGGCCAGGTGCTCGACGACGGGCGCGTGGCGCCGCGGCGGCTCATGGCGGTCAAGGGATGACGCGGGGTTACCCCCGGCGGGTCCGCAAGGTTGTTAGGCCCGATACCCCCGAGTAGAATACGCGCCCTCTGAAAGGCGACGAAAACAGCGTAGGCAACGAGGTTGAGTTAAATGGCCCTCACGGCGGAAAAGAAGGCCCAGGTCATGAAGGAGTATCAGACCCACAAGGGCGACACCGGATCGCCCGAAGTGCAGGTCGCGCTCCTCTCCGCGCACATCGACGACCTGGCGACCCATTTCCAGAATCATCCCAAGGATCACCACTCCCGCCTCGGGCTGCTCAAGATGGTGAACCGGCGCCGTAAGCTGCTCGACTATTTGAAGCGTGTGGACGGCGAGCGTTATCGCCGCCTGATCGAGCGGCTCGGGCTGCGCAAGTAATCATCGGGAGCACGACCTTGGCGAAAATCACGAAGACCTTTCAATACGGCAGGCACACCGTTCGCTTCGAGACCGGCGAGATCGCGCGTCAGGCCACCGGTGCGGTGCTCGCCTCGATGGGCGACACCGTGGTGCTCGCGACCGTGGTCGCGGCGAAGGAGCCGGTGCCGGGACAGGATTTCTTTCCGCTGACGGTCGATTACCAGGAGCGCACGTACGCCGCGGGACGCATCCCGGGCGGCTTCTTCAAGCGCGAAGGCCGCCCCTCGGAGAAGGAAATCCTCACCTCCCGCCTGATCGACCGCCCCATCCGCCCGCTGTTTCCCGAAGGTTTCACCAACGAGGTTCAGATCATCGCCACCGTCAAGTCGATGGATCCGGAGATCGATCCGGATATCGTCGCGCTCATGGGCGCTTCGGCGGCGCTGTCGCTCTCGGGTGTGCCGTTCCTCGGTCCCATCGGCGCCGCGCGCGTCGGCTATCGCGACGGCGCCTACGTGCTGAACCCGACGATCTCCGAGCTCAAGACTTCCCAGCTCGACCTCGTGGTCGCCGGCACCGAGAAGGCGGTGATCATGGTCGAGTCCGAGGCGAAGGAGCTGCCCGAGGACGTGATGCTCGGTGCGGTCATGTACGGCCACGAGCAGATGCAGGTCGTGATCCGGGCGATCCGCGAGCTCACGGAGGAGGCCGGAGCGCCGCGCTGGCAGTGGCAGGCGCCGGTCGAGGACGAGATGCTCAAGCAGTCGCTTCGGGAAGCGTTCGGCGCCGCGATCGCCGACGCTTACCGCATCGCCCAGAAGACGGCGCGCCAGGCGCGCCTCAACGAGATCCGCGCCGAGGCGGTGGCGAAATTCGCCGCCGAGGGTGCGCCGGAAGGCACCAAGGAGAAGGTGCTCAAGCTCATCGGCGATCTCGAGTACCGCATCGTGCGCGACCGCATTCTGTCCGGCGAGCCGCGCATCGACGGGCGCGACACGCGCACCGTGCGGCCGATCTCTATCCGCACCAGCGTGCTGCCGCGCACCCACGGCAGCGCGCTGTTCACGCGCGGCGAGACGCAGGCGCTCGTGGTCACCACGCTCGGCACCGGCCGCGACGCGCAGCTCATCGACGCGCTGGAAGGGGAGCGTAAGGAACCCTTCATGCTGCATTACAACTTCCCGCCGTACTCGGTCGGGGAGATCGGCCGCATCGGTTCGCCGAAGCGGCGCGAGATCGGCCACGGGCGGCTCGCCAAGCGCGGCATTCAGGCGGTACTGCCGGACATGACTACGTACCCCTACGTCATTCGCGTGGTCTCCGAGATCACCGAATCCAACGGCTCGAGCTCCATGGCCACCGTCTGCGGCGCGAGCCTCGCGCTCATGGACGCCGGCGTTCCGATCTCGGCGCCCGTGGCGGGTGTCGCGATGGGCCTCATCAAGGAGGGCAATCGGTTCGCGGTCCTCACCGATATCCTCGGCGACGAGGATCACCTGGGCGATATGGACTTCAAGGTCGCCGGTACGGCGAGAGGCGTGACCGCGCTGCAGATGGACATCAAGATCGAGGGCATCACCCGCGAGATCATGGATGTCGCGCTGAAGCAGGCGCGCGAGGCGCGGTTGCACATCCTCGACAAGATGAACGAAGTGCTGGCGGCGCCGCGCGCGGAGCTCTCCGAGTACGCGCCGCGCATCATCACCATGAAGATCAACCCGGAGCGCATCCGCGACGTCATCGGCAAGGGCGGCTCCACCATCCGCGCGCTGGTCGAGGAGACGGGCGCGACCATCGACGTCGAGGACGACGGCACCGTGAAGATCGCGTCGGCCGACAAGGCGGCGGGGGAGGAAGCGCGCCGGCGCATCCAGCAGCTCACCGCCGACGTCGAGGTCGGCATGGTGTACGAGGGCAAGGTCGCGAAGCTCATGGATTTCGGCGCCTTCGTTACCATCCTCCCCGGCAAGGACGGGCTGGTGCACATCTCCCAGATCTCGCGCGAGCGCGTCGAGAACGTGAGCGACAAGCTGCGCGAAGGCGATTACGTCAAGGTGAAGGTCCTCGAGGTCGACAAGCAGGGGCGCATCCGCCTCAGTATGAAGGCGGTCGAGGAAGAGGAACAGACGGCATCCAGCCGCTGAGCGTTCAGCTGAACGTCAGGTAAAGGTAGAACGCGAGCCCGCCCGCGAGCCCGGCGGCGAGGCACCACCAGAGCGGGCTTGCTTTCGCCGGCCCCGACGGGGTGCCGGCCCGCAGCTCACGTGCCGCGGCGCGCAGCGCTTCGGCGAACTCGCGCGCGGAAGCGTAGCGCTCGGCCGGATCGGCGGCGCAGGCGCGCGCGATCACCCTGTCGATTTCCTCCGGCACTCCCTCCTTGATCCGCGTGAGCGGCACGTACGGCCTGGGCGCCCGCCAATCGTCCGGCGAGCGGATGCGACCGTACGGGTAGCGCGCGCCGAGCATGCGGTAGACCGTGACGCCGGCCGCATAGACGTCACTGCGCACGGAGGGCGCTTCGCCCGAGAAGCGCTCCGGGGCCCGGTAGCTCAGGTGCCGCGCGCGCTCGCGGGGCGACGCGCCGAACGCCCCATGGCCGTCGGAGCCGGCGACGGCGGCGACGCAGAGCGCGCGGGACCGGGTTTCGTAGAGCAGCAGCCCCGTGCGCAGATCACCGTGGACCAGGCCGCGGGCGTGCAGCGCTTCGAGCACCTCGAGGAGCTGGTCGGCGAAGCGCAGCGCCTCCCGCAGGCCGAGCCCGCCTTTGCGCCGTACGCGCTTCGCGAGCCGCCGCAGCGGCCGATACGCGAGCTGCGTGTAGAGCGCGCTGCGGCGGCCGTCCCGCGACGACACGGGCTTGAGCACGTGCGGACTGTCGAGCTGGCCGCTCACCCACTGCTCGCGCGCGAGCGCAGCGGCGCTTTCAGGGTGATCGGGATCGGGAAAGCGCAGGATGACGGGCTCGCCGCTCGCGCGATGGCGTGCGCGGTAGAGGCGGAAAAGGCCGCTCTTGAGGAGGAGGCCTTCGACGACGAAATGGTCCACCGCGTCGCCCGGAGCCGGAAGCCGTGCGAGCGGCAGCGCGCCCGCGCCTGCATGGGCGCGATCGGCGGCCGGCAGCGCCTCCACCCGCGCGATGCAGACGCCGACATATCCGCTCGCGCCGGCGGCACGCGCGCGCTGGACGAGCTGTTCCGCCTGCTGCTGCGCGGGCGCGCCGGATTCGAGCACGCCGAGCAGCAGGGGTCCGGAAAGCGCGTCGTGCAGTCCTGCGCTGGTAATCGCGTAAACGTCGCCTTCGCGCAGATCGCCGCTCAGGCGCTCGGCCTGGACGGCGGCCTCGTATCCGAGCGCACGCGTTACCTCCACCCGCCCGAGCGGCCGCGGTACGGTGTGGTCGCGCGAGAGCTGCCGGAGCTCGCCGTCGCGGCAGCGCCAGATGCGCACGTGGCCGGCGTTGGCGCCGATCCAGCGGCGACCGTACAGCGCGATGGCGGCGAATGCGATCCCGCGGCCTCCGGATTCCCCGCGCCACACCGCCCGATTCGCCGCCGCGACAGCCTCTTCCAGGGCGCGCGCCGGCGCGAGCGCTTCGGTGCCTGCGATATACGCATCCCGCAGAGCCGCGGCGGCGGCCTGCGCCTCCTCGGCCCCCGTCGGGCGCGTCGGGACCGGGGCGAGGCACGCGAGGAGGCTGCCGCCGACGGCCGCCGGTGTGTCGGCGTGCAACGTCTTTCCCGGGCGACCGCCGGGCTGCGGCGCGTTGTCGTGGAAACCGATATCGAGAATGAGGCGCATCGTCCAGGATACGCCGTAAATGCAATGGACGGCGCGCTCCTGAGTATAGTCAGCGGAGCGAACGTCCCGCCGGTGCGTGTTCGCGCTTCGCCGCCGTGGATCCGCGGCGCGCTCGGTGCAATGAGCCGGCGCGACTCGCCGTGGCGAGGCTACAGCGCGATCTCGTCGAAGCGCCGTGCGATCGGGTGGTCGGCGCGCTCGGGCGGGCTGCCGTCGCGCACCACCCAGCAGGTGGACATGCCGGCAGCGCGCGCGGCGTCGAGCTCGTCCTTCACGTCGGAGAGGAACAGCACCTCGGCGGGCGCGAAGCCGATCGCTTCCGCGATCCGCCGGTACGCGACCGGATCCTTCTTCGCGCCCGTCGTGGTGTCGAAGTAGCCGTCGAAGAGCGGCCGCAGGTCGCCTTTCGGCGTGTGTCCGAACAACAGCTGCTGCGCTTTGACCGAACCGGAGGAGAAGACGTAGAGGCGCAGGCCGCGCTCGCGCCAGCGCACGAGCGCCGCATGCGCGTCCTCGTAGACGTGGCCGCGCAGCTCGCCGCTGCGGTATCCCGCTTCCCAGATCAGGCCCTGCAGCGCTTTGAGCGCGGTGATCTTGCGATCCGCGTCGATCCATTCGAGGAGCGCGCGAATGAGCGCCTCGTCGTCGCTCGCGCCTGCCTCGCGGCGGGCATCGTCGAGCAGCGGTCGGACCTCGGGATCGTTCGCGTGCTCGCGCACGAACGCCGGCAGGTGCTCGCGCGAATAAGGGAACAGTACGTCCTTGACGAACGAAAGCGAGGAAGTCGTTCCCTCGATGTCGGTCAGTACCGCACGGATCATGGCGCAACCATCTGTCGGAGCCGCTGCGGCCGGGCTACGTGCACGCCGGCTAGCGCAAGTATCGGCGATCTCGCGCGCCGGCGGAACCCGGTCGCGTCACGACCAGCGGGTACGCAAGCGCATCCGGTAGCGGGCGGGGAACGTGAGCACGCCCTGGCGGCGGCGCACTTCGCGGAGGTAGAGCTTCGCGGCGCGATAACCGAGCCGGAACGAGCGGCGGAAGTATTCCGTTCGATCGAGCTGACCGCCCTTAAGCGCATGATCGAAGCCGGCGTTGAAGCGATCCACGATCAGGTACGGCGGGACGCGGATCCCGGCTTCGGCGGGGGAGGGGTAACGGTGGGTCACGCGGTGTTCCTCCTGATCGATTGATCCAAACTATAGTCACAGCACGCGCCTCAGCCATCCAGAGACCACCCGAGCGACCTTTACAAGCGGCGTGCTACTCCGTAGCCTGTCGGCGGGAAAACCACGGCCGGCCGCCTCGCTCGAAGAACAAGCCCCCATGCACCTCCCCCGCGGCGTTTTCCCGCTCTTTCGTCTCGTGCTGCCGATCGTGCTCGTTCTTGCTGCCGGCTGCGCGACCACCCGCGGTCCGGCCACGGGCGACGACGCCGATTCGTACTACGAAGACGCGAACGACCCGCTCGAGCCCTTCAACCGGGCAATGTACGCGTTCAACGACAAGTTCGACCGCTACGTGCTGCGCCCGGTCGCGCGCGGTTACCGTGCGGTGGTCCCGCGCCCCATACGCCGCGGCGTGACCAATTTCTTCAGCAACCTGCGCGAGCCGCTCATCGGCGTCAACAATGCGCTGCAGGGGAAGTTCGGCAACGCGGCGGTAAGCCTGGGGCGCTTCGTCACCAACAGCACGATAGGCCTCCTCGGCCTCTTCGATGTGGCCCGGCATTTCGGTCTCGAGCGCCACGACGAGGACTTCGGCCAGACGCTCGCCGTCTGGGGTATCGGGGAGGGGCCTTACCTGGTGCTGCCGTTCTTCGGTCCGAGCAATTTTCGCGACGGGGTCGGGCTCTATGCGGACTTCGAGATGTACCCGCCGGCCCATCTGAACGACGAGAGCACGCGGTGGACCGTCTACAGCGTCGAGGCGATCAATACCCGTGCCGGGCTGCTCGAGGCGGGTGATATCCTCGAACAGGCGGCGGGTCAGGACCCGTACGTCTTCGTGCGCGAAGCCTACCGCCAGCGCCGCCGGGCGCTGATCAACGACGGCGCCGCCCCGGAACCCGCTCCCCTCGACCCCGACATCTTCGAGGACGAGGAGTCCGGCCCCGGCCGGCCCGAGGTCGACGACGGTCCGCCCGCCCCCGGCCCGGCGGAGTAGACGACCCCCTTCGACCTTTGTTTTGGCGCAGCCGACCGGTTAGAATGCCGCGCTTCATTCGGCGGCCCGAGGGGAGCCGCCCCGCGAAATCATCAGCTTAGAGGTAACGCATGGTAACGATACGCCTGGCGCGCGGCGGCGCGAACAAGCGCCCGTACTACCGCGTGGAGGTGGCCGATCGTCGGCGAGCACCCGGCGGCAAGTGCATCGAGCGCATCGGCTTCTACAACCCGCGGGCGCGCGGCGCCGAGGAGAAGCTGCGCATCGACATGGCGCGGGTGCAGTACTGGCTCAGCAAAGGCGCCAAGCCGAGCGAGCGCGTCGCGGATCTGATCAGGCAGGCGGCGCGCGCCGGCTGAGCGCGGCGCCCGCGCGCGATCGGCCCGGGCCGGAGGGGGCGATGGCAAGACGGCCTGATCGCCGCATCACGATCGGCCGCGTAGTCGGCCTTTTCGGCGTACGCGGCTGGGTGAAAGTGTATTCGTACACGCGCCCGCGCGAGGCCATCCTGCGGTACGATCCGTGGCAGCTGCGCCTGGCGGGCGAGTGGCGCGAGCACGCGCTCGCCGAGGGCAGGATGCACGGCGAAGGCATCATCGCCAGGCTCGCGGGCTACGAGGACCGCGATGCGGCGGCCGCGCTCGTCGGTGCCGAGATCGCGATCCTGGCGGCGCAGCTGCCGCCGACCGGCGAGCGCGAATATTACTGGGCGGACCTCGAGGGGTTGCGTGTGGTGAATCTCGAGGGTCACGAGCTCGGTGTCGTCTCCCATCTCTTCGAGACGGGAGCGAACGACGTGCTGGTGGTGCGGGGCGAGCGCGAGCGGCTGATTCCGTTCGCGGGCTCCGTGGTGCGCGAAGTCGATCTGGAGGCGGGCGTGCTGCGGGTCGACTGGGACGCGCAGGACTGATGCCCGATGCGCATCGACGTCATCAGCATCTTCCCGCGGATGTTCGATGCGGTGCGGGAGTTCGGCATCACCGGGCGTGCGATGCGCGCAGGGCTCCTGACGCTGCGCGTGTGGAACCCGCGCGACTACACCGAAGACCGCCACCGCACGGTAGACGACCGGCCGTACGGCGGGGGGCCGGGGATGGTGATGCGGCCGGAGCCGCTGGCGCGGGCGATCGCGGTGGCGCGCGCCGACGCGGCGGAGCCCGCGGCGGTGCTGTATCTCTCGCCCCAGGGCCGGCGGCTCGATCACGCGGCCGTCATCGCGCTCGCCGCGCGGCCGCGGCTCATTCTGCTCGCGGGCCGCTACGAGGGCGTGGACGAGCGGCTGCTCGAGACGGAAGTGGACGAGGAGTGGTCCATCGGCGACTACGTCGTGTCGGGCGGCGAGCTGCCGGCGATGGTGCTGATCGACGCGCTCGCGCGGCATCTGCCGGGGGCGCTCGGCGACGAAGAGTCGGCCGGACAGGATTCGTTCGCCGCGGGGCTGCTCGACTGGCCGCACTACACGCGGCCGGAGGTTTATGCGGGCCGGCGCGTGCCCGAGGTGCTGCTCTCGGGCGATCACGCGCGCATCCGGCGCTGGCGGCTGAAGCAGGCGCTCGGTCGCACCTGGCTGCGGCGCCCCGATCTGCTCGAGCGCCTCGCGCTCGACGAAGAGCAGCAGCGGCTGTTGGCGGAATTTCGCCGCGAGCACGAAGCGGGCGAGCGGCGAGAATGACATCGATATCGGAGTCGACATCAATGAGCAAGATTCTGCAGGAAATCGAAGCGCGCCAGATGGACAAGAAGGTGCCGAAGTTCGGCCCCGGCGACACGGTGACGGTCTATATCCGCGTCCAGGAAGGCGAGCGCGAGCGCCTGCAGGCGTTCGAGGGAATGGTCATCGCGCGGCGGGATCGCGGATTCAACTCCTCGTTCTCGGTACGCAAGATTTCGTACGGCGAGGGCGTCGAGCGCGTCTTTCCGCTCTACAGCCCGAGCATCGCCAAGATCGAGGTCAAGCGCCGGGGCGACGTGCGCCGCGCCAAGCTGTACTACCTGCGCAACCTGCAGGGCAAGGCGGCGCGCATCCGCGAGAAGGTCTGACGCCCGCGCCCGGTACCGTGCAATGCCGGCACGCCGGTTCCGCGCCCGGGGGGTCGTCTGGGCGCCGCCGCGCGCGCTCCGAACGGGCGCCGGCATGCTGCTCCTCGTGGCCGCGCTCGGCGCCGCAGCCGCGCCTTCCGACGCCGCGCTCGAGCGCGTCGATGCCCTGATTGCGAGCCGCGCATGGCACCTCGCGCGCCGCGCGCTCGAATCCGTTCCCGCCGATGACGCGGCGCTCGTCGAGGAGCTCGAGCGCCGCCGACTCCTCGTATACCGCCATCTCTCCGATATCGACGCGCTCGCCGCGCGCGTCGCGCAGCTTCCCCCCGAGGCTTCGCCCGAGCTCCGGCGATGGGCGCAGGAGCAGCTCGTCGAGGCCGCGCTCGCGGCCGGCGATCTCGAGCGCGCGCGGGCGGCGCTCGCGCAGCTCGCGCAGGAGGCGCCCGCGGGGGCGGCGCACGAGTGGCAGCTGCGCTTCGTGCGCGCCGCTCTCGATGCGGGCCGTTCGGACGAGGCGCTGGCCGCGCTCGAGCGGCTCGAGGCGGACGAGGAGGCCCGCACGCTGCGCGCCGAGCTCCTGGTGCGCGCCGGGCGTTACGCCGAGGCGTTCGAGAGCGTCGCCGGGCTGCGCTCCCCCGAGGCGCGTTTGTGGCGTCTGATCGCGGCGATGCGACTCGGACACTATGCTCCGGGCGACGCCGTCCAGGAGCTGTCGCTCCTCGTGCGCGAGCTCAAGGACCGGCCGGCGCTGCAGCGCACCGCCTGGCTGGTGCGTGCGGACGCGGCGCGGCAGGTCGGGCAGCACGCGCGCCGGATCCATTCGCTCGAGCAGGCGTTCCAGCTCGGCGCAGTATCCGGCGCGCTCGGCGCCGCCAGCGCCGACGATCTCTGGTCGGCCTATCTCGCGCTCGCGCGCCACGTCGCGCACGCGGAGGGGCTGCCGCTCGGCGCCGCGGCGCTCGCGCGCGCCGACGCGTTCGCCGCCGGCGACAAGCCGTATGAAGCCCGCGCGCTCTACGCCTGGGTCGCGGAGGAGGCGCGCGAGACCGCGTTGCGCGCGCTCGCGCACGCGCGCCTGGTCGCGCACCTGCGCAAGCACGGCCTGACCCGCGTGGCGCAGGCGCTTTATCTCGAATCGGCGCGGTTCGTGCGGGACGAGCCGCCGCCCGCCGAAGTGCGCCATGCGCTGCTCGAGGACGCCGTCGGACGGCGGGATTTCCCGGTGGCGGCGCAGCTTGCGCGCGACCTCGCCGAACCGCCGGCCGGCACGCCGGCACCGGAGTGGGAGCTGCGGCGGGCGCGCATCCTACTGTACGGAGGCGAGCACGGCACGGCGGTGCGGCTGCTCGCGCAGCTCGTCGCCGCGGCGCCGTTCGACGAGTCGTTCGCTCAGCGCTTCGTGCAGGTGGTCTTCGATCTGCAGGCCGTCGGACGGCACGCCGAGGCGCTCGAGCTGCTGGAATCGGTCGGGAGGCGCGTGGATAATGCGCGCATGCGTCGCGAGCTGCTCTACTGGCAGGCGGAATCGGCGGCGGCGCTGCAACGCCACGCCGAGGCCGCGCAGCTCTATCTGCATTCGGCGCGCTACGGCGGTTCCGGCGGCACCGACCCGTGGGGGCACAGCGCGCGCTTTCGCGCGGCGGAGCAGCTCGCTGCCGCCGGGTTGCGCGCCGATGCCGAGACGCTCTACCGCGAGCTGCTCCGCGAGACGTCGAGCCCCGACCGGCGTCTCATGATCGAGCAGCGCATCGAACGCCTGTGGCTCGCCGCACCGTCCGGTACGACGCCGTAATCGCGGCTCCTTTCGGCCGCGTGGCCGTGCGGGCGCGCGACGGGCGCGTCGTCGATATCGATTTCCTCCCCGCGCGGGCGGCGCTCAAGCCGCCGCGCGATCCGTTCGTGCGGCGCGTCTGCCGCGAGCTGCGCGCCTACTTCGCTGATCCCCGCCATCCCCTGCGGCTGCCGCTGCGCCTCGAGGGTACCGAGCATCAGCGGCGCGTGTGGCGCGCGCTCATGCGCATCCCGGCGGGCGAAGTGCGTTCCTACGGCGAGCTCGCGCGGGCGCTCGGCAGCTCCCCGCGCGCCGTCGGCGGCGCCTGCCGCGCCAATCCGGTGCCGATCGTGGTGCCGTGTCACCGGGTCGTGGGGGCGGGCGGGGTCGGCGGATTCATGGGTCGGCGCGGCGGGGGCGCGCTCGCGATAAAGCGGTGGCTGCTCGCCCATGAGGGCCGCCGATAGCGAGCTGATCGCCCGCTTCTGCGATGCGCTCTGGCTCGAGCACGGTCTGAGCGCGCACACGATCTCCGCCTATCGGAGCGATCTTGCGCATGTCGCGCGCTTCCTCGAGGCGCGCGGCCGCGGCCTGCTCGACGCGCGCCGCGAAGACCTGCGCGATTACCTCGCGGACCGGCGCCGCGCACGGGCCAAGGCGTCGACGGCGGCGCGGCTGCTTTCGACGCTGCGGCGCTTCTACCGCTACCTCGTGCGCGAAGGCCGCATCGGCGAGGACCCCACGGCCCTCATCGACTCGCCGAAGCTCGTGCGCCCGCTCCCGAAGTCCCTGACCGAGGAGCAGGTCGAGCGCCTGCTCGGGGCGCCCGACTGCGGCACGCCGCTCGGGCTGCGCGACCGCGCGATGCTCGAAACGCTCTACGCGACGGGCCTGCGCGTCTCCGAGCTCGTCGCACTGACGCTCGGTCAGGTGGGATTGACGCAGGGTGTGGTGCGCGTGGTGGGCAAGGGAAACAAGGAGCGGCTGGTGCCGCTCGGCGAGGAGGCGCTCGCCTGGCTCGGACGCTACCTCGCCGAAGCGCGGGGTCTTCTCCTCGGGCGCCGCGCGACCGACGCCGTGTTCGTGACCGCCCGCGGCGGGCCGCTCACGCGGCAGGCGTTCTGGCACAACATCAAGCGCTACGCGCGCATGGCCGGGATCGAGGTGCCGCTCTCGCCTCACACGCTGCGCCACGCCTTCGCGACGCACCTGCTCAACCACGGCGCCGATCTGCGCGTGGTGCAGATGCTGCTCGGCCACGCCGATCTCTCGACGACGCAGATCTACACCCACGTTGCGCGCGCGCGGTTGCAGGAGCTGCACGCGCGCCACCACCCGCGCGGGTAGAGCGCGCAAGGTCGCCGGCGGTACGGTGCCGCGGCGCTCGTCGCGGGGTGCAGGAAGCTTCGCGAAGCGGAAGACGAGCGGGGCGGCGCGCGGCCGCCTCTCGGGACGGATCGTGCTAGTGATGCAGCCGCGACATCGGGTAATCGTAGCTGTCGTTGTCGATGAGGAACACCTCGACGTCGGTGTTGCGCTTGTAGCCGAGGAGCAGCGCGAGCTTGTGCACGAGCGTACGCCAGTGGATGGACTTCACCCGGTGGCGCTGCAGCTGGTTCATCCGTTTCTCGAGATCCGCGAGCGTGCGGTCGAGCGCGGGCAGCCGGCGCACGCACACGAGCACGGCGCCGCTGAAACCGAGCGTCGCGAGCTGCACCAGCGGCGTCGGCTCCGGCATGCCGAGCCAGACGATGGCGCTCGCGATCGCGGCGAGCGTGAAGCCGAGCGCGGAGCGCACCGTGCGGCGGCGCGCGAGGCGATTGGCGGTCATGGCGGCGCGCAGCTCGTTCTCGGCGTCGCGCGTTTTCACGCTGTACTCGTAATGCAGCTCCCGCATCATCGAGAGGATGCGCAGCATCCGCTCGCTGTGGCGCTTGTTCTCGATGCCGGTCGCGTCGATGACGGCCTGCAGGGCGT
>DATCLR010000031.1:0-1871 GCA_036563785.1 Burkholderiales bacterium | reverse complement strand
GTTCTGGCTTACCGCTGTGCCGAACCTCGTCGGCAGCTTCCTCCGCATCCCGTACACGTTCGCGGTCGCCCGTTTCGGCGGGCGGCTCTGGACGTTCGCGAGCGCGGCCCTGTTGCTGATCCCGGCGCTGGCGGTGGCGCTCGTCGTACCGAGCGGCTGGCTCGCGGCACAGGCCCCGGACACGCAGTTCTGGATCTTGCTCGCCTGCGCCGCGAGCGCCGGCCTCGGCGGCGGCAACTTCTCCTCGTCGATGGCCAACATCTCGTTCTTCTATCCCGACGGAAAGAAGGGCCTGCCTCTAGGTCTCAACGCCGCCGGCGGCAATCTGGGCGTCGCCGTCACCCAGCTCGTAGTTCCGCTGGTAATCGTGATCGGCGTGCCGGCAGCCGAGCTCGCCGATCCTGTGCACGAGGTCAAGCTCGCCTACGCCGGCTGGATGTGGGTTCCGCTGTTGGTCGTAGCGGCGCTTTGTGCGCTGCTGTTCATGGACAGCATCGCCGATGCGCGCACCGACCGCCGCAGCTACGTGCAGGCGCTCACGGAGCCGCACACGCTGATCATGTCGATCCTCTACATCGGCACCTTCGGGTCCTTCATCGGCTACTCGTTCTCGCTGCCGCTCGTCATCAAGAACACCTTCCCTGAGTTCCTGGCCGAGAACCCGTTCATCGCCACCTACCTGGGCGGTCTCGCTTTCCTCGGCGCCCTTGTGGGCTCGGTGTCGCGTCCGTTCGGCGGCTGGCTCTCCGACAGGTGGGGGGTGGCGCGCGCGTGACGCTCGCCTGTTTCCTCGGGATGGGCGCTTTCACACTGCTAGCGATCGCCGGGATCGCTAGCCGCAGCTTCCCGCTCTTCCTTGGCTCGTACCTCGTGATCTTCACGCTGTCGGGCATGGGCAACGGCTCGACCTACCGCATGATCCCGGCGATCTTCGCCACGCTCGGGCGCCGCCACGCGCGCAGCTCGGGACAGAGCGAGAGCGCGGTTCGAAACGAGTTCAAGCGTCGCGCCGCCGCCGTGATCGGCATCGCCGGCGCGGTGGGCGCGTTCGGCGGCTTCTTGATCCAGCTGGTGTTCCGCCAGGCGAGCTTGGGCGTGTCGGCCGCGATGAAGCAAGCCGACACGGTCGCCGAAAAGCTGCGCATCGCGGAAGCCAACGCCGACTGGGCGATCCCGGCGCTAGCGGTCTTCTGCGCCGGCTACGCCGTCTTCGCGGCGATGACGTGGTTCTTCTACCTGCGGCGTTCCTTCGCCGTCGGCCGTGTACCGAGCATCGCGGCGGAGGCGACCGTGTGAGCGGCACGGCTCGGCCCCGCCGGCGCCACCCTGTAGCCGACACCGCGCACGGTCTCGATCAGGTGGCGACCGGCGGGGCCGAGCTTGCGCCGCAGGCGCTGCACGCACACGTCGACGGCGCGCTCACCGGCAGGCTCCTGGCATCCCCACACCGCCAGCAGCAGGCCCGCGCGGGAGTGCACGCGCCGCGAGTTGGCGACCAGGTGGGCTAGGAGGTCGAACTCGAGGCGCGTGAGGGCGACCTCGCGCCCCTCGACGCTGCAGCGGCGGGCAGCGAGGTCGAGCTCGACGCTCCCCCACCGCAGCGTGTTGCCACCGCCGGGTCCGGTAGCGCGACCGATGCTCCCCGCGCCATCTTCCGTCTCCGACGTGCTGACACCAGCGCGGTGTTTCGCGGCGCGCAAGGCACGAGCGATGCGCAGCTCGAGCTCGGCGAGTCCGTAGGGCCGCACTACGAGCTCGTCGCAGGCGAGCGCGAGCCGGCTCTCGCTCGTAGGGTCAGCGACAGCGACCACCGCCGCACCGGCGGCTTGCGCTCGCGTGGCGGTGCGAACAAGGCGCTCCGACGGTTCCCG
>DATCLR010000020.1:0-2483 GCA_036563785.1 Burkholderiales bacterium | reverse complement strand
GAGCGGGCGATCGAGCTCGCGCGCATCTGCGAGGCGGCAGCCTTCGCGGTCGACAAGCGCATCTCGAATTCCGAGGGGGCCTCGGTCGGAACGCACGACGCGCACTTCATCTACGCCAACACCCTTGGCTTCATGGCGGGCTATCCCAGCTCGCGCCATCACGTGTCGTGCTCCGTCATCGCCGGCAAGGACGACGCGATGCAGCGCGACGACTGGTACACCTCGGCGCGCGATCCGGACAGCCTGGAGCCGGCCGACCGCGTCGGCACCATCGCCGGCCAGCGGGCGCTTCGCCGCCTGGGCGCGCGGAAGATCGACACCACGCAAGCGGCCGTGCTGTTCGAGGCGCCGCTCGCGACCGGGCTTCTCGGGCACTTCGTCTCCGCGGCGAGCGGCGGGAACCTCTATCGCAAGGCTTCCTTCCTCGTCGACGCGCTCGGCAAGCAGATCTTTCCTTCCTACGTGACCATCACCGAGAAGCCCCACCTGCCGCGCGGGCTGGCGAGCACCGCCTTCGACGAGGAGGGTGTGGCGACGCAGACGCGCAAGGTCGTCGATGCGGGCGTGCTGCGCGGCTACTTCCTCGGCAGCTACTCGGCGCGCAAGCTCGGCATGCGCTCGACCGGCAATGCAGGCGGCAACCACAACCTGGTGCTGGAGCCGGGCGAGCTCGACTTCGAAGGGCTCCTGAAGCGCATGGGCCGCGGGCTGCTCGTGACCGAGCTCCTCGGCATGGGCGTCAACATGGTCACCGGCGACTACTCGCGCGGCGCGGCCGGATTCTGGGTGGAGGACGGCGCCATCGCCTATCCGGTGCAGGAAGTGACCATCGCCTCCAACCTCAAGGACATGTTTCTCGGCATCGAGGCGGTCGGCAACGACACCGTCGTGCGCGGCTCGCGCATCAGCGGATCGGTGCTGATCGGACAGATGACGATCGCCGGCGATTGAAGCGCGCGGTCCGGGCTCGGTGCGGCGCGGGCCTCCGTGCGGTTTCGCGGAGGCCGGGGCGCCTCTTGCGCCTGAAGGCGGGCGCGAGGACCCCGCTTCGTGCTGCCGGCATGGATGAACAGGCAGGAGGAGAAAAGAACGATGAGCAAGTCTCGTCATGACGCCGGCGCGACCGTGCCGGCCCATTCCATCGCCGAGCTGGTACGCCGGCGCCGGCGGCGGTTCCTGCGCCAGGCCGCGGCCGGACTGGCGGGGACGGCGGCCGTCGGGCCCGCGATCGCGCAGTCCCAGCCGTCCATCCAGTGGCGGCTCGCGTCGAGCTTCCCGAAGAGCCTCGATACGGTGTTCTATCCGGCGGAGCTCATCGCGCGGCGCGTCGCCGAGATCACCGACAGCAAGTTCCGGATTCGCGTCTTCGCCGCGGGCGAAGTGGTGCCCGCGCTGCAGGTCCTGGATGCCGTGCAGAACGGCACCGTCGAGGCGGGCCACACCGCGCCGTACTACTATGTCGGCAAGGATCCGGCGTTCGCCTTCGGCACCAACGTGCCGTTCGGGCTCAACGCGCGCCAGCAGAACGCATGGTGGTACGAGGGGGGCGGGCGCGAGGCGATGGCGGAGCTCTTCAAGGACTACGGCATCGTCGAGTTCAATGCCGGCAACACGGGCGCGCAGATGGGCGGCTGGTACCGCAAGGAGATCCGCTCCGTCGCCGACCTGAAGGGCCTCAAGATCCGCATCGCCGGCCTTGCGGGCCAGGTGCTCGCGAAGCTCGGCGCCGTGCCCCAGCAGATCGCAGGCGGCCAGATCTACCAGGCGCTCGAGCGCGGCACCATCGACGCGGCCGAATGGGTCGGCCCCTACGACGACGAGAAGCTCGGCTTCCACAAGGTCGCGAAGTACTACTACTACCCCGCGTTCTGGGAGGGCGGACCGCAGCTTTCGCTCATCATCAATGCGAAGCGCTTCGCGGAGCTGCCGAAGAGCTACCAGGCGGCGATCGCCGCCGCCGCGGCCGAGTCCAACGTGCACATGCTCGCGCGCTACGACGTCCGCAACACCGACGCGCTGCGCAGGCTCGTGGCGGCCGGCGCCCAGCTGCGCGCCTTTCCGCGCTCGGTCATGGAAGCCTGCGAGAAGGCCGCCTTCGAGCTCTACGACGAGCTCAGCAAGAAGAGCAAGCACTGGGCGCGCATCTATCCCCAGTGGCGCAAGTTCCGCGACGACCAGTACCTCTGGTTCCGCGTCGCCGAGTTCGGCTTCGACAACTTCGCCTACACCCGCCCCGCCCGGAAGTAACCCCCCGCTAGCGGGGCGGCGAGGGGAACTCGGGCGGGTCGGGCGGCGCGTAGTCTTGCACCGGAATGTCGATCTTCACCTTGTCGAGATCGATCTTCTCGCCTTTCTCCAGCCACGCGGTGACGAGCTCCGGCCAGGCGATGACGATCGCGGCGACGAGGAGCTGCAGCCCGAGCCACGGCACGGCGCCCCAGTAGATGTCGCTCGTGCGCACCTCCTTCGGCGCGATGCCGCGC
>DATCLR010000010.1:0-23724 GCA_036563785.1 Burkholderiales bacterium | reverse complement strand
TACGTGCGCCAGAACGGGCGCGTCTGAGGCGACGATAGGCGGCGGATGCCGGCGGTGAGAAGCGTGCGCGCACGCTTCGGGAACGTATATAATCCGGCGCTCGGCCGCCTCGCCGAAGCTACTGCTCGCCATCGCGGGCGTCGGTCGAAATCCTTTCCCTCTCGGACTTGGCGGTTGTGAACGCTTTACTTGCTCGTTTCCGTACGTTCCTCCTGTTTCCGTTCCTTTGCGCCTACCTGGTCCCGACGGCGCGCGCGGGCGATGCGTTCATCGGCGCCGGTACCGGCGTGAAGGCAACCAACGGGCCGGCGTTCCAGGTCGCTCTGCCGGTGCTGCACGAAAACGTCGAGCTGCACTATCTCACGTGGGATCACGACGGCCGGCGCAGTGGCGCGGCGAATCTAGGCTACCGCTTCGAGGGCGAAAGTCCGCTCAGCCTCGTGGTCGGAATCGCCTATGTGAGCCGGCTGAGCGAGAACCTGCTGCGGCACGCGAACGCCTACTTCGAGCTGCGGGCAAAGCTGTCGAAGCGCTTTTCCTGCGCGGTCGGGCACTACTCGACCGTCGGCGACGACATGGGCGAGAACCTGCTGCTCTGCGGCGTGCACTGGGGCGGTGCACGCTAACCGCGGCCGGCCGCGTACCGGCGGCCGGCCGCCAGGCTTCGGCTACTCGTGGGCCGCGCGCGCGAGCGCGGGCGTCTCGGCCTCCTCACCGATCGCGGCGGCGATCGCCTGATCGACGTTCTCGATCCAAACGAACTCGAGCTGCTCGCGCGCGGAGGCGGGGACGTCCTCCATGTCCTTCTTGTTGCGGCTCGGCAGCAGCACCGTCTTGATCCCGGCGCGGGCCGCGGCGAGCACCTTCTCCTTGATCCCGCCGACCGGCAGCACCAGGCCGCGCAGGCTGATCTCGCCGGTCATCGCCACGTCTTGCTTGACCGTGCGCCCGGTGAGGAGCGAGACGAGCGCGACGAACATCGCCACCCCGGCGCTCGGCCCGTCCTTCGGAATCGCCCCCGCCGGGACGTGCACGTGGATGTCGCTGCGCTCGAACGTTTCCGGCTCGATGCCGAGATTGCGCGCGCGGCTCTTCACGAGCGAGAGCGCGGCCTGGGCGCTCTCCTTCATCACGTCGCCGAGCTGACCGGTGAGGATCAGGTTGCCCTTGCCCGGCGCGCGCGACGCTTCGATGAAGAGGATGTCGCCGCCGACCGGCGTCCAGGCGAGGCCGGTGGCCACGCCGGGCACGCTCGTGCGCGCCGCCACCTCGCTCTCGAAGCGCGCCGGCCCGAGGATGGCGTGCAGATGCTGCACGTCGATGTGGATCGGCCCGGTCTCGCCCTCGGCGATGCGCATCGCGACGTGCCGGAACACGCGCCCGATCTCCCGTTCGAGATTGCGCACGCCGGCTTCACGCGTGTAGTCGCGGATGATGTGCGTGAGCGCCGCGTCGCTGATGTCGGTCTGCTCCGCCGTGAGCCCGTTGGCCTCGAGCTGACGCCGCACCAGATAGCGGCGCGCGATCTGCAGTTTTTCTTCCTCCGTGTAGCCCGGCAGCTCGATGATCTCCATGCGGTCGCGCAGCGGTCCGGGGATCGTATCGCGCACGTTCGCCGTACCGATGAACATGACGCGCGACAGATCGAACGGCACCGCTAAGTAGTTGTCGCGGAACGTCGTGTTCTGCTCGGGATCGAGCACCTCGAGCAGCGCCGCCGACGGGTCGCCGTGGAAGCCGACGCCGAGCTTGTCCATCTCGTCGAGCATGAACACCGGGTTGCGCGTTCCGGCCTTGCGGATCCCCTGGATGATGTTGCCCGGGAGCGCCCCGATGTAGGTGCGCCGGTGGCCGCGGATCTCCGCCTCGTCGTGGACGCCGCCGAGGCTCACGCGCACGAACTTGCGGCCCGTGGCGCGCGCGATCGACTGGCCGAGCGATGTCTTGCCGACGCCGGGCGGCCCGATGAAGCAGAGGATCGGGCTCTTGCCGTTCGGGTTGAGCTTGCGCACGGCGAGGTATTCGAGAATGCGCCGTTTGACTTTCTCGAGCCCGTAGTGGTCCTCGTCGAGAATGCGCCGCGCCTTGGCGATGTCGATCGACTCCTCGCTCAGGACCGACCACGGGAGCGCCGTGAGCCAGTCGAGATAGGTGCGGATCATCGAATGCTCGGCCGCCCCCTCGGGCATGCGCTCGAGGCGCTTGAGCTCGCGCCGCGCCTGCTCCTCGACCTCCGGCGGCATCTTGGCCTCGGTGATCGCCTTGTCCAGCTCCTCGATCTCGGCGGCCTTGCTGTCGCCCTCGCCGAGCTCCCGCTGGATGGTCTTGAGCTGCTCGCGCAGCAGGAACTCGCGCTGGCGCTGGTCCATCGATTCCCGCGTCTGCTCGCTGATCTCCTGCGTGAGCTTGAGCACGGCGATCCGGTGGGCGAGCAGCTGGCTCACCTTCTCGAGGCGCGCGCGGATGTCGAGGGTCTCGAGGACCTCCTGCTTCTCGACCGGCGTGATGTCCATGAAGCTCGCGATGAGATCGGCGAGCGCCGAGGGCGAGGTCGTCGCTTCCACCGCGGCGCTGAGCTCGGCCGGCGCCTGCGGCAGCAGCGAGATGGCCTCCGCGGCCTGGCGCTTCAGGTGCAGCATGCGCGCCTCGATCTCGTTGCTCTCGATCTGCGGCTCGTTGAACTCCTGCACGCGCGCGAGCATGAACGGATAGCCCTCGATGAAATCGAGGGTCGCGAAGCGTTTCTGTCCCTGGCAGATGATGTGATGCGAGCCGTCGGGCGACGTGACGTAACGCATCACCGTCGCCACGGTCCCGATCTTGTACAGGTCGTTCGGGCCGGGCTTCTCGACGCCCGGGTCGCGCTGCTGAATGATGCCGATCGGCCGCTGGCTGCGCGCGGCTTCCTGCGCCGCGGCGATGGACTGCTGGCGGCCGATGGTGAGCGGCAGCACCATGCCCGGGAACAGCACGGTGTTGCGCACCGGCAGGATGATCAGCACGTCCTCGGGCAGACGGGACGGCGCGGGCGACTTGTTCTCTGCGTTGGCCATAGCTCGATGCCTCTCACATTCGCCGCAGGTAGATCGTAATACAGCCGTTCGCGAGCTCCTGGCGCTCGAGCTCGTACGCGCCCGCCGGGAGCACGATCTCGCGCTCGAACCGGCCTTGCGGTATCTCCAGGCGCCGGATGGTGGCGTCGCGGAGCTCCGCGGGCCACGGCCGCATCCCGGTGATGCGAAGCGCGTTGGTGTCGACCTGCACCCGCACTTCCTCGGGCGGCACACCGGGCAGCGCCACCATGAGCACCACGCCGTCGGCGGTCTCGAAGAGGTCCACCGGCGGCTCCCAGATCGGACCGGCCGGGGAGCCGGCGCACTGGAAGAACTGCCGGTGCAGGCGTTCGGCCCGTTCGAGCAGCTCGAGGGCCTCGGCCCACATGTAACGGCGATGCTTCATGGCGGTCTTGCTCGCGGTGGCTGTGGTGTCGAGGCTATTGATGCGGCCGCGGCGGCGCAATATCAACTCGCCCGGTTCCGCCGGTCGTGTCGGGCGGTCGTGCGGGGAGCGCAGGACCGCCGGCCGGGGGTATCATCCACCGCATGGTGTATTCCTATTATCGGCGCCTGAGCCGGCGGCAGCAGGCGACGTACCGCCGCAGCGACGAGATAGGCGCCATTCGCATACCGGATCCGCGGCCGCTGCAGCCGCTCGCCCAGGCGCTCGCCGAGGCGCTCGCCGCGGACAATCAGCCGCGCACGCAGGCGCTCAGCCAGCAGATCGCCGACGCGCTCGTCGCGCGGCTCAAAGTCCCTCCGGTGAGCGTTGCGGTTCTTGCGGTACGCCCGCGCAACGACTGGGGCGAGCTGCACGGCTGTTATCTGCCGGCCTCGCCCGAGCGCGGGGCCCGAATCATGCTGTGGATGCGCACCGCGCAGCGCCAGCGCGTGGTCGCGTTTCGCACCTTCCTGCGTACGCTGCTGCACGAGCTCTGTCACCATTTCGATTACACGCTGCTCGGCCTGCCGGATTCCTTTCATACCCTCGGCTTCTACCGGCGCGAGTCGAGCCTGCTGCGCCAGCTCGCGCCGAACGCGAAAGCCGCGCCGCCGACGCGGGCGGGCGGTACGCGCTAATCCGGATGCGGCCGGGGCGGGCGCGTGCTACAAGCGGGCATGGCGTCTCGCCGGACGACGGAGCCGCTGATCCTGCTCCTCGCGCTCGTGCTCGCGGGCTGCGCAAGCGCGCCCGGCACGCCCGCGCCGCCGCTCGTGCACCTGAGCGATCTGCGCGTGAAGGACGTGCGGCTGTTCGAGCAGCGCTACACGCTGGTGCTGCGCCTCGAGAACCCGAATCCCGCGGAGCTGCCGGTGCGGGGCATGGCGTACCGCGTGCTGCTGAACGACGTCGAGGTGGGTGGCGGCACCAGCCGGACCGAGCTCGTCATCCCGCCCTACGGGGAGGCGCTGGTGGAGGTCGATATGACCAGCAATCTCTTCTCGCTCCTCGACCGGATGCGGCGCTTCGGCCGGCGCAGCAACGAGGGCTTCGAGCTGGCGATCCGCGGCACGGTCAGCGTCGTCGGCGCGCCGCGGCCGCTGCCGTTCAGTGTGCACGCGCAGCTCGGCGGCGCCACGGAGTGATACGGGCATATCGATATAGATACTCGGTATAGCCGCGGCCGTCCCGCGAAGAGGCACGGTGATAGAATCGCGCGCACACGAGGTGCCGCCCACATCGGCGGCTCAGCCGGAGGACTACGGATATGACACTGCAAATCGGCGATACCGCACCCGACTTCGAAGCGGAAACCACCGAAGGGCGCATCCGCTTTCACGAGTGGATCGGCGACAGCTGGACGATACTGTTCTCGCATCCCAAGGACTTCACGCCCGTCTGCACCACCGAGCTCGGCCAGGTCGCGAAGCTGAAGTCCGAGTTCGATAAGCGCAACACGAAGGTGATCGGCCTCAGCGTCGACTCGGTCGACGACCACAAGCGCTGGGCGAAGGACATCGAGGACGCGACCGGCCGGGCGCCGAACTATCCGCTGATCGGCGACACCGACCTCAAGGTGGCGAAGCTCTACGGGATGATCCACCCGAATGCGGGCGGCAACGCGCAGGCGCGCACCGCCGCCGACAACGCGACCGTGCGCTCGGTGTTCATCATCGGTCCGGACAAGAAGATCAAGCTGATCCTCACGTATCCGATGGCCGTCGGCCGCAACTTCGACGAGATCCTGCGCGCGCTCGACGCGCTGCAGATCAACGCGAAGCACAACGTCGCGACGCCGGCCGACTGGAAGCCGGGGGAGGACGTGATCATCCCTACGTCGGTGAGCGACGAGCAGGCGCGCGAGAAGTTTCCGAACGGCTGGAAGGCCGTGAAGCCGTACCTGCGCGTCACGCCCGCGCCGCAATAAGGCCCGCTTCGCACTGCGCTTCGCTGCGACGCCCGGCTCCGCCCGGGCGTCGTCTTGTCGGCGTCCGGCGCGCGGCACGGCCGGCGGACGCGACTGGCGCCACCCGCCGCGCTCGCGGACAATCGGGTCCATGGACGTGCATTCGGCAGGACCGACGGACATGCCCGCGCCGGAAGGGCGGCTGCGCCGTGCCTACCTGCTCGAGACCGCGGTGTACTTTCTCGTGCTCGTGCCGTGGATGGGCTTCGCGACGCTCGGACGGCAGCCGGACGATCTCGGCTTCCCCCTGGTCGCCGCGGTCATCGTGCTGCACGACGTCGCGCTCACCGCGCTCGCGCTCTATCTCGTTTGGCGCAACGGCGAGGGTGCGGCGGCGGTCGGCTGGGTGAGGCACGGCTGGGGGCGGGAGGCGGTGCTCGGCGCCGCGCTCTTCGTGCCGCTCTTTCTCGGCGTCGCGCTTCTCGAGACGCTGCTGCGTGCCGCCGGATTCGCCGAGCCGGTCAAGCCGCCTGCGTACCTGCTCCCGCAGGCGGGCGTCGACTACGCGTTCGCGCTGGTGCTGCTCGTGGTCGTCGCGGTCGCCGAGGAAACCGTGTTCCGCGGCTACCTGCTGCGCCGCTTCATGCAGCTCACCGGCAGCGCGGGGGCGGCGGTGATCGTCACGTCGCTCGTCTTCGCGCTCGGCCACGGGTACCAGGGTCCGCTCGGCGTGATCGCGGTCGGCGCGATCGGGGCGACGTTCGCCGTCGTCTACCTCTGGCGCGGGAGTCTGGTGGCGCCGGTGGTGATGCACTTCATTCAGAACTTCCTCGGGCTCATCGTCGCCCCGAACGTTCTGCAGGGGTAGGCGCTCTGGACCGCGCACCGCGACGTTGCCGATAATCCGCGCCGGCAGGGGAGGAGAACATGAGCCACGCGCCGAACGGCGGCGATTCGAGCGATCGGGACTTCGAGGCCTACAGGCTTCTGCTCGCCCTGTGGCAGAGCGAGAACCCCATCAAGACCCTCAAGCTCCAGGTGCTGCTCGCAGTGAACGCGCTGCTCGTCGCGGCCGTGGCCGTCGCCGGCGGGCCGCGGCCCGACCTCTGGTACCTCTACGGGGCCGGCTTCGTCTTCAGCCTGATCTGGACGTTCTCGATCGGGCGCACGACGCTGTTCCAGGACGTCTGGCAGGCGCGGCTCGCGGAGCTCCGCCGGCGCCACCCGCACGATCCGCGCTTCTCGATCCTCGAGAACGCCGGCCGCGAACGGGACGCGCGGCCGCTCGTGCGCACGCTCGGCGCGGTGCCTTCGCGCTGGTATCTGCTCCTGTCGCCGCCCGCCTTCGCGGCGGGGTGGCTCGCCGCGCTGATCGCGACGCGCTAGCGCGGCGTCATCGCAGCGCCGCGTCTTCGACGATCGGCTCGATGTAGATCTCGACGCGGCGGTTGAGCCGGCGTCCTTCGGGCGTCGTGTTGCTCGCGCGCGGAGCGCTCTCGCCGCGGCCCTCGGGTGCTAGCCGCTCCGGAATCACGCCTTTGGCTGCGAAGTACTGCGCGACCGCCTCCGCGCGGCGCTCCGAAAGCTTCTGGTTGTACTGATCCGTGCCGACGTTGTCGGTGTGGCCGACGATCGTGAGGTGCGTCTTGCCGTAGCGGTTCACGACGTCCGCGATCTTGTCCATGGTGCCGTAGAACCCCGGCGAGATCTCGGCCGAGTCGAACGCGAACGCTGTCTGCGCCGTCATCGTGACGCGCAGGATCTCGCCGGCGAGCTTCTCGATCTCGATCGCGCCGTTCGCGCGCTCGGGTGCGAGCACCTTCTCGAGATCCTGCTTTTGCCGGTCCATGTAGGCGCCGACCGTCGCGCCCGCGAGCCCGCCGCCGACCGCGCCGATGAGGATGCCTTTCTTCCGGTTGTCCGCGGCGATGCCGCCCAGCACCGCGCCGGTGGCGGCGCCGATGATCGCGCCGCGCTGCAGGTCCGTGAGCGGGCGCTCGCGTCCGTACGGATCGGTGGCGCAGGCCGCGAGGCCTAGCGCGGCGGAAAGGGCGAGGAGGGCGGCGGAGCGTGCGATCGGCATCGGGTCTCCCTGTCGGTCGGTGCCGCGGCGCCACGCCGGAGGTATGCTGCCGGCGTCGGCTGGCGGCGGCGAAATCGGGTCATCCGTCCTCAGTTGAGCGATTCCATCAGGAGCGGCCGGTAACGGCGTACGCGGTCGTCGTCCTCGCCGAGCATGTTGAACAGCGCGAGCAGGCCGTTGCGGCCGGCCTGATTGCGGTAGCCCGGATTGCGGCGCTCGATCTCGAGGAGCTGCTGCATCGCGCCTTCGTAGTCGTTCTGCACGACCTTGGTCGCCGCGAGCTGATACCGCGCCTCGAGGTTCCAGGGATCGACGGTGACGGCGCTCTCGAGCGAGTGCATCGGCGGTGCGGTGAGCGAGACGCGGATGAACGCGAGGTGCGCCGCGAGGTTGCGCAGCTCCGCGCTCTCGCGCACCGCCGGCGGCAGCGCGCGCAGCAGCGCTTCGGCCTCGTCGAAGCGTCCCGCGAGCACGAGCAGCTTCACCACCTCGGCCGGCGTGTGCACGTCCTCGGGCTCGGTCAGCGCCGCTTCCGCCGCGAGCTGGACGCCGCGCTCCGCGTCCCCGGCGCCGTAGGCGCGGATCGCTTCCGCATAGAGCCGCATGGCGCCGCGCAGGCGCATGTGCCGTGCCATGAACGCCCGCAGGGTTCCCTCGGAGGCGTCGCCCTGGAGGGCGTCGACCACGTGGCCGTGGCGGTAGAGGCGCACGAGCGGCACGGCCTCGGCCGTGACGCCGGCGTCGGGCGCGACCGACGCCTCGATGTCGTAGAGCGCGAGCGCGAAGCGCCCGTTGCACTGCGTGGCCAGGCGAATGAGCCGCGGCACGAGCAGCAGGCTCGGATTGACGCGCCGCGACCAGAAGGCGACCAGCACCGGGTGCCGCGAGGAAGCGGCCAGCACGCGCTCGGGAAAGGTTTCGGCGGAGACGTCGAAGATATAGGGCGGATTGCTCATCTAGCCTGCTACGATGGGAAAATCGGACGCTATGGTACCAAGGCGCCGCGGTATAATCGCCACGAGGTTTGCAGGGGTGAGCAGCGTGAACCGCATCTACAACGTCAACGTCGTTTCGCAGGAGCTGCTTCCGACGCCGGCGCAGGTGAAGGCGGCGCTGCCGCTGTCGGCGCGCGCGGAGCAGGTGGTGCTGAACGGCCGCGAAACCGTGCGGCGGATCCTCGCCCGGCGCGATCCGCGGCTGCTCGTCGTGGTGGGGCCGTGCTCGATTCACGACGTGCGTGCGGCGCGCGAGTACGCCGAGCGCCTGAGCGCGCTCGCGCGCGAGATCGAGGACACGTTCTTCGTCGTGATGCGCGTCTACTTCGAGAAGCCGCGCACCACCGTCGGCTGGAAGGGGCTGATCAACGACCCTTACATGGACGATTCCTTTCATATAGAGAAGGGCCTGTACCTCGCCCGGGAGCTGCTGCTCGACATCGCCGGGCTCGGCCTTCCGGCCGCCACCGAGGCGCTGGATCCGATCACGCCGCAATACCTCTCCGACCTCATCTCCTGGTCGGCCATCGGCGCGCGCACCACGGAGTCGCAGACGCACCGCGAGATGGCGAGCGGGCTGTCCATGCCGGTGGGCTTCAAGAACGGCACCGACGGCAGCCTGAGCGTCGCGATCAACGCGCTCAAGTCGGTGTCGCAGCCGCATCATTTCCTCGGCATCGATCAGAACGGCAAGTGCGCGGTGTTCCGTACCCGCGGGAACCCCGACGCCCACATCGTGCTGCGCGGCGGCGGCGGCCGCCCGAACTACGATTCCGTGAGCGTCGCAATGTGCGAGCAGGAGCTCGAGCGCAACGGGCTCGCCGCCAACATCATGATCGACTGCTCCCACGGCAACTCCAACAAGGATCCGGCGCTGCAGCCGCTGGTCGCGGAGGACTGTGCGCACCAGATCGTCGAGGGCAACCGGTCCATCATCGGGCTCATGCTCGAGAGCAACCTGCACTGGGGCAACCAGCCGATTCCGAAGGACCTGTCGCAGCTCAAGTACGGCGTGTCCGTGACCGACCCCTGCATCGACTGGCCGACCACCGAGAAGCTCCTGCGCGCGCTGCGCGTGCGGCTGCGCGACGTGCTGCCGCGGCGCAACGCCATAGCCGCCTGAAAGGTCCGCCTGCATGTTGCGCAACACCCACGAGTCCTGGGGTGCGGTCGCGAAGTTTCTGCACTGGTCGGTCGCGCTCCTCATCTTCGCGCAGTTCGCGCTCGGCTGGATGGCGGTGAGCTGGCGGCTCTCGCCGACCAAGCTCGAGCTCTTCATCTGGCACAAGTCGATCGGGCTGCTGGTGCTCGCGCTCGTGGCGGTGCGCATCCTGTGGCGCCTCGCGAATCCCGCGCCGGCGCTGCCGGCGGATACGCCGCCGCTCGAGCGCGCCGCCGCGCGCACGGTGCACGTGCTGCTCTACGTGCTCATGATCGCGCTGCCGCTTTCGGGCTGGGTCATCAACTCGGCGTCCGGGATCCCGTTCCGGGTGTTCTGGTGGTTCCCGCTGCCGGCGATCGTCGCCCCCGACAAGGCGCTGGCCGAGGCGGCGAAGCAGGTACACTTCGCTCTATTCGTTGCGCTCGCGGCGCTGCTCGTGGTGCACATCGCGGCGGCGCTGCGCCATCACTTCGCGAAGCGCACCGACGTGCTGGTGCGCATGCTGCCCATGGGGAGGTCGAGGACGTGAATAGCGCGCGCTGGCTGCTGTCGGTGTTCGTTCTCTGTGCGGCGGCCGCCGTCCAGGCGGCCGAGTGGCGTATGGACCGGGCCGCGAGTCGGCTCGAGTTCCAGGCGTCCTACCAGGGCGAGCCCGTGCCGGGCGCATTCCGGGAATTCGAGACGAAGCTGCGCTTCGACCCCGTCCGGCCGGCGGACGGACGGCTCGAGGTGCTCATCAAGATTCCGAGCGTCGATTTCGGCAGCGCCGAGATCAACGAGGCGGTGCGCGAGCCCGAGTGGTTCGACGTGAAGCGCTTCGCCGAGGCGAGCTTCGTGAGCAGCCGCATCGAGGCGACCGGACCGGGGCGCTACGTGGCTCACGGTACGCTGACCCTGAAGGGGGTGAAACAGTCCGTGGCCGTTCCGTTCGAGTGGCGGGCGTCCGGGAAGTCGGCGACCATGAAGGGCGAGGTCACGCTCAAGCGCACGGCGTTCGGGATCGGTACCGGAGAGTGGGAGTCGGGCGACCTGATCGGCCTCGACGTGAAAGTGCTGTTCGACGTGGCGCTTCAGGGAGGCTGAGATGGGCGCGCGGTCGGCGACCGCGCTGTTTCTCTCCCTGGCTCTCGCCGCCTGCGCCCCGGCGCTCGTGCCGTCGAAGCCGGCGGTGCCGCCCGGCGCCGCGGCGCTTCCCGCAGGTTTCCCCGCCGCCGAGTACGAGCGCGCCGCGGCTCGCGGCCAGCCCGTCTATCGCATCGATCCCGAACGCTCGCTCGTCGTCGTACGCGTATACCGCGCCGGTCCGCTGGCGCGCTTCGGCCACGATCATGTTGTGGCGAGCCGCTCGATTCGGGGCTACGCACTGTTCGCAACCCAAGGGTCGCGCGCCGATCTGTACGCGCCGCTAGCGGCGCTTACCGTGGATGAGCCGACGCTGCGTGCCGAAGCCGGCATGAGCACGACGCCGTCGGCCGCCGACATCGAGGCGACTCGGCAGAACATGCTCGAGAAGGTGCTCGAGGTCGAACGCTTTCCGTTCGTGACGATCGATATCGAGGCGTCTGGTGGCGGAGCGGACGGCTTGCGCGCCGAAATCACGCTCCACGGCGTGAGCCGGACGGTTCCGCTCTCCGCGGAGATCGCCCGGCCGGACGGCGAACATGCCCTGCGCGCCCGCGGCCGCTTCTCCCTGCGGCAGACCGATTTCGGCATGAAGCCGTTCTCCGTTCTGGGCGGCGGGCTGCGGGTGCGAGACGAGGTTGACGTCGCCTTCGATGTGTACGGCGAGCGGATCGGACCCGCTTCGGGAGCGGATTCGCCGGCCGCCCCAGGTCGGCATTAGGCGCCGGGCTCCGCCGCGTGCCGTCCGCTCGGAGCGCCTTGCTTCGGGCGCATACCATGAACGCTCGATTAGGGCCACCTCTCTCTCGCGCGCCGCACCGTGACTTGCTCATATGGCGAGCCATCCTAAGACAGTGGGCTGACAGCGAACGCGGCGCGCCCGGTGGACCGATTGGCGGCCGCGCCAGTCGTCGCACTTCGAGCCGGGCTGTAACCTGGGTCGACGCCGGAAGGAGCCACGCCGCGCGCGAGAAGCCAGTCGCGGACTTTGTCGCGGTATGTGAAGGCTTCGGATGGGACCAACAAACCTGGCACGATGTCGGGCGATACAGTTCCCTGGGGGCCGGGCTCGGGCGCGGATGTCACGACCGACGCGAGGCAGAACGTCCCGCAGACGCAGCGCCATGTTGAACCTCGGAGAGGCGAGGTTGGCCCGCACTGCCGATACCGGGCTCGGGAAGCGGATTGGCGGTCCCGCCCGGCATGATCAAGTCACGCCACGTGCGCCCGGCGAGGGCCTGTTGTTGAGCGTCACTGATAGCTTCTATGAGTGCATCGACCGCCTCTTCGCGCGCAATGAAAGGCTCATTTCCGGTCGAGCGGATGGCCCGAAGCAAGTCGCTCAACGGTACGGTATCAATTGCGTGCTTCGGCAGATACGCGACGGGGTCGCTCTGTGCCGGAACGAGCAATCCCGCCGCGGTGAAAGCGGCGAGCGTTTCCTCGACCGCCGCAAGCGGCTGCTGCAGGTGTCGCGCCAGCTGCTCCGCGCTCCACGGCTCCCGCCCGCTGCAGTAATGCTCGCCGATGCGGCGGGCGACGAGCAGGCCGAGGCGTTCGCGGTGGCGGATACTGAGCGCGGCGGCGGAATCGGGATGACGATGCACGCGCTCGGGATGCTGGTGGTAGTACGCGATGCTCGCGCCGATCAGGACGATCAGCCACGACAGGTAGAGCCAGATCATGAAAAGGATCAGGAGCGCGAGGCTCGCGTAGATCACGCGGTACTGCGTGGAGCCGGCGACGATCGCCGCGAGCGCGAAGCCCGCGCTTTGCCAGAGGATGCCGGCGATCGTCGCGCCGACGAGCGCGGAGCGCACGCGCACGCGCGTGTTCGGAATGAACACGTAGGCGAGCGCGAGGGCGCCGATCACGAGCGCGTAGGGCACGAGCTTCGCGGCGAGGCTCACGAAGCCGGCGAGCGGCTTGAGCCATGCGCTCGAGGAAAGCGACGCCGTCACGCCGATCGCCATGAAGAAAAGCAACGGGCCGACGACGATGACGGCGAAGTAGTCGCTCAGCCGCCGTGTCCAGCGGCGGCCCCGTTTCACCTGCCAGATGCTGTTGAAGGCCTGCTCGGTCTTGCGGATGAGCGAAACGCTCGCGTAGAGGAGCAGCCCGACGCCGACGGTGCCGAGCACACCGACGCGCATCTTCGAAACGAACTCGACGATGTGGCGCGTCAGCTCGACGCCGGTGTCCTCGAGCGGCGCGAAGAAGTGGAGCAGCATCGGCTTCAGCAGGCCGTGCGCGCCGAAGGCCTTGAGCACGGCGAAGACGACGGCGAGGAGCGGGATCAGGGCGAGCAGCGAGGTGTAGACGAGCCCCATCGCCTGCAGCCGCAGGTCCCCGCGCGCCACGTCGCGCACCACCACGGCGGCCACGCGCAGCGCGCCGATCAGCGCCGCGATCGGGCGCGGTCGGGTGCGGGGATCCGTATCCCAGGTGAAGCGGGCGAGGGCGCGGCGCGCCTCGGTCAGCGTCATTATCGGTATGGTCGATTGCAGGTCCCGGCGTTCGAATATTAGTAGCCGCGCGCGAAGACCGCGACCGGCCCGCCGGCCCTGCACCGGCCCGCCGGTTCCGCCGGGTCGCGGCTACGCTTCGAGCCGCGCGTCCATGGTGATGCTCGCGTTCAGCACCTTGGAAACCGGGCAGCCGGTCTTGGCGTCGTTCGCGGCTTTCATGAACGCATCGCGGGCCGCTCCGGGAACCCTGGCCGTGACCTCCAGGTGGACGGCGGTGATCGCCGGGCCGCCGGCCCCCGTCTCGAGGGTGACCGTCGCCGTGGTCCGGATGCGCTCGGGCTTCATGCCGGCTCGCTCGAGCTGGCCCGCCAGCGCCATGGAGAAGCAGCCGGCGTGCGCGGCGCCGATCAGCTCTTCCGGGTTCGTGCCGGGACTCGACTCGAAGCGCGTGGCGAACGAGTACGGCGTTTCCGCGAGCACGCCGCTCGCCGCCGAAAGCGTGCCCTTGCCGTCCTTCAGACCGCCGCTCCAGACGGCCGATGCGGTTCGTTCCATGTGTTGTCCCTCCGGGCTGGACGTCGATGCCTCCGCCGGACGACTCCGGGCGGAAGCGTTCCGGTATAATCGCGCGCTTTCCGGCGAATACCCATGAACCTCGCAGACGAAATCCGCCGCCGGCGCACGTTCGCCATTATCTCCCACCCCGACGCGGGCAAGACAACCCTGACCGAGAAGCTGCTCCTCTACGGCGGCGCGATCCAGCTCGCCGGCACCGTGAAGGGCCGCAAGAGCGCGCGCCACGCGACGTCCGACTGGATGGAGCTCGAGAAGAGCCGCGGCATCTCCGTGACCTCGTCGGTCATGCAGTTCCCCTACCGCGACTACATCGTGAACCTGCTCGACACGCCGGGCCACGAGGATTTCTCCGAGGACACGTACCGCACGCTCACGGCGGTCGATTCGGCGCTCATGGTGATCGACAGCGCCAAAGGCGTGGAAGAGCGTACCGTCAAGCTCATGGAGGTGTGCCGCCTGCGCGACACGCCGATCATGACGTTCGTCAACAAGCTCGACCGCGAAGGGCGCGATCCGATGGAGCTGCTCGACGAGATCGAGCGCGTGCTCAGGATCCGCTGCGCCCCCGTCACCTGGCCGATCGGCGGCGGCCGCCGGTTCAGGGGCGTGTACCACCTGCTGCACGACAGCGTGCACCTCTACAGCCCGGGCCAGGGCAGCCGCGCGCAGGAGGGGACGGTCATCCGCGGTCTCGACAACCCGTTCCTCGACGAGGTGCTCGGCGAGCAGGCGCGGGAGCTGCGCGATTCGGTGGAGCTGCTGAAGGGCGCGGCGGACCCCTTCGACGTCGAGGCGTACCTCGCGGCGCGGCAGACGCCGGTGTTCTTCGGTTCGGCCCTGAACAACTTCGGCGTGCGCGAGCTGCTCGACGCGTTCGTCGCCTACGCACCCGGCCCGCGCCCGCGCGACGGCGGCACGCGCGTCGTCGCGCCGGACGAGGAGCGATTCACGGGCTTCGTGTTCAAGATCCAGGCGAACATGGACCCGAAGCACCGCGACCGCATCGCGTTCCTGCGCGTGACCTCGGGCCGCTATACGAAGGGGATGCGCATTTTTCAGGTGCGCCTCGGGCGCGAAGTGCAGGTGGCGAACGCCATCACGTTCATGGCGCGCGAGCGCGAGGCGATCGAGGAGGCCTGCGCGGGCGACATCATCGGGCTGTACAACCACGGCACGATCCAGATCGGCGATACGTTCACCGAGGGCGAGGCGCTCAAGTTCACCGGCATTCCGTACTTCGCGCCGGAGCTCTTCCGTCGCGTGATGCTCGCGGATCCGCTGCGGATGAAGGCGCTGCAGAAGGGGCTCGATCAGCTGAGCGAGGAGGGGGCGACGCAGGTGTTCCGGCCGCTGATCGGGAACGACCTCATCCTCGGGGCGGTCGGGGCGCTGCAGTTCGACGTGGTGGCCTGGCGCCTCAAGCACGAGTACGGCGTCGAGTGCCGCTACGAGCCGGTGGACGTCGCGACGGCGCGCTGGATCGAGATCGAGCCGGCCGACCTCAAGGAGTTCCGTGCGCAGTACGAGCCGCGCCTCGCCACGGACCGCGCCGGCCACCTCGTCTATCTCGCGCCGTCGCTGGTCAACCTCAAGCTCACGATGGAGCGCTGGCCGCAGGTCGTGTTTCGGGCGACGCGCGAGCACTGAGTGCACAGGGTCCGGTATTCGACCGATAGGAAACGGCGCGCGGAGGCCCCATGATCGGCGCCGTGACCGACGAGCGCCACCGCATCGAGTTCCTCCTGCAGCGCGACGGTGCCGCGGCGACGCGCGAATGGGTGCAGCGTACGCTGCGCCTTTATCGCGAGGCGCTGGCCAGTGCATCCGGGCCGGCGGCGGCACCCGAGCTCCGGCCTCTTTACGAGCAGGCGCTCCGCGACTTCGAAGCCTGGCTCGCCTCAAGCGAGTCCTCTCCATAGCTCTCCTGCCGTTGGCACGCTCGCCGTCGGGCGTGAATATCGCGCCCGCGCAGTTGGCATGGTCGTTGCACTTTCCTCGCCGGGACGACTTACGACACGTGCCAAATGGGGGGAGCCCCGGCCGAGAAGCCAGGGGCGTAAGCTCACCGGTTATCTTCTCGAGTAGCGGGTCAGGAGCGGATCGCCGCGGGCGCCGTGCCGCGCCGGACCGTGCTCGGCTGCCGGCGGACGTGAATCGGCATCAGGCAGCATGGCCCGCGAAGGGGAACGACGAAGGGCGAACGATGGATACGGAGAGAATCAGCGCCGTGGGGCACGGCGCGCACGCATCCGCGGACGGCGGCCGCCGCACGCTCTTCGTCGCTCTCTCGATGCTCGTTGTCCTGCTCGTGGTTTCGGGCGCGGCCGCGCGCGCGGACGAGATGCACCTGCTCATCAACGGGAAGGCCATCCACTTCGACAAGCGTTCGAACGTCCGGTACAACGAAGACAACTGGGGCGCGGGCTTTCAGTACGAGTGGAGCGAAACGCCGGAAGGGTGGGTGCCGTTCGTCACGGCCGCCTGGTTCGATGACTCGAACGAGAACCCGTCGTACTATGCGGGCGGCGGTGCGCTGCGCCGGTTTCACTTCGGCGGGCGCGCCGACGGCTGGCACGCGGACCTCGGGCTCGTCGCCTTTCTGATGACCCGCAAGGGATACAAGGACGGCGATCCGTTCCCCGGCGTGTTGCCGGCGTTCTCGTTCGGCACGAAGACGTTCTCGGTCAACGCGACGTACGTGCCCCGCGTCGATCCGAAGACGGTGCCGCTGGTGTTTTTCCAGCTCAAGCTGCGGTTGGCCGAGTTCTAGCCGAACTGCCGTCGGTGACGCATTCCGCCGTCGGCGGCGACGATTCCTGTCCGGTGCCGACGACACGCTGCCGTGGTGCCGGGAGGCCGGTCGCCAAGGGCGTTTCCCCGTAACCTCTCCCGTTCTTCGGCATCGCCGGGCATCGTGTGCCGGCGCGATCGTCGTCGAACGACGGTCAGTGCAGCTTGGTGCGCGGCCTCGTCGGCCGCGTCAGGAAGTCGGAAAGCGCGAGCAGGAAAGTGCGCAGGCTGCCGTAGAGCGCGCGCTGGTGCAGGCGGTAGAGCATCCGGTACACCATGCGCGCGATCCAGCCTTCGAGCCAGATGTTTCCTCCGAGATTGCCCATGAGGTTGCCGACGGTGGTGTACTCGCTGAGCGAGACCAGCGAGCCGTAGTCGCGGTACACGTAGTTCGGCAGCGGCTTGCCCTCGAGCCGACGCTCGAGCGAGCGCGCGAGCAGCGACGCCTGCTGGTGCGCCGCCTGCGCCGTCGGCGGCACCGGCCGGTCGTAGCCGGGACGCGGGCAGCTCGCGCAGTCGCCGAGCGCGAAGATGTCGTCGTCGCGCGTGGTCTGCAGCGTCTGGCGCACGACGAGCTGGTTCAGACGGTTGGTTTCGAGGCCGCCGATATCTTTCAGGAAGTCGGGCGCTTTGATGCCCGCCGCCCAGACCTTGAGCGCGGCGTGCACGAAGGTGCCGTCGTGCATGTACAGGCCGTTCGGCGTGACCCGCGTCACGCGCTTGCCCGTGTGAATCGTGACGTTCAGTTTCTCCAGCTCCCGCGCGGCCCGATCGGCGATGCGCTTCGGCAGCGCCGGGAGGATCCGGTCGGCGGCTTCGATCAGCGTGATCCGGACGTCGCGCTCGGGCTCGATACGGTCGAAGCCGTAGCGCACAAACTGGCGCGCGGTATGGTGCAGCTCGGCCGCGAGCTCGACGCCCGTGGCTCCGGCGCCGACGATCCCCACGTTGAGCAGGGCGCTGCCGGGCGGCACGCCCTGGCTCTGCGCCCGCATGTACGTCGCGAGCAGCCGCTGCTGGAAGCGGTCGGCCTGCTCGCGGTTGTCGAGGAACGCGCAGTACTCGCGCACGCCGGGAATGCCGAAATCGTTGGTGACGGCGCCGATCGCGATCACGAGCAGGTCGTAGGGAACGGTGCGCGCGGGAATGATCACCTCGCCGTTCTCGTCGAGGGTCGGCGCGAGGTGCACGAGCTTGCGCTCGCGGTCGAGCCCTTCGAAGCGGCCGAGACGGAACTCGAAATGGCGCCAGCGCGCCTGCGCCAGGTATTCGAGCGCGTCCTCGTAGGAGTCGAGCGTGCCCGCCGCGACCTCGTGCAGCAGCGGCTTCCAGAGGTGCGTGAGCGACGAGTCGATCAGGGTGATGTGCGCGCGGCGCCGGCGCCCGAGGCGACGGCCGAGGCGGCTGACGAGCTCCAGGCCGCCCGCGCCGCCGCCGATCACGACGATGCGCGGCAGTCCGCCCGCGCGCTCGGCCGTCTCCTTCCCGGATTCGATCGTTCTCGAGGCTCTCATCCGCGCGAACTCCGTCGGCTCGCGTGCATGCGGACCCCCGCCGGCATCGACGCCGGCGCCGTCCGCGGCAGCTGCTCGGGAAACCTCCCCGGTTCGAGCGCCGCGCGGCGCGCGGCCGTCGCGTGCGCGCCGGCGGCGTTTCGGGCGAAACCGAAATATACCGGCGTTCCGACAGCGGCGGAACAACGCGCGTGCGGCCCCGGTCACTCCGCCGGAAGCGTGAAGCGTACAATGGTGCCGCCCGCTTCCGGCGCGCTTTCGACGGCGATGTCGCCGCCGTGCGCCGCCACCACCCGCCGGGCGACCGCGAGGCCGAGCTCGGCGCCGCGCCGGGGCGCGGCGGTCTGCGCGAACGCCCGCTCGACGAGCTCCGGCGGTATCCCGCGGCCGTTGTCCTGCACCCGGCACTCGATCGTGCCCTCGCGGCGCGCCGCGCCGACCCGCACGCACCCCTTCGGCGAGTGCTCGATCGCGATCGTGACCAGGTTCTGCAGCGCACGCTCGAGCAGATCGGGGTCGCCGTCGAGAACGATGTCCGGCGGTACTTCGTTCGCGAGCTCGACGCCGCTGCCGGTCGCGAGCGACCGGAGCGCGTCGATCGCGCCCTCGACGAGGCGTGCGAGCTCGATGCGCGAGCGCACGATGTCGGGATTCGGCGGTGTCGCGAGATTGCGCTCCTCCAGCAGCAGCTTCACGATCAGACCGCGCATGCGCTCGATGTTGCGCCTGATGGCGTCGTGAATCGTGCGCACCCGCTCGCCGGTGTCCGTCTGCCCGAGCTCGCGCTCCGCGAGAGCTATCGCATAGTAGATCGCCGAGAGCGGCGAGCGCAGGTCGTGCACGATGAACTGGACGTACTCGTTGCGCCGCTCCTTCTCCGCGGCGTCGCGGCGCTCGATGTACGCCTGCGCGGCGCGTTCGACGCCGCTGTCGATGAAGGCGTCTACGACGCGCCTCGCTTCGCCGACGGGCGCGAGAGCGTTCGCCTCCGCGTGTGCCAGGATCGTTCGGCGCAGCAGCGCATACTCGCGGACGAGCTCCGGCAGCTCGGGCTCGATTGCGTTCGATGAGTAACGTGGCGGACTGTGCGGCGCGTCCCGAGGGCGGTCGAGCTCGCGCGCGAGCTCATCGAGCATGTCCGGCAGCAGCGCGCGCAGCCGGCCGCCGCCGGCGGGCATCTGTCGTGCGAGCTCGTCCTCCCAGGCGGCGACGAGCCGTGCGCCGTCGCGTCGCAGCAGCCCCGCGAGCGCCTGCGGCGTGGCGGGCTCCAAGGCCGAACCTCCCGCTGAAGTTTGTTTGGCCGCCATTCTCGCGGCCGGCAGCCGCCGGCGTAACTGGTGAAGACCCTAGGGCGCTCTACCGAGGTGAGGACTGCACGGGAAGTCAGGCGCCGTAGCCGCGTGCCATGGCGACGGCGACGAACACCATGACAACGATGAGCAGCGCCTGCACGTGGCTGACGGGAGCGAGCCGCCGCGCGGTCGCAGGAGCCGCCACGGCCGCCGGCGAACCGCCGCCGCGATGCGCCAGCCGATCAGCTTGATCATGGGCAGCAGCTCGAGTACGAGGACGAGCCCGAGCAGCGCCATTTTCGTATGGAAGAGCGCGTTGCCGTTGTAGTACGCCGTACCCTTATCGAAGCCGCCCAGGTAGCGCCAGAGCCCCGTCACGATCCAGAGCGCCCCGGCGATCCCCAAAGGGTGTCGGCGAGAAACACGCGCCGCAGCGAGCGCGCATCCGGCGTTTCGCGCAGCGCCGTCCCCCGCTGGACCGCGGCGCCGAGGCCGAGGCCGAGCGCGATGAGGTGAAGCGCGGCGAGGAAGAGCAGCAGCATGCGCGCACTATACGCCGTCTCGGGCGGCGGTGGAGCGGGAGTCTTTCCGGGTCTTGCGGCGGCGCTCAGCCGGCGCGTTCTCGCCCGGAGGCCGTCGGCGCGAGCGCTCGCCGGGGGCGGCGGTGGCGTAGCGCCGGGCGTTCCGCATCGGCGTGCGTGGCGTTCCCGCGGCGACGCTGGTACGCTCCACGATCAATCGTGTCGCATTGCCATGCCGCTGCCGCTCGCTCATATCCGCGTGCTCGACCTTTCGCGCGTGCTCGCCGGCCCGCACTGCACCATGCTCCTCGGCGACCTCGGCGCCGAGGTGATCAAGGTCGAACGGCCCGGTTCCGGGGACGATACGCGCCACTGGGGACCGCCGTTCGTGGGCGGCGAGAGCGCTTACTACCTCGCCTGCAACCGGAACAAGAAGAGCATTACGCTGAACCTCAAGTCCCGCCGCGGGCGGGAGATCGCGGCCGAGCTGGCCGCGCAGAGCGACGTGCTCGTCGAGAACCTGCTCCCCGGCACGCTCGATGAGCTCGGGCTCGGCTACGAGGCGTTGAGCGCGCGCAATCCCCGTCTCGTCTACTGCAGCATCAGCGGTTTCGGTCAGGACGGGCCGTATCGGGACCGGCCGGGCTACGATCTGCTGGTGCAGGCGATGGGCGGCGTCATGAGCATCACCGGGGAGCCCGACGGCGAGCCGATGAAGGTGGGCGTAGCGATCTCCGACATCACTGCGGGGCTGTATGCGGCGACGGCGATCCTCGCGGCGCTCGCGGCCCGCGAGCGCACGGGACGCGGCGACCGCATCGATATCTCGCTCCTCGATGCGACGGTCTCGTGGCTCGCGAACGTCGCCTCGTCGTACCTCGTCACCGGCCAGCCGCCCAAACGCTACGGCAACGCGCACGCGAGCATCGTGCCGTACCAGGCGTTCCGGGCGGCGGACGAGTACTTCGTGGTCGCGGTCGGGAACGACGGCCAGTGGCAGCGCTTCTGCCGCGCGATCGAGCGACCGGATCTCGCGGCCGACGAGCGCTTTCGTACCAACCCGCAGCGCGTCGAGCGGCGCGCGGTGCTGCTGCCGCTGCTCGAGCAGCACTTCGCCACACAGCCGGCCGCCTACTGGCTCGAGCGGCTGCAAGAGGCCGAGGTCCCCGCCGCGCCCGTGAACACACTCGATCGCGTGTTCGCCGACCCGCAGGTGCTCGCGCGCGGGATGCTGGTCGAGACGGAGCACCCGACGATCGGGACGCTGCGCATGACCGGATCGCCGCTCAAGCTCCGCTCGATCGAGGCGCGGCCGCTCGCGCCGCCGCCGCTCCTCGGGCAGCATACCGAGGAGGTGCTGCGCGAACGGCTCGGGCTCGACACCGTCGAGATCGAGGCGCTGCGCGCCGCCGGCGTCGTGTGAGCGCGCGGCCGGCCGCGGTCAGCGCGCGCCGGCGTGCTCCGCCGTCGCTTCGTGCGCGGCGCGCCGCGGCGGCAGCGACGCGAGGTAGTCGAGCAGCTCCTCGAGCCGCGCGGGTTTGGTGAAGTGGGCGTCGAAGCCCGCGTGCAGCGCCTGCTCCTTGTCGGCCGCGCGCCCGTAGCCGGTCACCGCCACCAGCGGCAGCGTGCGCAGCTTCTGATTGCTGCGAAATTCCTGCGCGATCTGGTAGCCGCTCGCATCGGCCATATCGATGTCGAGCAGGACCACGTCCGGCGCGAACTCGAGCGCGCCGCGCAGCGCCTCGTTGCCGGTGTAAATGCAGCGGACCTCGTGGCCGTGGAGGCGGAGCAGCTCCGCCATGCTGTCGACCGCGTCGCGGTTGTCGTCGATCATCAGGATCCGCCGCGGCGCGGAAGCGCGCAGGCGGACGGGCGGGGGCGGCGGCTCGTCGCGCGCGAGGAGCGCGCCCGCCGGGAGCGGCAGCTCGATGCGGAACTCGCTGCCGCGGTTGAGCCCCGGGCTGTGCGCGCTGATGGTGCCGCCGTGCAGCTCGACGATGCGCCGCGCGAACGCGAGCCCGACGCCGAGCCCGCCGTGGCCGTTCGCCTGCCCGACGCGGCGGAACATCTCGAACACGCGCGGCAGCTCCCGCGGATCGATGCCGTCGCCGCTGTCGCGCACCCGCAGCTGCACGTGCTCGCCGCGCACCACGGCGCCGATCGCAATCATGCCGCCGCGCGGCGTGTGGCGCGAGGCGTTGTCGAGCAGGTTGGTGAGGACCTGGACCAGACGGGCGCCGTCGACGTCGAGCACTACCGGCTCGGAGGGTAGCTCGACGTGCAGCCGCTGCCCCTTGCGCGCGATCAGCGGCCGCACCGTTTCCACTGCCTGCGACACGAGCACCGACAGCGGCGTCGGCTCGCGCCGCAGCGCCACGCGCCCCGTCGCGACGCGCGCGAGCTCGAGCAGGTCGTCGACGATGCGGCTCAGCTGGTGCAGCTGGCGGTCGACCACCTCGATCGCCCAGGCGCGGCGGCGCTCGTCGTTCAGGTGCTTGCGGATGATGTCGATGCCGCTCTTGATCGGCGCGAGCGTGTTGCGCAGCTGGTGCCCGAGCGTCGCCAGGAACTCGTCCTTGCGCTGGTCCGCCATGCGCAGCGCGTCCTCGGCGCGCTGGCGCTCGGTGATGTCGATGAATGCCGCGACTGCACCGCGCGGACGGCCGTCCTCGTCGTACAGCGGCACGGCGTTGCCGAGCAGGTGGCGGACGGTACCGTCGTCGAAAACCACGTCCTCCTCGAAGTTCTCGATCGTTTCGCCGCGCGCGGCGCGCTGCACCGGCAGTTCCTCCGGGGCGAGCTCGCGGCCGCCCTGGAGCACGCGAAACGCAGTAGGCGCCTCGGGTGCGGACTTGGACGCGTTCGCGCCTTCCGGCAGGCGCAGCAGATCGCGCCCCACGCGGTTGGTGCGGATCACGCGGCAGTCGGGATCCTCCGCGAGGAACACCACCGCGGGAACCGCCTCCATGACGGCGGCGATCTCCTGCGCCCGCGCGCGCTCGCGCGCCTCGCCGCGCCGCAGCGCTTCCTCGAAGCGCTTGCGCTCGGTGATGTCGACCAGGGTCGCGAAGCAGCCGTAGACCTTGCCGTCCCGGTCGAACAGCGGCATCGCGCTGACGAGCGTGATGAGCGTGCTGCCGTCCGCGCGGCGAAGCTCGATCTCCTCGTCCAGCACGGGCTCCCCGGTGCGGGCTGCCCGCTGCAGCGGCAGCTCCTCGGCGGCCAGTTCGCGGCCGGCGCGCAGCGCGCGATAGGGGAGATTCGCCCGGTTCTCTTCCGCGAGCGAGACGTTGCGGGCGTCGTCGACCTGCAGCATGCGGCGCAGCGCCGGGTTCGCGAGCACCACGCGGCATTCGGGATCGCGCGCGAACGCGATGCCGACCTCGGTCTTCTCCCAGAGCAGGTCGAATTCCTGGATGCGGCGGCGGAGCTCGTCGTTCAGCCGCTGCTTGTCGCGCTCGGCCTGCCGGCGCTGCGCGATCTCGTGCTCGAGCGTCCGGCGGCGCTCGGCCATCGCGCCGATTTCGCGGTGCAGACGCGCGGCCACACACATGACGACGGTGCCGACGACGAGGTAGATCGCGAGGCCGACGATGTCGTTGGGATGCAGACCGGGCCGGTTCTCCACCGGGATGAGCGGCACGATGCCGGCGAAGGCGCCGAGCAGCAAGGCGACGATGCCCGCCGGAAGACCCCAGTACGCGGTTACCGCGAGCACCGGCAGGTAGTAGAACGACCACGCATACTTGTCCTCGATGAGCGGATCGAGCAGCCATCGCAGCGCGGTAGCGGCGAGA
>DATCLR010000272.1:0-7886 GCA_036563785.1 Burkholderiales bacterium | reverse complement strand
AGCTCGAGGAAGCGACGCAGCGCTACCGCACCGGGCGCGCGGACACCGCCGAGCTGATCCAGTTCGAGAACGACTACGAGGTGGCGGCGCTCGCGGTCGCGCAGCAGACGATCGAGCTCGCCCGCCGGCGGGTCGAGCTCGCGCGCCTGAGCGGTGCGCTCTGGGCCGACGTCACGCTGCCCCCGCTCCCGCCGGAGGCGCCGCGGTGAGAGCCGTCGTCCGCTACCTCGTCGAGCACGGCCTCGCGGTCAACCTGGTCTCGATCTTCGTGGTCGCGATCGGGCTCTATGCCGCGTTCGCGATGAACCGCGAGGCGTTCCCGAACGTGGAGCTCGATCTGATCTCGATCGACGTGACGTATCCGGGCGCGACACCGCCGGAGATCGAGAAGCTCGTCATCACCCCGATCGAGCAGGAGCTCAAGCGCCTGAGCGGCATCGACACCATGCTCTCGATCTCGTTCCCGGGCTCCGGGCGCATCACGCTCGAGCTCGATCCGGACGCGCCCAACCGCGGCCGCATCGTGTCCGACGTGCAGCTCGCGGTCGAGCGCGCGGACCTCCCGCGCGATCTCCCGAACGAGCCGTTCGTGACCGAGATCGAGAGCTCGCTCATTCCGATCATGCGGCTCGCGATCGGCGCGCCGCGCACGCCGCTCGAGATCAAGCGGATCGGCGACCGGATCCGCGACGACCTGCTCGAGCTTCCGGGTGTGGCCAAGGTGATCATTCAGGGCTACCGCAAGGCCGAGATCCGCGTCACCGTGGACCCCGAGCGCATGCGGCGGCACCGCATCTCGGCGGGCGAGATCGCGGCGGCGCTCGCGGCCTGGAACGTGAACGCGCCGGGCGGCGAGGTCGTGACCGCGACCGGCGCCAAGCAGGTGCGGGTGGCGGGGGAGCTGCGCGACGCCGCGGACGCGGCGGCGATCGTGCTGCGCGCGAACGAGGAGGGCGGCGGCATCCGCCTCGGCGACGTGGCGACCGTCACCGACACGCTCGAGGAGGCGCGGCGCTACTTCGACGTGAGCGGCGAGCCGGGCATCACCATGCTGGTGCTCAAGAAAGCCGACGCCGACATCATCGCCACTGTCGACGAGGTGGACCGCTACCTCGCGACCGTTCCCGAGCGCTACGGCACCGACGTCCGCGTTCAGAAGTTCGAAGACCTGTCGGAGTTCACGCGGCTGCGTCTGAGCGTGCTCACGAGCAACGGCGTGGTCGGCGTGGTGCTCGTGCTCGTGACGCTCATGCTGTTCCTGCGGCCGTCGGTCGCGCTCACCACGACGTGGGGTCTCCCGATCATCTTCTTCGGCGGGCTGTACGTGCTCTACCTCTGCGGGGTCACGCTGAACCTGATCTCGCTCTTCGGCTTCATCATGGTGCTCGGGATGCTGGTCGACGACGCGATCGTGGTGGGCGAGAACATCACCTACCACATGGAGCGGGGGCTCTCGCCGCGCGAGGCCGCGGTCAAGGGCACGATGGAAGTGCTCGGGCCGGTGACGACGACGGTGATGACCACCGTGGTCGCGTTCCTGCCGCTCGCCTTCATGACGGGCCTCATCGGCAAGTTCGTCTGGGCGATTCCGCTGGTCGTGATCGTGCTGCTCCTGCTCTCCTGGCTCGAATCGTTCCTGATGCTTCCGTCGCACGTCGCGGCCGTCACCGACCCGCGCAAGCACCCGCCCGAGCGCCGCTGGCTCGTGCGCCTCGAGGAGGGGTACGCGCGCCTCCTCGCCGCCGCATTGCGCTATCGCGCCGTCACGCTCGGGCTCTCGATCGCGCTGCTCGTCGGCGCCATTTTTCTCGCGCGCGCCATGCCGTTTCAGCTGTTTCCGCCGGTCGCGGTCGATCAGTTCATCGTGCGCGTGACGGCGCCCGCGGGCACCGGCCTCGACGAGATGCGCGGCATCATGCGCGCGGTCGACAAAGAGATTCGGGCGCGCATCGACCCGCAGTACCTGCAGGCGACGGTCGTCGCCACGGGCGAGATCGCGATCGACGAGGCCGATGCGCTCACGCAGCGCGGGAGCCGCTTCGGACAGATCCGCGTGCTCTACACGCCGGCGGTCAAGCGCCCGGAGCACGACGCGATGGACGACATGCGCCGCATGACGAAGGAGCTGCCGCCGCTCTTCCCCGATCTCGAGCTCGCGTTCACCGAGATCGTCCCCGGACCGCCGACCGGGCGCGCGCTCGAAGTCGAGATCTCGGGGCACGACGAGGCCGCGGCGACCGCGGCGGCCGAGCGGCTCATCGCGATGCTGCAGGACGTTCCCGGCGTGCTCTCCGTCGACAGCGGCATCAAGGCCGGGAACGCGGAGCTGCACGTCGTGCTCGACCGCGCCCGCGCGGCCTACGCCGGCGTCGATCTGCAGACCGCGGCGCAGCACGTGCGCGCCGCGGTCGACGGCTGGGTGGTGTCGACGGTGCGCCAGGGCACGCAGGAAGTGGACGTGACGATCCGCTATCCGCAGGGCGGGCCGGACGAGATCGAGAATCTGCGCCGCCTGCTGATTCCGAACCAGCGCGGCGGCCTCGTGCCGCTCGAGCGCATCGGGCGGCTCGAGGAGCACCCGGGCTTCACCGCCATCCGCCACAAGAACGGGCAGCGGGTGCTGCGCGTCGTCGCCGACGTCGACTCCGCGGTGATCACGAGCGTCGCCATCAACCGTCTCGTCGCCGAGCGCGAGCCCGAATGGCTCGGCGACGCCGCCGGGCGCGTGCGCGTGAACTACGGCGGCGAGGCCGAGAAGAACCAGGAATCGTTCCGGAACCTGATGGTCTCGTTCGCGTTCGCCGCGATCGCGATCTTTTTCATCCTGGCGATACAGTTCAACAACCTCGGCTACCCGCTGATCGTCATGCTCGCGATTCCGTTCGGGCTGGTCGGCGTCGTGCTCGCGTTCTGGCTGCACAACTTCTGGCAGCCGCTGCCGCTCTCGTTCATGTCGACGATGGGCACCGTCGCGCTCTCGGGCGTCGTCGTGAACAGCGCGATCGTGCTGCTGTCGTTCATCAAGGAGGCGCGGGATGCGGGCGTGCCGCTCCACGAAGCGATCGTCCAGGCGGGCCGCCGGCGGCTGCGCGCCGTGATCGTGACGGCGACGACGACGGTGGTCGGGCTGCTTCCGACCGCCTACGGCTGGGGCGGCTACGACCCGATGGTCGCGCCCATGGCGCTCGCGCTCGGCTGGGGTCTCGCGTTCTCGACGTTCATTTCGCTCTTCACGATTCCCTCGGCGCTCGCGGTCGCGGCCGATGTCGGCAGCCTGGCGCGCCGTCTCGTCGGTGCGCGGCCGCGCGCGGTGAACTGAACGAGGCCGGCTCGCGGCTCGGTCGTTTTTCGCCCCGAAACGGCGATCAACCTTGGGTCGGATTGCATACGTCCGGTAGGGGCTTTGGTCGCCGCTTTCGGCCGCTCGTCGCCCTGCGGCCGAAGCGCCGCCGGCGCGCGTCATCCTATTTCCGGGTCGGCCGTTGTAGTCCCCAGGCCGCCGAACATCGGTGTTTCTCTTGTCTAACGGTTATCGGCCTGCAGCCGGCAGGCCTGCCCGAAGCCGAGGCGCGCGCAGGTGAGAACGAAGGCGACGTTCATCCTGGCCCTGCAACTCGCGCTCTTACTGTGCGTGGCGCCGGTGCTCGCCCAGGAGCAGCCGGCGCCTCCCGAACCGGGCCAGCCGGAGAACCGCAGCGAGCCGGGCGGCGGCGTCGATGGGCCGGACGAAGCGGCCGCCGAAGCATCGCAGGACGGCGACCGCTACTTCTCGCAGGCCGAGCTCGATCAGCTCCTTGCGCCGATCGCGCTCTATCCCGACGGACTCCTGTCGCAGATCCTCATGGCCGCGACCTATCCGCTCGAGGTCGTGGAGGCGGCGCGCTGGTCGCGCGCGAATCCGGGACTGAGCGGCGCGGAGGCGGTGAAGGCGGTGGAAGGGAAGAGCTGGGACCCGAGCGTGAAGTCGCTCGTCGCGTTCCCGCAGGTCCTGCAGATGATGGACGAGAAGCTCGAGTGGACGCGCGATCTGGGCGATGCGTTCCTCGCGCATCGGGCGCTCGTCATGGACACGGTGCAGAAGCTGCGCAAGCGTGCCTACGACGCCGGGACGCTGCGCTCGAACCAGTACTACCGCGTCGAGCGCCGCGGCGATCATATCGTGATCGAGCCGGCGAACCCCGAAGTGGTGTACGTGCCCTATTACGATCCGCGCGTCGTGTACGGCACGTGGTGGTGGCCCGCCTATCCGCCGGTGTACTGGGCGCCGTGGCCCGGCTACTACCCGGTTGCCGGCAGCGGCTTCTTCTGGAGCGTGGGCGTGTTCGTCGGTCCGCGGTTCTTCTTCGGCTTCTGGGACTGGCCGCACCATCACGTCCACATCGTGCACGTCCACAAGGACGTCGTGCACAAGCACCCTCCGCACTTCAAGCATCCGCACTTCAAGTACCCGCATCGGATCTGGCGTCACGACCCGCGCCATCGCCACGGCGTGAAGTATCGGCATCCGGACGTGCGGCGCGCATTCGCGCCGCCGCACGGTGGCTTCATCCGGCGCGCCTCCGGCAAGTGGCCGCACGATGGCCATGCGCGTGACGGGCACGTCGGGAAAGGCGGTGCACTCCACGGGCGGCTGCGCGAGGGCGACCGTCACTTCGGGCGCGAGCTGGGCCGGCACGACGGCGGGCCGCCCGGCATCGGGCGGCTCGGGCCGCGTCAGGACCGCCTCGGCATGCGGCCGGATCGTCTGGCGAAGCCGCCGGGAGCGCAGCCGCCGAGGTTCGTGCGGCCGCACGACGGACGCCAGCGCCTGAGTGCGGATCGGGCCGGATCGGGGCACATGCGGATCTGGAACCGGGGCGCAGCAGGCGTGCAGGCATCCACGCGCATCCACGCGCCGATCGTGCGCGGAGTGACGCGCGGCCAGGCGCAGCTTCAGCCGGCAGCGCGTGCGATTCAGCCGCGCGTGAGCGCGCCGCGGGCGATCTCACCGGCTCAGACGGCGCAGCGGCTGGCGCAGCCTGGCGTCGGCCCGCGCCCGCCCTCCGGTATCGCGCCGCGCGTGCAGCCGCGGTCGTTCAGCGTGCCCAGGTCCGTCGGTAGTCCGGCTACGGGCGGCCGGTCATTCGCGGCGCCTTCGATCGGCGGTTCCCGCGGGTTCAGCTTCCGTCGATAGCTTCGCTCCCGGGCACGTGCAGGCCGGCGGGAAGCCGCACCCATCGTGGGCCGCGGCGCGAGTGCGCGCGACCGGCACATCCCAAGGCGGACAGTCGAGGAAACAAAACAAAAGGTAGAAGCAGGCGGCGCCGGGCCATGCGCAGGCGCTGTTTTGGAGGCAGCCGCCTGCCCTCCCCGGAATGGCGGCGGCACCGCCCGGGAAAGGAGAAGCACAAATCGGGCCAAGGGGATCGACCGACCGGTAAGTGGGTACGCCGGAACGCGGAAACGGCGGGGCGGGGAAGATGCGTCGCGCCGCGACGGGCCCCTAGAATGCCGGACATGCGTCAGCCTCCCGAATCGTCCCCCGGTCCGGCCCCGCGAAGGCGCCTGCGGCCGGCGCGCGTCATAGCGCCGCTCGTCTTCGCGGCGATCGTGCTCATGATCCTGAGCGACCGGGTGCCCGCGCTGCGCGATGCGCGCGACCGGCTGCTGCATCCGGACGAGTACCGGGCGCGTGAAGCCTGCCACAAGGCCGCGCTCGCGGCCGCCGAGCAGCCGGCGTATGCGCGCATCGTGGCACGCGGCGCGGTCCACGCCACGCAGGGTGCGCATTACGTCGAGGGCGTGCGCGTCGGGCAGATGGGCGCGGACGGCGGGGAGGTGACGTTCGAGGTCAGCTGCTACGTCGATCCCGACGGCAGCGTCGTGAAAACGCACAAGAAATCGCCGTAGGGCGTGCAGGCCCGGGCGAACCGATTCCCGCCGCTCGGCGGCTACTCGACCTTTTCCACCCGGATGGGAGCGCCCGCGCGCACGGTGCGAAGCTGCTTCACGTCGCCGAGCGCCTTGCCCCAGATGTTCGTCGGCGCCGCGAGGCGGATCTCGTCGCCGCGCGACACGGGCGTGGGGCCGAAGCCGATCGCGATCGAATCGCCCTCGACCCAGAACGCGAGTTCGCCGGCCTGCACCACGTCGCGCGCGTCCGGCTCCCGCTCCACCGACACCGGGGTCGCGAAATACACCTCTTCGCCCCAGGTCTGCGCCCGCGACGTGAAGGGCAGCGCGTTCCAGATCGCATCGGCCGTCGGCGTGTCGAAGAGTTCGGCTTCGAGCACGACGGACCCGATCGTCATTCTGATTCGACGCATGGAGGCCTCCCGAAATGTGCAGCATCAGGCTCGCCCGCGTGGCCGGGCGCCCCGAATCGTACGTTATTCGGGATAGCGCCGGAATCGCTGCGGCGGCCGGGCGCCGTCAGCGCACCCCGAGCCGTTCGAGCACGTTCGCGACGATGGCGTCGCAGCGCGGGCCGTCGAAATCGAACGCCTTGAGCCCGGCGGCTTCGATATGGCGGCGCAGGGCGCGCTGCATCAGCGCGCGGGCGCGGTGGAAGCGGGTCTTCACGGTGGCAACGGGAATCTCGAGCGACGCGGCGGTCTCCTCGACGCTCAGCTGCTCGATCGCACGCAGCATGAAGACGGTGCGAAAGCCGTCGGGGAGCCGATCGACCGCGGCCTCGATCAGCCGGCGAAGCTCGCCGCCCGCGGCGAGGTCTTCGGGCGTCCCGTCCGCGCTCGACAGCGAGGCCGCCTCGTCGGTGTCGTCCACTCCCTCGAGCGCGGTGTACCGCCGGTCTTTTCGTTGTCTCATCAGGGCCTCGTTGACGGCGATGCGCGTGAGCCACGCGCCGAAGTTGCCGGGCTCGCGGTAGCTCTCGAGCTGCGTGAACGCGCGTACGTATGCTTCCTGTATCGCATCCTGCGCGGCGTCGTCGTCGCGCAGGATGCTGCGCGCGACGCGATAGAGCCTGCGGTTATAGCGGCGCATGAGCGGCTCGTACGCGCTCGCATCGCCCGCCCGCAGGCGCGCCACGAGCTCGTCGTCCGCCGCGTGCGCGGCCGCTTCCGCGCGCGCGAGGCGCTCATCCGCTGCCAGAGCCATTCATCGTTTCCCGACTCGCCTGTGGTCGATGGTAACGGCCGCGCGGAGGTGTTGCCACCGCGCGGCCGCGATTTCCCTCCTGTTTACGCGAAGAACGCCCCCGGCACCGGGTCGAGCCCGAGCGTCATCCGCAGCACCGCCCAGTGCATCGCCTCGTCGGCGAGAATGCTCGCCGCCGCGTGCGAGAGATCGCGGTTGTCGAACTTCGGGATCGCGCTGGCATAGGCCGTCACCGCACCGCGCTCGAGCTTCGCCGCAAACTCGAGGACGTCCTTCTGGGTCTTGAGCTTGTCCACCGGAAGATCGTATTTCGAGGGCGGCTCGGCTGCCGTGCCGCCGAGCTTCTTGATCGTCCCCGCGAGCACGTCCGCGTGCGCCTTGTGGTGGCCCTGGAACTGAACGGCCGTCTTGAGCACGTCCTTCTTCAAGAGGCCGCTGTCCGCGCCCACCTGGTAGGCCGCCACGGCTTCGCGCTCGGCCGCAAGCGCCGCGTTCAGAATCTTGATGTCGCCGGCGGCGTGCTCCGCCGAGTGCGCGGCGGCGCGCACGAGCCGCGGCGCGCCGGCGAGGAGCGCGACCGCGGTGCCGGAGAGCGTGAGGGCCGTCGTTTCGAACAGGAACAGGCGGCGGGAGGGTTGCGCGAGCGTGGTCGATGTGATTTCTGTCATGTCCATAGTCTCCTTGAGATGCGAAACCCGATAGCCGTAAAGCCGGTTCGGGTGTCTGCAGACAAAATGCATCTCGAGGAGAAAAGGTTCCCGCGAATTGGAGCGAGGGTCGAGCGGGAG
>DATCLR010000259.1:0-1643 GCA_036563785.1 Burkholderiales bacterium | reverse complement strand
GGGTTGTCCTCGCCGAGCGCCCAGCACTGGTCGATCACTTCCTGGCAGCGCCGCTGCATCTCGGCGTTCGAGCGCTGCACCGAGGCGAAGTCGAGATCGGCCGCGCTCGCCCCGGTCGCCACGCTCGACGCCGCGCCGCCGCCGAGACCGATGAGCATGGCCGGCCCGCCGAGCACCACGATCTTCGCGCCCGGCGGAACCGGCGCCTTGTGCACGTGCTGCGCGCGGATGTTGCCGATGCCGCCGGCGATCATGATCGGCTTGTGGTAGCCGCGCACCTCGCCGTCGACGACCTCCTCGAAAGTGCGGAAGTAGCCGGCGAGATTGGGCCGGCCGAACTCGTTGTTGAACGAGGCGCCGCCGATCGGACCCTCGAGCATGATCTGCAGCGCCGACGCGATGCGGTCGGGCTTGCCGTGGTCTTTCTCCCACGGCCGCTCGAGCCCGGGAATACGCAGGTTCGAAACCGAGAACCCCGTGAGGCCGGCCTTCGGCTTCGCGCCGCGGCCGGTGGCGCCCTCGTCCCGAATCTCGCCGCCCGAGCCGGTCGCGGCTCCCGGAAACGGCGAGATCGCGGTCGGGTGGTTGTGGGTCTCGACCTTGGCGAGGATGTGCGTGTCCTCCTCGACGTAGCCGTAGACCCCGGTCTGCGGATCGCTGAAGAAGCGCGGCACGCGCCCGCCCTCGATCACCGCGGCGTTGTCCTTGTACGCGACGAGCGTGCCCTTCGGGCTGCGCGCGTGCGTCTCGCGGATCATGCCGAAGAGCGACTGCGCCTCGCGCTTGCCGTCGATCACCCACTCGGCGTTGAAGATCTTGTGGCGGCAGTGCTCGGAGTTCGCCTGCGCGAACATCATGAGCTCCACGTCCGTCGGGTTCCGGCCGAGCCGGATGAACGTCTCGAGGAGGTAGTCGATCTCGTCCGGCGCGAGCGCGAGCCCGAGCTCGCGGTCCGCGGCTTCGAGCGCCGCGCGCCCGCGGCCGCGCACGTCGATGACCTCGAGCGGCGCGGGCGTCGCGTCCTCGAACAGCGCGACCGGCCGGTCCACCACGGTCTCGGTCATGCGGTCGTGCAGGAGCGGCGCGAGGCGCGCACGCTCCTCCGGCGTGAGCGGGACGTCGCCCGCCTTGCGCAAGTGCCAGGCGACACCGCGCTCGACGCGCTTCACCTTCGCGAGCCCGCAGCGGTGCACGATGTCGGTCGCCTTGCTGGACCACGGCGAGATGGTCCCGAGGCGCGGGACGACGAGGAGCAGCTCGCCGCGCGGCGCCGTGTCGAACGCTTCCGCCTCCGGCCCGTAGCGCAGCAGCCGCTTGAGCGCCGCCGTCTCGCTCTCGCTGAGCGGCTCGGTGAGCACAACGAAATGCCAGTAGCGGCCGTCGATGTCCACGAGGTCCGGCACCCGCTCGCGCGCTTCGCGCAGCAGGCGCTCCTTGCGGAACGACGAGAGGGCGCGCCCGCCCGGCAGGCGCAGCAGCAGCGCTTCGGCGTCGGCGGCGGGTTCGGAACGTGGACGATTCATGGACGCGTCGGCTCGATCGGGTTCGCGGGGCGATGACGGGCGGCGCCGCGCTGCGCGACCGTGCGGGCGCCGGAACCGGGCGACCCGTCGGGAGGCGTGCGCGCGCCGTCGGCACGGGAG
>DATCLR010000257.1:0-14770 GCA_036563785.1 Burkholderiales bacterium | reverse complement strand
CATCGGACCGTAGTCCATCTTGTAGATGTGATCGCCCGCCAGGATGAGCACGAAATCCGGATCGTGCCCGCGGATGATGTCCATGTTCTGGTACACGGCGTCGGCGGTGCCGATGTACCAGGACGGCGGATCGACGCGCTGCTGCGCGGGCAGCAGCTCGACGAACTCGCCGAACTCGCCGCGCAGGAAGCCCCAGCCCTTCTGGATGTGCTGAATCAGCGAATGCGCCTTGTACTGCGTCAGCACGCCGATGCGGCGGATGCCGCTGTTCATGCAGTTGGAGAGCGGGAAGTCGATGATGCGGAACTTCCCGCCGAACGGGACCGCCGGCTTCGCGCGCCAGTTCGTGAGGTCCTGCAGCCGCGAGCCGCGACCGCCCGCGAGGATGAGCGCCAAGGTGTTGCGCGTGAGGCGGCTGACGAAGCGTTCGGTGTGCACGATGCTCACGATGCGTTCCCGACTCCTCGGCTCTCGTTCTGATCAGAGCACTCGTTCGACGCGGTTTTTGAATTTACCATAGTACGCGCGCGAGCCACCACCCGCGCAAACGCCGTAGTGTGACGAATGCATCGCGTGTTGTTCGTGACGAGCGAAGCGCATCCGCTGGTGAAGACCGGCGGACTCGCGGACGTGTGCGGCAGTCTGCCGCCCGCGCTGCGCGCGCTCGGCCACGACGTGCGCGTGCTCATGCCCGCGTATCGCAGGGCGAAGCGCGCCGCCGGCGCGCTCGAAGCGGTCGCGCAGATACCCGTGCCGTTCACCGGCGCCCCGGCGACGCTGCTCGAAGGCCGGCTTCCCGGAAGCGATGTGCACCTGTGGCTGGTCGATTATCCGGCGGCGTACGACCGCGAAGGTCATCCGTATCTCGCGCCGGACGGACAGCCGTGGAGCGACAACGCACAGCGTTTCGCGCTGCTCTGCTACGTTGCGGTCGCGCTCGCGCGGGGCGAAACGCCGATCGACTGGCGCCCGGACGTCGTCCACTGCCACGACTGGCAGACGGGGCTCGTGCCGGCGCTCCTCGCGCGCGACCGCGGGCGGCCGGCGACCGTCTTCACGATCCACAACCTCGCGTACCAGGGGCTGTTCCCCGCGCCGATGTTCGCCGAGCTGAGTCTGCCCCCCGAGCTCTGGGCGATCGACGGTCTCGAGTTCTACGGGCAGCTCTGCTTCCTCAAGGGCGGGCTCGTGTTCGCCGATCGCATCAACACCGTGAGCCCGACCTACGCGCGCGAGATTCAAACGCCGGAGCTCGGCGCCGGCATGGACGGTTTGCTGCGGCATCGCGCCGAGCGCCTCTCGGGAATCCTCAACGGCATCGACACCGCACGCTGGGATCCCGCGACGGATCCGCACCTCGCCGAGAACTACACGGCCGAAACGCTCGCGCGCAAGACGGCGAACAAGCTCGCGCTGCAGGAGCGCGTGCGCCTGCCGCTCGAGCCCGAGCGGCCGCTCCTCGGCATGATCGGACGCATGGTGGAGCAGAAAGGCTTCGATCTCGCGGCCGCCGCCTGGCCTCCCCTCGCCGAGCGCGGCGTACAGATGATCGTCCTCGGCGACGGCGAAGCCGCGTATCGCGACGCGTGGCTCGAGCTGCACCGGCGCTATCCCGAGCAGCTCGCGGTCCGCATCGGCTTCGACGAGCCGCTCGCGCATCTGATCGAGGGCGCCGCGGACATTTTCCTCATGCCCTCGCGCTTCGAGCCCTGCGGGCTCAATCAGATGTACAGCCTGCGCTACGGGACGGTGCCCGTCGTGCACGGCGTCGGCGGCCTGGCGGACACCGTCGTCGACGCGACGCCAGAGCACCTCGCCGACGGCACGGCGACCGGCTTCGTCTTCACCTCGGCGACAGCCGATGCGCTCCTGCACGCGGTGCAGCGCGCGCTCGCGCTCTATGCCGATCGCCGCGCGTGGCGTGCGCTGGCGCTGCGCGGGATGCAGCTCGACTTCAGCTGGGCGCGCAGCGCCCGGGAGTACGCGGCGCTCTATGCGCGCGCCCGCGCCGATATCGCCGCGCATCATTAAGTAGGGCGTCTTGCGCCCTTTCATGTTCGCCGGGTGCGCGGTAGCATCGCGGGTCTGCATGTCGGACCCGAGCCTCAGGAACAAGACGCTCAAGGAGCTGCGTGCGCTCGCGAAAGCGCGCGGGCTGCGCGGCTACTCGAAGCTCACCAAGGACGAGCTCATTGTCAGACTGGAAGCGCGCGCCCCGGCAGCCGCATCCGCACGCACCGAAGCGCGGCATCCGCCGCGCGCCGAGGTGCGCCCGAGCGCCGAACGCGAGATCGAACGGGCGGCGCGCGGAACCGATTCCGCGTCCGCCGGCACGAGCGAAGGTGCGCCGGCCGCCGGCGGCAGCGAAGCAGCCGCGGTGCAGCCGCCGGCTTCGAGCTCCGCGAGCCCGGAACAGGTCGTCGAGGAAGCGAAATATGCGCTGCATCCGGGCGGCGTGACCCTCGCGCGCGCCGCCGATCTCGACGAAGACATCGACCGCCTGCCCGCGCTCACGCAGCCGCTCGTGTGCCTGCTGCCGCAGAAGCCGGGCGTTCTGTACGCTTACTGGGTGCTTCCGTCCGCCCCGGAAGCCGAGCGCCCCGATTACAGGCTGCGCCTCTGCTGCGGCAGCGGCGAGACGCTGCAGGTGCTCGAAGAAGTACCGGTGCGCACCGAGCGCGGCGGCTGGTACTTCCACGTGGGCGAACAATCGTTCGACGACGGCGTGCTGGTTCAGCTCGGCTACTACCGCGACGGCCGGTTTCACAACGCGCGCGGACGCAGCCTCGCGCGCCTGCCGAGCTACTACGCCGCGACGCGCGTCGACGAGCGCTGGTGGATACCGGAAGCGGACTTCGCGCAGATGTACCTGCGCGCAGGCGGCTTCATGACGCCCGCGCGGCGCTTCGCCTGGGCGGGCTCGATCGGGAGCCCGGGCACCGCACCACCGGCACCCGAGCAGCATTTCGCCTGGCCCGGCGGCGTCAGCAGCCGGTCGTAGCGTCGTCGGACGGCTCGCCCGCCCGCTCGCGCGGGCCCGGGCACGGTCCGCAATACCAAGAACGAACCGCACCGCGAGAAGCGAAGAATGTCGACAAACGGAACGAGCGAAGCGTTAATCGCTGTGTGTCCTTCGCGGCGTCTCGAGCGCACCCGTTCTGTGCATAACCAGGCATGACGGAACCCAAAGGCTATCTCGCGCTCGTTCTGCACGCGCACCTTCCGTTCGTACGCCACCCGGAGCACGACCGGTTCCTCGAAGAGGACTGGTTCTTCGAGGCGCTGACCGAGACCTACCTGCCGCTCCTCGACGTGTTCGAGGATCTCGCGGCGCGCGGCGTGCACTTCCGCGTCACGATGTCGCTCTCGCCGCCGCTCCTGTCGATGATGACCGATCCCCTGTTGCAGCAGCGGTACGTCCGCTATCTCGACGAGCGTCTGGCGGCGCTCGCCGGCGAACGGCGCCGCACCGCCGCCGATCCCGATTTCTATCCGGTCGTCGAGTTCTACACCGTGCGCTACGAGCATCTGCGCCGGCGCTTCGTCGAGCATCATCGGCTCGACGTGACACAAGCTTTCCGGCGCCTGCTCGACGGCGGCCAGCTCGACATCCTCACCTGCACCGCGACGCACGGCTACCTGCCGCTACTCGCCGTCAACCCCGAGAGCCTGTACGCGCAGCTCGCCATGGCCGTCCGCACGCACCGGCGCATTCTCGGCCGGCGCCCGCGGGGCATCTGGCTGCCGGAGTGCGGCTACACGCCCGGCATCGACCGCGTGCTCGACGAGTTCGGCATCGAATACTTCGTGCTCGATTCGCACGGCCTGCTCAACGCCGATCCGCGGCCGAAGTACGGACTGCACCGCCCGATCCGCACGCCCGGCGGCCCGGCCGCGTTCGGCCGCGACTTCGAGTCGTCGAAACAGGTGTGGGCGGCCGACGAGGGCTATCCGGGCGATCCGGTGTACCGCGACTTCTACCGCGACGCGGGCTTCGACGTGCAGGAGCCGCATATCCAGGCGCTGCACCACGCGGGTGTGCCGACGTTCACCGGCCTCAAGTACCACCGCATCACCGGCCGGACCGACCGCAAGGAGCCCTACCAGCCGGGCCGCGCACGCGAGCGCGCCGCCGAGCACGCGGCGCACTTCCTTTCCTGCCGCCGGGAGCAGGTGCAGTGGCTAGCGTCCCTGCTCGATCGTCCGCCGGTGATCGTCGCGCCTTACGACGCCGAGCTTTTCGGCCACTGGTGGTTCGAGGGGCCGCAGTGGCTGGATTTTCTGCTGCGCAAGATCGCGTTCGAGCAGACCGCGCTCAGAACGATCACGCTCGGCGAGTACATCGATCGCTTCGGCGAGCTGCAGCCGGCGGCGCCGCCCGAATCCAGCTGGGGCGCCGGCGGATTCCACGAGGTGTGGCTCAACGGTGCGAACGACTGGATCTATCCCTACCTGCACGCCGCCGCGGACCGCATGAGCGGCCTGGTGCGGCGCTTCCAGTTCGCGGAAGGGCGGCTGCGCTGGGCGCTCGATCAGGCCGCGCGCGAGCTGCTGCTCGCGCAGGCGAGCGACTGGCCGTTCATCATGAAGACCGGCACCGCGGTCGATTACGCCGTGCGCCGCTTCAAGACGCACATCCACCGCTTCGACCGCATCGCGAACATGATCGAGCGGGACCACTTCGACGAGGCGTACCTCCAAGCGGTCGCCTGGCGCGACACCATATTCCCCGACATGGATTACCGCGTGTTCCAGACCCGCTCGAGGTCGTGAGCGAAGGGCAGCTCATTCCCGCGGAAGAGGAATCCTTCAATCACGGGGCGCGGGCGTCCGCATCGGCCCGGACAAGATGCTCTACATCACGCTCGGGCAGCCGTTCAACGTGCCGCCGCGCGACCGCCTCGAGCTGCACGATCGGGCCGGTATCGGCGGCATCATCCGCCTCGATCCGTTCGACGGGAGCAACCGCGAAGTGTACGCGCGCGGGATCCGCAACTCGGTCGGCCTCGACTTCAATCCGAAGGACAACACGCTCTGGTTCACGGACAACCAGACCGACGGGATGGGCGACGATATTCCGCCGGGCGTGATCAACCGCGCGACGCGTCCGGGGCAGCACTTCGGCTACCCGTGGCTCGGCGGGCACAAGGTGCGCATCACCGAGCACGGCTACGACAAGGACAAGCTCCCGGAGGGCGTGGTCGGACCGCAGGTGGAGACCGTGGCGCACGGCGCCGATCTCGGCATGACCTTCTATACGGGACGCATGTTCCCGAAGAAGTACCATGGCGGGATCTTCAACGCGCAGCACGGCTCCTGGAACCAATCAAGCCGATCCGCGCGCTTGATGGTCACGTCGCTCAAGCCCGACGGCACGGCGGACAAGCACGAGGTGTTCGCGGAAGGCTGGCTCGACGAGGAGACCGGCACCTACCGTGGGCGGCCGGTCGACGTGGCGGTGATGAAGGACGGCTCGCTGCTCGTCTCCGACGACTTCGCCGGCGCGATCTACCGCATCACGTACAGCGGCCAGTGGGCACCCCGCGCGGGCGCGCCGCATGAGACTGCGCCGCCTGCATCCGGCGCTCGCCGCCGTCTTCGGCGTCGCCTTCGCGGCGGCGGCCGAAGGCGGCGACGCGGCGGCCGGGCGCACGAAGGCGCAGGTCTGCGCCACGTGCCACGGGCCGCTCGGCATCAGCCGGATGCCCGGGACGCCGCATCTGGCCGGGCAACCCGCGGTCTACGTCGCGGCACAGCTGCGCGCGTTCCGCTCGGGGCAGCGCCGCCACGAGCAGATGAACGTCGTCGCGAAGCCGCTGAGCGATGCCGACATCGAAGATCTCGCGGCCTGGTTCGAATCGATCGAGGTGAGCACGAAAGAGCCGGCGCACTGAGCGACCTCCGCGTGCGAGCAGCGGCGCCGCAAGGCGCGCTCATTATTAATTATGAGCCGCCGGCAGGGTCCGCGTCCGCTGCCCGCTCCTGCCGCAGCCGTGGCACGCAAACGGTGCGGTTCTCGGCGACGCGGGCGAGCGTCACGTCCACCCCGTAGAGCATGCGCAGCGCAGCCGGTGTCAGCACCTCCTCGGGCGCGCCCACGGCCGCGAGCCGGCCGCCGTGCAGGAGCGCCACGCGGTCGCCGAGCAGGAACGCCTGATCGGGATCGTGCGTCGAGGGCAGCACGCCGATCCCCGCCGCGGCGAGCTCGGCGATGCGCTCGAGAACGCGCGCCTGATTGCCGAAATCGAGACTCGCGGTCGGCTCGTCCATGACGATGAGCGGAGCCGCCTGCGCGAGCGCGCGCGCGAGGAGCGTCAGCTGGCGCTCGCCGCCCGAGATCTGCGTGTAGGGCGCGTCCGCGAGATGCGCGATGCCGAGGCGCGCGAGTGCCGCATCCGCGGCCTCGTGATCGGCGCGCGCGGGGCTCGCGAACGGCGCGAGATGCGCGGTGCGCCCCATGAGCACGACCTCGCGCACCGTGAACGGGAAATAGCCCAGATGGACCTGCGGCACGTATGCGATGCGCCGCGCGATCTCCCGCCGCGGAAGGCGCGCGATGTCCTCGCCGCCTAGCCTTACCTCGCCGCCCTGCGCCGGCAGCAGGCCGAGCAGCGTACGAAACAGCGTCGTCTTGCCGCCGCCGTTCGGCCCGAGCAGGCACAACACCTCGCCGGCCTCGAGCACGAGCGACACGTCGCGCCCGACCGAACGGCCGCGGTAGCCGAAGGCGAGATTGCGCGCTTCGAGCTTCATTGCCAGTGCCGCCGCGCCGTAGCGAGGAGCCACACGAACACCGGCGTGCCGACGAACGCGGTCAGCACGCCGAGCGGAATCTCGATGCGCGCGGCGCTGCGCGCGAGCGTATCGACGCCGAGCAGGAACGTCGCGCCGAACAGGAGCGAGACCGGCAGCAGCAGGCGGAAATCCGGCCCGACGAGCATGCGCGCCATGTGCGGCACCACCAGACCAATCCACCCGATGATCCCCGAGATCGCGACCACGGCCGCGGTGACGAGCGTCGCCGCCGCGATCACGAGCGCGCGCACGCGCCCGGCGGCGACGCCAAGAGCCGCCGCCTCCTCGTCGCCGAGCGAGAGCACGTTGACTCGCCAGCGCACGAGCCAGAGCGCCGCGAGCCCGACGAGGACCGGCACCGCGCTCGCGCGCACGTCGCCCGGCGTTGCGGCGGCTAGGCTTCCGAGCAGCCAGTAGGTGATCGCCGGGAGCTGGTTGTACGGATCGGCGAGATACTTGATGAGCGCGACACAGGCGCCGAGCAGCGATCCGAGCACGACGCCCGCGAGCACCAGCACGAGCACCGGGTCGTGCCTGCGCAGGCTCGCGGCGATGGCGTAGGCCGCCGCCACCGCGAGGAGGCCGAACGTGAACGCGAATCCCTGGATCGCCCAGATGCCGAGCGAGAGGAAGATCGCGAGCACCGCACCGAGCGCCGCGCCGGCGGAGACGCCGAGGATGTCCGGGGAAACGAGCGGATTGCGGAACAGCGTCTGATACGCGGCGCCGGAGCCGGCGAGCGCGGCGCCGACGAGGAGCGCCGCGAGCACCCGCGGCGCGCGCACGTCGAGAACGATGGTTTCGACCATCGGCGACACGCCCACGGGCGCCTCACCGCTCGCGCGCGCCCACAGGAGCGCCGTCAGGTCGCCGATCGTGATCGGATACTGGCCGGCGCTCAAGGCGATCGCCATCATGGCGACGAGCGCGATCACGCCGAGCGCAAGCGCGAGCGTCGCGCGCGAGATTTTCGCTCGCGCACGGCGAGCACCGAGCTCGGAAGTCCGGGAACCTACCGCCATCGCGTACCGCGCATCGTTACCGAGCGCAAAGTATCGCACGTCCGGGCATCCGGCTCGCGCGCGCCGTCGACTCGCCGGGACGCGGGCCCGATTCGCGGCGGGGAGTCGTCACGCGACGCGCCGCTCCGGCGCCGTCGCGCTCCGAGCGCGCGGCTCAGGCGAGATCGCCGAGCAGCCGGTCGAGCTGCGCCTCGGTCGGCGCCCGGTGGTAGGCGCGCACGTAGAAATCGCGCACGAACGGCCGGAGCGGCTCGGCGAAGCGCGCGGGATAGAGCACCTTGCCGAGCCAGCGCAGGCCGAGCAGGCGGTTGATCGACGGCGGGAAGTCGATCCAGCCGAAAGGAAGGCCCGGCGCGAGATAAACGCGGCCGCTTCGTACCGCCGATACGCGCGCCCAGATCGGCTCCTGCCTCGCCGCCGCGTAAAACTGCGGATCCGCCGTGACGATCGCGTCCGGATCCCACGCGAGCACCTGCTCGATCGACACCTGCACGAGCCCGCCGCGTCCGAGCTCGGCGGCGACGTTCGCGGCGCCGACGCGCTCGAGCACCTCGACGTTGATCGAGCCCGCGAGCCCCGTGCTGAGGCCGCTCGGCCCGCGGCCGTAGTAGACGCGCACGCGCTCGCCGGGCGGTATGTCCGACACGCGCGCCGCCACGTCGTCGAGGATCGCCTGCGCGTACCGGGCCCACTCTTCGCCGCGCGCGCGCTCGCCCGCGATGTCGCCGAGCAGACGCAGCGCGTGCGGCATCCTGTCGAAGGCGCCGTCGAGGAGCAGATACGGAATCCCCGTCGCCGCCTGCACGCGGTCCGCGAGCGAGGCGATGGTCGGCTTCACCGACCCGTAGTCGAACACGAGGTCGGGCTTCGCCGCGACGACGACCTCCACGTTCGCGGTGCTGCCGCGGCCGGTCAGCCGGCCGAGCGCGGGGAGATCGGCGTACTTCGCCGGAATGAACGGGCGCTCTGCGGAGAGAAGCGGCGCGGTCCAGCCGAGAAGCTTGTCGGGCACGAGCGCGAACGCGAGGATGCTCGCCGGCGGGCCGGCGGCATAAATGCGCTCGACCCCCGCCGGTATGCGCACCTCGCGGCCGGCCGCATCGACGATCGTGCGCCGCGGCTGCGCGCGCAGGAACGCCGGCGCTGCGAGCACCGCCGCCGCGGCCGCGAGAAAGCGCCGGCGCGGAAGACGCGCCATGGAGGCGTCAGTCTTTGGCGACCATCACGTCCGACGCCTTGATGACGGCGTAGGCCTGATCGCCGGCTTTGAGCTGCAGGTCGTCCACCGCCTCGTTGGTGATCGAGGCGGTGATAGAAACGCCGCCGCCGACTTCGAGCGTGACATGGGAAGTCGTCGCGCCGCGCGTCACTTTCTGCACTTTTCCGGGAATGATGTTGCGCGCACTGAGCCTCATGAGATCCCCCGTCACGGCAGAGACACGGTCGTGAAGCCGTGGCGCCCGAGTATCTCCTGTCCGGGCACCGACAGCAGGAACAGCGCGAAGCTTAACCCCTCGGGCCGCGCCCCTTGAACTACGGTCATGCCGTAGTCCGCACCGACCGCGAGCGCATCCGGTATGGCGACGATCTGGAGCGCCGGAACCTCCTTGCGCGCGAGCACCGCGTTCGTGCAGTACGTGAGGAAAATATCCGCGTGACCGCTCGACACCACGTGAGCGTAGGCATTGCGTCCCTTCGGCGGCGGCGGCGAATCGGGCCCGCCCGTGAGCTTGAGCGCCTTGGCGGAGAGCGCCGCTTCGGCGCCCGGCCGCACCTTCTCGGCGCGCGCGAAGAGCATCCAGGCGTAGTCGCCCGAGGGGTCCGCCTTCGGCGTCGAGGTCCCGAGCTTGAGCTTCGGGTCGAGCATGCGCTCGAGCAGCGTATCGCTCGTCACCCGCACGTGCGGCGCGGCGAGCGCACACAACCGGTTGCGCGCGAACATGACGACCGGACCGCCCTTCCCTTCCGCCGCGAGCGCCTGCGGGTGCTCCATGTTCGCCGAAGCGAAGACCTCGGCGGGCTCGCCCCGCGCAATCCGCTCCCGCAGGAGGCCGGACGGCTCGAACTCGCCGTGGACGCGCACACCGGTCCTGCACGCGAACTCCTCGGCGACGTCGGTCAACGCCACTCTCAAGCTGCCCGCCGCATACAGGCGGACCGGCTCCTGCGCGTACGACGCGGACACGAGCGCAATGCCGGCTAGCGCGATGAGCGCCCGCATCAGTCCTTGCCGTAGTTGGGGAAGAACAGCTGCTCGCCGCCGATCTTATACGCGGCGATCGCCTGCTGCCCTTCCGGCGAGACGACCCAGTCGATGAACTGCTTCGCGAGCTCCTTCTTGACGTGCGGGTGCTTCGCCGGATTCACGAGCATGATGCCGTACTGGTTGAACAGGCGCTTGTCGCCTTCGACCAGGATCGCGAGCTCGCCGCGGTTCTTGAAGTTGAGCCAGGTGCCGCGGTCGGCGAGGATGTATGCATTGAGCGAGGACGCGGTGTTGAGCGCGGGGCCCATGCCCGATCCGGTCTCCTTGTACCAGGGCCCCTTCTGCTTCTCGATATCGATGCCAGCCGCCTTCCAGTAGCGCAGCTCCGCCGCGTGCGTGCCGCTCTTGTCGGCGCGCGAGACGAACGGGGCCTTCGCGGCCGCGATGCGCTGCAGCGCCTTGAGGACGTCCTTCGTGTCCTTGATCCCGGCGGGATCCGATTTCGGGCCGATGATGACGAAATCGTTGTACATCACCCGTTTGCGGTCGACGCCGTAGCCCTCCTGGACGAACTTGAGCTCCGCCGCCTCGTCGTGCACGAACACGATGTCGGCGTCCCCGCGGCGGCCCATGTCGAGTGCCTGCCCGGTGCCGACCGCGACCACGCGCACGTCGATGCCCGTCTTCTTCTCGAAGATCGGCAGCAGATGCTTGAACAGCCCCGACTGCTCGGTCGAGGTCGTGGAGGCAACCGTGATGAACTTGTCCTGCGCACCGGCGCCGGGCGGAGCGCCGGCGGTCAGCGCCGCAGCCGCAGCGGCGAAGAGATAGGCGACGCGACGTCGTGATACAGCCATGGCAGTTCCCCCTTCAAGAAGGCTTCGGCCTCGGCCGAAGCGGGTGCGGTGAAGAAATCGTCGACGGGAGCGCGTTCCTTGATCCGGCCTGCACTCAAGAATACGACCTCGTCGCCTAGGCGGCGCGCCTGCCCGAGGTTGTGCGTGCTCATGAGAATCTTCGTGCCCGCCGCATGGATCGCCTCGATGATGCGCTCGACCTCGGCAGTTGCGCCGGGATCGAGGCTCGCCGTGGGTTCGTCGAGGAACAGCACTTCCGGGCGCAGTGCCCACGCGCGCGCGAGCGCGAGTCGCTGCTGTTCGCCGCCGGAGAGTACCCGCGCGGAGTGCTTCGCGAGGTGCGCCAGGCCGACGCGCTCGAGCGCCTCGCACGCGCGCCGCTCGCGCTCGCGCCGAGGGACACCGGCGAGCTTGAGCGCGTAGGTGATGTTCGCGAGCGCCGACCGGCGCAGCATCACCTGCCGCTGGAAAACCATGGCCTGCCGGCGCGGCTCGCCGCGCCGCTCCGGGCGGTTCCAGACGACGCGCCCGCTCGTCGGCTCGAGCAGGCCGTGGCAGAGCCGCATCAAGACGCTCTTGCCCGCGCCGTTCGGCCCGAGAATGATCGTGCGCGGGCCGGCCTCGATGGTGAGCGAGATCCGATCGATGATGGTCTTGCCGCCGGCGACGAAGGAGACCTCCTCGAGCCGCAGCGGAAGGATCGAGTCGCCGGACACCTGCCGCATCTCAGCCATAGCGCTGCTGCGCCAGGTCGCGCAGCGACTGCGCCGCTCCGTTGAGCAGCAGCACCAGCGTGACGAGCACGATGCCGAGGCCGAGCGCGAGCGGCAGGTCGCCCTTGCTCGTCTCGAGCGCGATCGTCGTCGTCATCACGCGCGTGACACCCTCGATGTTGCCGCCGACGATCATGACCGCGCCCACCTCGGCCGCCGCGCGTCCCAGTCCCGCGAGCACCGCCGTCACGAGCGAGAACCGGATGTCCCACACGAGGGTGAGCGCCGCCGTCCAGCCGTAGGCGCCGAGCGACTGCAGCTGCTCGCGATACTCGTTCCACGCGTCCTCCACCGCCTGGCGGGCGAGCGCCGCGATGATCGGCAGGATCAGGATGGTCTGCGCGATCACCATCGCGGTCGGCGTGAAGAGGATGCCGAAGTGTCCGAGCGGGCCGGCGCGCGACAGCAGGAGGTAGACGAGCAGGCCGACGACAACCGGCGGCAGCCCCATGAATGCGTTCAGGAGCACGATCACAGCGCGCCGGCCCGGGAACCGGCTGACGGCGATCGCGGCGCCGATCGGCAGCGCAAGCGCAGTGGCGATCGCCACCGCGGAGAGGCTGACCTTGAGACTGAGCCAGACGATCTCGAGCAGTGTCGGATCGAGGCGCCCGATCATCGCCACTGCCTGCCCCAAGGCATCCAGAATCACGTCCATTGGCTACTCTCCGCAGGGCGAACCGGCCGGCCCGTTGAGGGCGAACCGCGCACCGAAACGGCGTACTTCATGTGCTGCGGATAACATGCGGATCCTTGCTCATATTCTTGCAGGATACCGAAAATTGCGGTATCCCTGAGCGAAACTATGAATAGGCATGGATTTGCCTATCTCGCCGCGGAGCGGCTGCCGGCGGCGCGAGAAGCACCGGCTTGCCGGAGGGATATGCGATGGTTCGTACCTGGCTCGGCTCGTGGAACTCGCGTCACGGATCGGATACGGACAACGCAGCCACCGAGCGAGACACCACATAGAAGAAGTGATCGGTACTGAGTCCTGCAGGTTGCGCGGCAGCAACGCTGCCTTCGGCGAGTCGTGCCTGATTCAATATCGAGCTTCAACCAAAATGGAACTCGCCGAATCTCGGCGACAGTAACGGGCTGAGAATAGCTACGAAGAGTAATCGTCCGCTCCAACGAGAAGATGCCCGAAGCTCATCGTTGCGTCATTTTGTACGGCCCGCTGCTAAATTGGCTCAAAATGACCCAGGTGTCCCATGAAGGAATTTAAAGTTTCGCAAGCAAGTCTCGGCTTTTACGTGGTTTTTTGCTCTGGCACTTAAATTGCTGTGGCCCGTACAGCAGTCGATACCCTGTAGTTGTCCGCCGTCGGCGGCGCATCACGACGAGGAGACGCGATGGTAAAGGTCAATCGACGGCAGTTCCTGCAAATCTGCGCAGCGGGCATGGGAAGTTCGAGCCTCGCCGTGCTCGGATTCTCCCCCAACCAGGCAGTCGCCGAAGCCCGCCAGTACAAGCTGGCCCGCACCACGGAGCATCGCAGCACCTGCCCGTACTGCTCGGTGAGCTGCGGGATGATCCTCTACTCCATCGGCGACCGGTCGAAGAACGTCAAGCCGACGCTCATCCACGTCGAAGGCGATCCGGACAATCCGGTCAATCGCGGCACCCTCTGCCCGAAGGGCGCGGGTGTGCTCGACATGATCAAGAGCGAGAATCGCCTGAAGTACCCTGAGGTCCGCGAGCCGGGCTCGAAGGAGTGGAAGCGGATCTCCTGGGACGAGGCGATCACGCGCATCGCGCGGCATATGAAAGCCGACCGCGACAAGAACATCGTCCTCAAGAACGAAGCCGGCACCACGGTCAACCGCTGGAACACGGTCGGCTTCCTCGCCTCCAGCGCGGCTTCCAACGAATCGGGTTACCTGAGCGTGAAGGTCGCGCGGGCCCTGGGGATCGTCGCCTTAGACACACAAGCTCGAATATGACACGCGCCGACGGTGTCCAGTCTGGGCCCGACGTTCGGCAGAGGCGCAATGACCAACCACTGGGTCGATATCAAGAATACCGACCTGGTGCTCATCATGGGCGGCAATGCCGCGGAAGCGCATCCCTGCGGCTTCAAGTGGGTCACGGAGGCGATGCAGCACCGCAAGGCGAAGCTCATCGTCGTCGACCCGCGCTTCACGCGCTCGGCCGCGGTGGCGGATTACTACGCGCCGCTGCGGGTGGGTACCGACATCGCGTTCCTGGGCGGGGTGATTAACTACCTGCTCTCGAACGACAAGATCCACCACGAGTACGTCAAGAACTACACGGACGCGACCTTCCTCCTGAAGGAAGGGTTCTCGTTCGAGAACGGCCTCTTCAGCGGCTACAACGAAGCGACGCGGAGCTACGACAAGTCGACCTGGGGCTACCAGCTCGGTCCGGACGGCTATGTCGTGACCGATCCCACCATGCAGCATCCCCGCTGCGTCTTCCAGCAGCTGAAGAAGCACTACTCGCGGTATACCCCGGATCTCGTCAGCCGGATCACCGGCACGCCGAAAGAGCAGTTCCTCAAGATCTGCGAGCACATCGCGGAGATGTCGGCGCCGGATAAGGTCATGACGATCCTGTACGCGCTCGGCTGGACGCAGCACTCGGTGGGCTCGCAGAACATCCGGGCCATGGCGATGATCCAGCTGCTGCTCGGCAACATCGGCCGTCCCGGCGGCGGTGTGAACGCGCTGCGCGGGCACGCCAACGTGCAGGGCATCACCGACATGTGCCTCTACTCGGAGGTGCTGCCGGGCTATCTGGGCGCGCCCACGGACGCGGACAAGACGTTCGAGGAGTACGTGAAGAAGCGCGCCCTGCAGCCGCTGCGGCCGAACCAGATGAGCTACTGGCAGAACTTCGGCAAGTTCTTCGTCAGTCTGCAGAAGGCCTGGTGGGGCCCGGCGGCGACCAGGGAGAACAACTTCGCGTACGACTGGCTGCCGAAGCGAGACACCGCATACGACGTGCTCGCGATCTTCGAGCGGATGTACCAGGGCAAGATGAACGGGTTCATCTGCCAGGGCTTAAACCCGCTCGCGGCGCTGCCGAACCAGAAGAAGCTGAGCGCGGCGCTCTCGAAGCTGAAGTACCTGGTCATCATGGACCCGCTGCAGA
>DATCLR010000256.1:0-14891 GCA_036563785.1 Burkholderiales bacterium | reverse complement strand
CTCCCTCTCGGCGCAATGGGAGCACACGGTGCTGGTGACCGAAACCGGCTACGAAATCCTGACGCTGTCGCCCGGCGGGCAGGCGTGAGCGCGCGCCTCGACAAGGACGCGATCTTCGATCCCGCCGCCTTCGAGCGCGCGCTCGCCGCCTCGAACGACGGTCTGCCGGTCTTCCGCGCGGCGCTGCGGCAGGGCCGCGCGGCGCTGCACCAGTGCTTTCTCGCCTCCCCGCGCCGCGCCGCGCCGCTCGTCGGTCTGCACGCGTGGCTCGTGGATTCGCTGCTCGTGCGCGCCTGGGAACATCACCTCCCGCTCGCGCCGCGGCGCACGCGCCTCGCGCTCGTCGCGGTCGGCGGTTACGGGCGCGGCGAGCTGCATCCCGCCTCCGACGTCGACATCCTCGTCCTGCTGAAGCGCGCCTCGCCCAAAGCGAGACCGTTCATCGAGGCGTTCGTGCGCTTCCTCTGGGACATCGGCCTCGAGATCGGACACAGTGTGCGCACTCTGCGGGAGTGCGTGAGCGAAGCCAAGGCGGACGTAACCGTCGCGACCAACCTGATGGAAGCGCGGCTCCTCGCCGGGGATGCGGCGCTCTTCCGCAAGATGCGCAAGCTCACCGGTCCGCGCAGGATCTGGCCGAGCGCGGAGTTCTTCGCCGCGAAGCGCGAAGAGCAGAAGAACCGGCACCAGCGCTTCGACGATACCGCCTACAACCTCGAACCGAACATCAAGGAGGGGCCGGGCGGCCTGCGCGACATCCAGATCATCGGCTGGGTGACGCAGCGGCACTTCGGCACGCAGTCGCTGCACGAGCTGGTCGAACGCGGCTTTCTGAGCGAGCAGGAGTACCGTGCGCTCATGCGCGGGCGCGAGCTGCTCTGGCAGATCCGCTGCGGACTGCACTACCTCGCCGGCCGGCGCGAGGAGCGGCTGCTCTTCGACCACCAGCGCGCGCTCGCGAAGCTCTTCGGCTACCGCGACCGCCCGGGCGCGCTCGCCGTCGAGCAGTTCATGAAGCGCTACTATCGCACGGTGAAGGAGCTGTCGCTCCTGAGCGAGATCCTGCTGCAGCACTTCGACGAGGCGATCCTCTCCCGCGGCCGCGCGAAGGTGCAGCCGATCAACCGCCGCTTCCAGTCGCGCAACGGGTTCCTCGAAGTCACCCATCCGCGCGTCTTCGAGCGCTATCCGTTCGCGCTGCTTGAGCTGTTCCACCTGATGCAGCTGCATCCGGAGCTCAAGGGCGTGCGCGCGGACACGATTCGGCTCGTGCGCGCGAACCTGCACCGCATCAACGCGAGCTTCCGCCGCGACCTCGCCTGCCGCAGCCTGTTCATGGAGATCATGCGCGCTCCGCGCGGGATCACCCACGAGCTGCGGCGCATGAACGCCTACGGCGTGCTCGGGCGCTACATCCCGGCCTTCGGGCGCGTGGTCGGCCAGATGCAGCACGACCTGTTCCACGTCTACACGGTGGATCAGCACTCGCTGTTCGTCGTACGCAATCTCCGACGTTTCACGATCCCCGAGTACCGCCACGAGTTCCCGCTCGCGAGCAGCATCATCCAGAGCCTGGTGAAGCCCGAGCGGCTCTACCTCGCGGGCCTGTTCCACGATATCGCCAAGGGCCGCGGCGGCGATCATTCCGTGCTCGGGGAAAAGGAGGCCGAGGAGTTCTGCCGCCTGCACCAGCTGAGCGAATACGACACGCGGCTCGTGAAATGGCTGGTGCGCCATCACCTGCTCATGTCCGAGACCGCGCAGCGGCAGGACATTTTCGACCCGCAGGTGGTGCGCCGCTTCGCCGAGCAGGTCGGCGACAAGGAGCATCTCGACAACCTCTACCTCCTCACGGTCGCCGACATGCGCGGGACGAGCCCCAAGGTCTGGAACGCGTGGCGCGACCGCCTGCTCACGACGCTGTACCACTCGACGCTGCACGAGCTGCGCGTCGGCTTCGCCGCGCCGCTCGATCTCGAGGCGCGGGTCAGCGATCTGCGCGCCGAGGTCATCCGGCGGCTCGAGGCCAGGAACATTCCCGCCCACGTGGTCGAGGAGCACTGGGCGCGCATGGATACCGACTACTTCCTGCGGCACGACGCCGAGAGCCTCGCCTGGCACGCCGAGGTCATCACCCGCGCCTCGGCGTCGGACGTGCCGCTCGTGGCGGTGCGCTACCACCCCGCGGCCGGCGGCACCGAGATTCTCGTGTACACGCCCGACCGCGACGGGCTGTTCGTGGACGTCACGGCCGGCATCGATCGGCTCAACCTCTCCATCTGGGACGCGCGCATCCACACCACGCGCTTCGGCTTCGCGCTCGACACGTACGTCGTGCTCGACCACGAGGGCCGGCCCATCACCGAAGGCAGCGAGCTCGCCCACATCCAGGCGGCGATGCGCCGGCAGCTGCTCGATCCGCGGCCGGGGCGCGATCTGCACCACGCGCACCTGCCGCGGACCCTCAAGCACTTCCCGATCGAGACGCAGGTGAGCTTCAGCACGGCGCCCAACGGACAGACGACCGTGATGGAGGTGACGGCGCAGGACCGCCCGGGCCTGCTCTACCAGGTGGCGCTCGCGCTGGCGGCGGCGAACGTGCGCCTCGTCACCGCCAAGGTGGCGACGTTCGGCGAGCGCGCGGAGGACATCTTCTTCGTGCTGACGCGCGACGGCCGGCTGGTGAACGATCCCGAGCTGCAGGAGCGCCTGCGCTCGGAGATCAAGCGGCGCCTCGATCCCGTCGTGCAGCCCCAGGCGCAGGCCCGCGCCGTCTAGGGGCCCTCTTCCCTATCCGAGCCGCAGCACCCCGCTCGCCTGCAGCAGCACGAGCAGCATCGCGAACGGCGTCACGTAGCGGATCACGCCGCGCCACGTCGCGTAACCGGCCGGAGACAGTGCGAGCTCACCGGCGCTCGCCTCGCGCCGCATCACCCAGCCGGCGTAGAGTGCGATCAGCAGGCCGCCGAGCGGAAGCATCACGTTCGAGGTCGCGAAATCGATCAGCTCGAAGAAGGTGCGGCCGAACCACGTGTACTCCGACCAGCGGTTGAACGAGAGCACCGTGCCGAGACCGAGGAGCCAGACACCGGCGCCCGCCAACAGGCTCGCCCGCCGCCGGCTCATCTCCCAGCGCTCGACCATGTGCGCGACCGCGGGCTCGATGATCGAGATCGCCGACGTCCAGGCGGCGAACACGAGCAGCACGAAGAACAGCGTCCCGAACACGGTCCCGCCGGGCATGTGCCCGAACGCCAGCGGCAGCGCGATGAACGCGAGCGCGACGCTCTGCACCGAGGGATCCAGGCCGTTGGCGAAGATGATAGGGAAGATCGCGAGCGCGGCGAGCAGCGCGACGAGCGTATCCGCGACCGCCACCTGCACCGCGGAGCGCGCGATCGAGACCTCCCGCGGCAGGTACGCCCCGTACGCCATGATCGCGCCCATGCCGAGACTCAGACTGAAGAACGCCTGCCCGAGCGCCGCGAGCACGGCGGCGCCGGACACGCGCGCGAAATCGAGCGCGAACAGGAACGCGAACCCGTCGGCGAAGCTGCCGCTCGCGGCCGCGTAGCCTACGAGCAGGAGCAGGATCACGAACAGGGCCGGCACCATGTAGCGGGCGGCGCGCTCGAGCCCTCCGCGCACGCCGCGCGCCACGACGAACATGGTCATGACGGTGAACACGGTGTGCCACAGCGCGAGCTCCGTCGGGCTGTCGACGAAAGCGTTGAACGCCGCCGCGACGGCGTCGGATGATGCCTCCTCGAACGTGCCGGCCGCGGAGCGCAGCACGTAGGCGACGGTCCAGCCGCCGATCACGCTGTAATACGAAAGAATGAGAAAGCCGGTCACCACGCCCATGCCGCCGAGCCATGCCCACCGGACACTCCTGTGCTCCTCGACGGCGAGGGTGCGCAGACTGTTGATCGGGCTGCCGCGGCCGCGGCGCCCGATCAGGATTTCCGCGATCATGATCGGGACGCCGATCACGGCGACCGAGACGAGGTAGATCAGCACGAACGCACCGCCGCCGTGCTGTCCGGCGAGATACGGGAACTTCCAGATGTTGCCGAGACCGACCGCGGAGCCGATGGCGGCGAGCACGAACATCAGGCGCCCGCTCCATTCGCCGTGGACCGATCTGCGCGACACCGCCCTGCCCCCGTACGCCGCGTGCGCCCCTACGCCGCGCCCCGACCGCCCATTCAGAAGCGCCGCGCCGCGCCGGCGTCGGCGCGGCGTTCGCCCGTCTGGACCAGCGCCGGCGCACGGTCGGGGAGCCGCGCCATGTAACGCTTGATGCCGCGGAAAATCCCCTCGGCCATGCGCCGCTGGAACGCGCGCGAGCGCAGCTTGCGCTCTTCGGCGGGGTTCGAAATGAACGCGGTCTCGACCAGCACCGAAGGAATGTCGGGCGCCTTGAGCACCATGAAGCCCGCCTGGCGTACCTGGCTGCTGTGCAGCGGACCGACCTGCCGGAGCTCGCTCAGGAGGTCGTTGCCGAACACGAGGCTGTCCTGGATCGTGCGCGTCTGCGACAGATCGAGCAGCACCTTCGCCAGCATGTCGTCCATCTCGCCGATGCTGACACCGCCGATCAGGTCGGCGTCGTTCTCGCGCTCGGCCAGGAGCCGCGCCATCGCGTCGGTGGCGCCCTTCTCCGAGAGCGCGTACACGGACGAGCCGGACGCCTGCCGCCCCGGCACGGCGTCCGCGTGGATCGAGATGAAGAGATCGGCGCGATGCTTGCGCGCCTTCATGTAGCGCTCGCGCAGACCGACGTAGTAGTCGCCGTCGCGAATCAGCACCGCGCGCATGCCCGGCGCGGCGTCGACGAGACGCGCGAGCTCGCGCGCGATCGCGAGCGTCACGTCCTTCTCGCGCGTACGGTAGCGCCGGCCGATCGCTCCCGGGTCCTCGCCCCCGTGCCCCGCGTCGATCGCGACGGTGAACGGCCGCTTCGCTGCCGCGCGTGCGTCTTCGCGCGCGGCCGGCGCCTCCTTCTCCTGCGCCGCGGCCCGGCTGTCGATGAGGTCGATGACCAGGCGGTGACCGTACTGTCCCGCCGGCCCGAGGACGAACGTGCGCGGCTGCACCGCCGTCTTGAGGTCGAGCACGATGCGCAGCGTGCCGACTTCCGGCCGCCCGCTGCGCACGCCCGCGAGCAGCGGGCCGCTGAAATCGAGCTCGGGCAGCGGGCCCGCAAGCTCGGCATTGTCGAGGTCTACGACGATGCGGTCGGGATCCTTGAGCGTGAAGACGCGATGCTCGAGCGGCCCGCTCAGATCGAACACGAGGCGGGTGTGGTCGGGCGCGCGCCACTGCCGCAGGTTGTTTACGGTAACGGCAGCGTGCGCCAGGAGTGGCGCGAGGAAACCGAGACAGACGATTAGGGCGACGCCGCGAAACCTATTCAAACTCATCGACACGCGCGAGCGCTGCCTGCCCGGCCTGCGTGTGGGCCCGCAGCTCCACGGCGCGTCCCCGATTGTTGATCGGCCGAATCATAACGTCTATGTCCGGTTCCGGCAAAACCGCGCCCCCGCGCTCCGGCCACTCGATGACACAGACCGCATCGCTGCCGAGGTAATCGCGCATGCCCAGGAACTCGAGCTCCTCGGGGTTTTTCACGCGATAGAGGTCGAAGTGGAACACGTCCACGCCGCCGGTGCGGTACGGCTCGACCAGCGTGAACGTCGGGCTCCTCACCGCCTCCTCGTACCCCAGCCCGCGCAGCAATCCGCGCACGAACGTCGTTTTTCCGGCGCCGAGCGGTCCGCGCACGTAGATCAGCCGCACGACCGGAAGCGACGGCGCCAGGCGGGCGCCGAGCGCTTCGGTTTCGGCCTCGTCGTGGGTCTCAAGCCGGCGGGTCGACATCGGTCAGGCTCCGGAGCCGCGCGCGCAGGTGCGGATACAGATCCGACGCGATCAGCCCCGCTTCCCCGTCGCCCGCCGCGTCGTCGCCGGCCGCAGCGTGCAGCCATACGCCGAGTCGCGCGGCATCGGGCGCGCTCAACCCTTGCGCGCGCAGTGCGGCGACGACGCCCGTCAGGACGTCGCCCATGCCGGCGCTCGCCATACCCGGATTTCCGCGGTCGCAAAGCCAGACGCGGTCCTCGCATGCGACGAGCGACCCCGCTCCCTTGAGCACACAGGGCACCCGATAGCGCGCGACGAGCGCACGCGCCGCAGCGAAACGGTCGCGCTGCACGGCCGCGCTCGAGGACGCGAGCAGCCGCGCCGCTTCGCCGGGATGCGGCGTGAGGACGGCATCGCTCACCGCGCGCGGCGACTCGGCGAGCAGATTGAGCGCATCGGCATCGACGACGAGCGGGCGCCCGGCCGCGAGCGCGGCCTCCCACACGCTGCGCGCCCAGGCGTCGGTACCGAGGCCGGGCCCGAGCGCGACCACGGTGGCGCGCGCAAAAAGCGGCGCAAGCTCCTCGGCGCTGCGTATTCCGTAGACGAGCAGCTCCGGACGCGCCGCCGCGGCGGCAGCGTTCTCGGGATGAACGGCGAGCGTCACGAGACCGGCCCCCGCGCGCAGCGCCGCCTCGCCGCAGAGCCGTGCGGCGCCGGGCATGCCGCGCCCGCCGCCGACGACGAGCACGTGCCCGAAACTGCCCTTATGAGCGTTGCGCGGGCGGCGGTGCACCAGTTCGCGCAGCTCCTCGGGCGCGAGGCGGTGCGCAAGCGGCGCGAGATTCTCGTAGACCGCGGACGGCACGCCGAGATCGTCGAACAGGACGGCGCCCGCATGATCCGGCCCGTCGCCCGTAAAGACGCCCGCCTTGAGACCGATGAAGGATACGGTCAGCGAAGCGCGCACGGCGGCGCCCATGACCGCGCCGGTATCCGCGTTGAGGCCCGAGGGCACGTCGACCGCGATCACCGGTCGCCCGCTCGCGTTGATCGCCTCGATGGCGCCGCGCCACTCGCCTTCGACGTCGCGCTGCAATCCGGTGCCGAGCAGCGCATCGACGATGACATCGACGCCGGCAAAACCGCTCGCCGCGAACGGCGCAATCGGCACGCCCGCCGCTTCGGCCTGCACGCGCATCGCCGCCGCGTCGTTCGCCGCCGGCGGGCGCCCGAGCGTGAGAACCGAGACCTCGAGACCGGCTTCTTTCGCGAGCCGCGCGACGACGTAGCCGTCGCCGCCGTTGTTGCCCGGTCCGCAGACGACGGCGATGCGCCGCGCGCGCGGAAAGCGCACGCGCAGCGCTTCGTACACCGCCGCACCCGCGCGCTGCATCAGCTCCGCGCCGGGAATTCCGTGCGTCTCGATGGCGCGGCGGTCGAGCTCGCGCACCTGCGCGGCGCTGTAGAGCGATGTCGGAAGCGTCATGACCGTCGTAGTGTAGCCCGGCGCAGCACCTGCACGCTAAGCTTCGTGCATGCAGAACGTGCTCCTTCTCGTCCCCGATTTCGCCTTGATCCTGCTCGGTCTCGCGCTCCGTCGCTGGTTCACCGCGCTCGGCGACGGCTTCTGGAGCGGTCTCGAGCAGCTCATGTACTACGTGCTGTTCCCGGCGCTGATCTTCAGCGTACTCACGCGCATCCGGATCGACCTCGGGGCCATGGCGCCGCTCCTCGGCGTGGCGCTCGTCGCACTCCTCGCCGGGATGCTCCTCGCCCTGCTCGCGCGCCTGCTCTTCACCCTCGAGCCGATGGCCTTCGCCTCGCGGTTCCAGTGCGCGTTCCGCTACAACACTTATATAGGTATCGCGGTGGCGGGGAAGCTCTACGGCGAACCGGGCATCGCGCTCATGGGCGTGCTCTGCGGCGTCATGATACCGCTCATGAACGCGGCCTCGGTCTGGATGCTGCTGCGCCACGGCAGGACGGCCAACTTCTGGCGCGAGCTGCTGCGCAACCCGCTCATCGCCGCGACCGCGGTCGGCCTCGTCTGGAATCTCCTGCGGCTGGACGTCCCGTTCCCGGTGCAGGAGTTCCTCGGGCGGCTGTCGGAGGCGACGATCGCCATGGGGCTCCTCACCGTCGGCGCCGCGCTCAAGTGGCGCCGCGCCGCGCGGGGCCTCGCGTCCGAGCTCTATTTCCTCGGGGTGAAGCTGCTCGCCGTGCCGTTCGTCGCCTGGTGGGCGGGACGCTGGGCAGGGCTTCAGGGCATCTACTTCGGCACCGTCGTCGCGTTCGCGGCGCTGCCGCCCGCCTCCGCCGCCTATATCCTTACCGTCCGGATGGGCGGCGACGGCCCGGGCGTCGCGTGGCTGATATCGGTCGGCACGCTCGCGGCCATGGGAACGCTGTCGCTCTGGATCAGCCAGCTCGCCTGACCCGCCGGAGACCGCCGCGGCGATCGGCCCTCGCGGCGAGCCTTCCTGGGCGATATCCGCAAGCGGATAATGCCGCCCCATGCATCGCCAGCCCCGATCCTCCGCGGCCGCTCCGACGCCTCCAGCTGCCCCGGACCTCGCACGCCTCGCCGACCAGATCAAGCAATGGGGCATGGAGCTCGGGTTCCAGCGCATCGGCATCGCCGATACGAACCTGAGCGAAGCCGAGGGACGGCTGCGCGACTGGCTCGCCCAGGGCTATCACGGGGAAATGGGCTACATGGCCCGCTACGGAACGCGCCGCAGCCGCCCTGCGGAGCTCGTTCCCGGCACCTTGCGCGTGATCTGCGCGCGCCTCGACTATCTGCCAGCAGGTGCCGATCCGCAGGCCGTGCTCGACGACCCGACCGCGGCCTACATATCGCGCTACGCGCTCGGACGCGACTACCACAAGGTGGTGCGCAAGCGCCTGCAGCAGCTCGCCGATCGGATCGCGCACGCGGTCGGGCCGTTCGGCTACCGCGTGTTCAGCGACAGCGCGCCGGTGCTCGAGAAGCCGCTCGCCGAGAAAGCGGGCCTCGGCTGGATCGGCAAGCACACCAATCTGATCGCACGCGACGCGGGCTCCTGGTTCTTCCTCGGCGAAATCTACACCGACCTGCCGCTGCCCGTCGATGCACCCGCCACCGGCCACTGCGGATCCTGCCGGGCATGCATCGACGTCTGCCCGACGCGCGCCATCGTCGGGCCGTACCGGCTCGACGCGCGGCGCTGCATCTCCTACCTCACGATCGAGCTGCGCGGATCGATCCCGATCGAGCTGCGTCCCCTGCTCGGCAACCGCATCTACGGCTGCGACGACTGCCAGCTCGTCTGCCCCTGGAACCGCTTCGCGCGTCTGACCGCGGAACCCGATTTCGCCCCGCGCCACAATCTCGATGCCGCGAAGCTCGTCGAGCTCTTCGGCTGGTCCGGGGAGGAATTCCTGCAGCGCACGGAAGGCTCGGCGATACGCCGGATCGGCTACGAGCAGTGGCTGCGCAATATCGCGGTCGCACTCGGCAACGCGCCGAGCGATCCGGCCGTTCTCGCCGCCCTCGAAAGCCGCCGAAATCACCCCTCGGCGCTCGTGCGCGAACACGTCGCCTGGGCGCTTGCCCGGCACGCCAGTGGCGCCTGATTCCTGGAAAATGCCGACCGCTTGTGCTAGTTGGGTAGCAAGCACACCAAGGAGGGTAGCCTGCACGGAATCGCATGATCTCGACTCGGCAGTTCTCGCTCTTCGTCGGTCTGGTTTTCCCTCTAATCAGCGCGTGCGGTGGCGGCTCGTCGAGACCGGACACCATGCCGCCAGTAGTCGTGAGCACGTCACCTGCCCATAACGCGGTCGACGTATCCCCTCTGTGCCCGATTATTGCGCACTTCAATGAATCCCTCGATCCGTCTTCGGTGAGCGAGACGAGCTTTCTGATCCGACCTGAAGGTGGCTCCCCGATCTCAGGCGACGTGTCGCTTGCTGACAGCCGCACGGTGCAGTTCGAGCCGAAACACCCCCTCGAAAAGGGTCGGCACTACGTTGCAAGACTGACAACGGCAATCACCGATCGCGCGGGAAACCCGTTGCGCACCGACAAAGAATGGGAGTTCACCGTACTGCCAGAAGGACTCGATGAATGGCGGGCGATCGCGTCCGGCGGACCGAGCGCGCGCCGCGACCATTCGAGCGTATGGACAGGGAAGGAAATGATCGTATGGGGGGCAGAACCAACTTCGGCATTACTTCGTCCGGCTTCCGCTACGATTCCTGCGCCAGTACCTGGTCTGCCACGGCGAATGCATCCTTCGGTCTGTCCGGACACACGACCGTCTGGACAGGTACGGAGCTGATTGTCTGGGGTGGGCGCAATGCACAAGGCGAACTAACGAATCGCGGCGCGCGTTATAACCCATCGACCAACAGCTGGACTGAGCTCAGCACCGTGAATGCGCCGTGGCCTCGCGAAGGCCATACGGCCGTCTGGACCGGGAGCGAGATGATCGTTTGGGGCGGAACAGTTCCAAGCGGCGAGACCACCAACACCGGCGCGCGCTATAACCCCGCCGACAACACCTGGAGACCGCTCGCGAGCGCGCCGCTAGGCCTTAGCCGGCATACGGCTGTCTGGACGAACTCCGGAATGATCGTTTGGGGTGGGCGCGATACGTTTCATCGGCCGACCAACCAGGGCGCACGCTACGATCTGTCGACCGACAGCTGGACCCCGCTCAGCGCCGTGAATGCCCCTTCGCCCCGCGAAGGCCACACGGCCGTCCGGACCGACAGTAATGAGATGATCATTTGGGGCGGAAATGGCGGTCTCGCCGGTCTCACAAACTCCGGCGCACGCTACAACCCGACCAACGACAGCTGGACCTCGCTCAGCACCCTCGATGCGCCGTCGCCTCGCGCGGGCCACACGGCCGTCTGGAGCGGGAGCGAGATGATCGTATGGGGCGGGAATCGCGGCCTGCCGGGTCTCGCAAACTCGGGTGCGCGCTACGACCCCTCTGCCGACAGCTGGACAGCTGTCGATACGACGAACGCGCCGTCCGGCCGAGAAGGCCACACGGCCGTCTGGACCGGCAGCGAGATGATCATTTGGGGAGGCGATATAGGAGGACTGGTCAGCGACACGGGCGCCCGGTACATTCCATAGTCCGTACGCAATGGCCGCCAGAAGAAAATCAGCCTCCGTACCCCTCGCCGAGAAGGTCTACGAGCAGATCAAGCGCGACATTTTCGACTTCCGCCTGCTCCCCGGCGACCGTTTCAGTGAATCCAATGTCGCGGCCCGGCTGAACATCAGTCGCACGCCGGTACGCGAGGCCCTACACAAGCTCGAGAAGGAAGGCTACATTCAGGTCGCGCCGCGCAGCGGCTGGAACGTCCGCCCCTTCGATTTCGATTACTTCGAGAACCTCTACGACGTCCGGCTCATACTGGAGCTCGCCGCCGTGGAGCGGCTTTGCAGCCTCGCAGAACCGCCCGATCTGCGCGAGCTCAAGGAAACCTGGCTGGTGCCTCCGGCGCGCCGCTTGCGCGACATGAAGCGCGTCGCGGAGCTAGACGAGCGCTTCCACGAGACTCTCGTCGCGGCGACCGGAAATCCCGAGATGACCCGACTCCACCGCGACGTCACCGAGCGCATCCGCATCATCCGCCGGCTGGATTTCACTCAACCCCGGCGCATCGACGCGACATACGACGAGCACGCCCAGATCCTCCGCCACATTTTGGGGCGTCGACGCGCCCAGGCCGAAATTCTCCTCCGCGCGCACATCGAAACCAGCAAGAACGAAGTGCGCAAGATCACGCTTCACATGCTGCATCAGGCCCGCGCCGCCCTCGCTGATCGTTCCGTCGGCGGCAACGGCCGGCGGCGTCCGCGAACCTAGCTTCGCACCGCAGCGCGGTTGCACCGCGCCATTCCCCTTCGCTGCACCATCGCGACGCAAATCGTCGATTTACTGCACTCAATTGGGCTGCGCTGAGCCGTTGCTTTTCACCTCCCCGTCGGTACACTTGCACACCATCTTGTATACCAGTTATCACAACGATGACACCTGCCGCTCTCCGCCAATCCTCTTTCCCCCCTTCGTTGTCCGCCGCGGTCCAAAATGCCGCGAGCGCCGCATCCCATGCTCGCCAGGCGTACATGACGATCCGCGGCCTTTCGAAGAGCTTCGGCGACGCCGTCGTGTATGACGATTTCGATCTGCGCCTCCCGCTGGGCAAGATCATCTCCTTCTTTGGGCCCAACGGGTGCGGCAAGTCCACGCTGATCAATCTGATCGCGGGTCTCATAGCGCCCGATTCCGGCGAGGCATTGTTCGACGGCAGGACGATCCGCGAAATCACCATCGGTTACGTGTTCCAGAACTATCGCGACGCGCTTTTTCCCTGGAAGCGCGCCATCGACAACATCCGCTACCCGCTCGAACTTCTGGGCAAGAGCCGCGCCGAAAGGGACCGGCGCGCCGAAGCGCTGATTGCCTCCTTCGACGTAAAGTTCGATCTGCATCGTTACCCGTACGAGCTCTCCGGCGGCCAGCAGCAGCTCGTGTCCATCATGCGGGCGCTGGCGCCCGAGCCCGACGTGCTGTTCCTCGACGAGCCGTTCTCCGCGCTCGACTACGAGATGACACTCTTCATTCGCGACAAGCTCCAGGAGATCTTTCGGGCCACCGGCGTGACCATGATCCTCGTCTCGCACGACCTGGAGGAAGCCGTCTACCTCTCGGACCTCGTCGTGCTGCTCACCAAGCGTCCCACTCGCGTCGCCGAAATCGTCGCCTTCGAGGCGCCGCGTCCGCGCAACACGGCGACGCTCTCCACCGCCGATTTCGTGGCGGTCAAGGCGCACTGCCTGGACGTCTTTCAGCGCGAGGTCCGCCGATGAGCGCTCTGTCCGCCGTCCGCGCACGCCTTGCCCGAAAGACGCGCTCGTCCTCCGGGCGCCTGCGGGTCGCGTTGATCGGCCCCGTCGCGCTGCTGCTCCTCTGGTGGCTCGCCTTCGAGGCGCAGTGGATCAGCTACAAGCTCATGCCGAGCCCGTGGGCCACTTTGCGCACCCTCGGCGAGAGTTTCGCGGGCGGACCGCTCGCGGCCGACTTCCTCAGCACATTACTGCGGACGATTTACGCCTTCTGCATCGCCGCGGCTTTGGGCATCCCCCTTGGGATCATGCTCGGTGCCAGCCGCCAGCTATACACGTCGGTCGAGTTTCTGGTCGACTTTTTCCGCTCGACGCCCGCGACCGCGATGTTTCCGCTGTTCCTGCTCATCTTCGGCATTGGCGACTTGGCCAAGATCGCGGTAGCGGCCTTCGGTGCGTGGCTGGTGATTTTCTTCAACGTCGCCTACGGCGTGATGAACGCGCGTCAGACCCGCATCCTCGCTGCGCGCGTCATGGGCGCCACGCCCGGCCGGGTTTTCCGCGACGTCATGTTCTATGAATCGCTGCCCCAAACTTTCGTCGGGCTGCGACTCGGCGTGTCGTACGCCCTGGTCGTGATCATCGTTGCGGAAATGTTCATCGGCTCGAGCGACGGCCTCGGTCGGCGCATCATCGATTCGCAGATCGTGTACGACCTCCAGCAGATGTACGCGACGATTCTCGCGGCCGGCGCCATGGGCTACGGCTGCAACCTGCTTTTCCTCGGACTCGAACGGTGGCTTGTGCACTGGTCGGGCCGCTAGCTCCCTTACCTTCGACCCAGAGGTTTGTCATGAGAAGACTCTTCGTCATCGCGCTCCTTGCCCTGCTCCCGTGCGGAGTCTCGGCACAACCCGTGAAAAAAGAAGAGGTCGTCGCGTCGTGGCTGCCGATCATGCAGACAATGGCGTATTACGTCGCGCTCGAGGAGAAGCTCTTCGAGAAGGCGGGTATCGAGATCGAATCGAAGATGTTCCAGAACCCGAACCAGATCATCGACTCTCTGGTTTCGGGCCAGGCCGACTTCGGGCCGCCGGGCGCCGCCGCGGGTATCGCGGTGCTCGCGGAGTCGCGGTATCCGGGCACGTTAAAAGTGTTCGGTCTCCAGGGCGGCGGCGTCAAGGTCAATCTCATAAACGACGGTCTGATCGTACGCAAAGACTCGAGCATCTCCTCGTTCAAAGACCTCAAGGGGAAGTCCCTCGGCCATCTCCCCGGAATCCAGTGGCGCACCATCTCCAGGTACATCGTGCGACAGAACGGCCTCGATCCCGACAAAGACGTGCGATTGCAGGAAGTCACCGTCGCCCTTCAGGTTCCCTCGGTCGTGTCCGGCAGTCTCGACGCTACCTTGTCCCTGGAGCCGGTCGGATCTATCGCCGTCGCCTCCAGCGAAGCAAAGCGCGCCATGACCAATCCCGTGGCGATGTTCATCTCCGACCCCTTCTACTCCGGCGCCGCCGTACTCACGACCAAGTTCATCCGTGAGCGGCCGGAAGTGGCGCGAAAGGTGGTCGAGGTGCTGGACGAGGCCACACGGCTCGCCATGACCGATTTCGACAAGTACCGCAACATCATTCCGAAATACACCCCGATCAAGCCCGATCAGGCGCAGTTGGTCGCCAAACCCTACTTGCGGGGGTTCAAGGACCTGAACGAAGTGGACATCGCTTCCTATCAGGCATTCGTCGACGTGTTCTGGAAAGAGGGCGTGCTCAAGGAACGATTCGACGTTCGAAACATCCTGCTCACCCCTTCCGATTTCCAATAAGGGCTTAACTATGGCAAGCAAGAAGTTCCGCGCTGCAGCCGTTCAGACGCTCGCCGTTCTCGGCGATCTGGATGCGAATATCGAACTGCTGCGCCGATATACCGACCATGCCGCACGTCTCGGTGCCAAGCTCGTGGTGTTTCCGGAGTGTATGAACACGGGGTACCTGTTCGATTCCCCCGCGCACTGCGCCGAGCTTGCGGAGCCGACCAGCGGGCTTTTCGTGCAGGCGATGGCGGACCTCGCCCGCAAACACGGTATCCACATCGCGAGCGGAATCACGGAGAAGGACGGCGCCAGCGGAAAAATCTTCAACAGCGGCGTGCTGGTCGATCCTCGCGG
>DATCLR010000250.1:0-26313 GCA_036563785.1 Burkholderiales bacterium | reverse complement strand
CATCACGATCGCTATCGTGACGGCGACGGCAGAGAAGGCCGCGAGGAACAGCGCCCATTGGATCAGCCGCTCGATCCACTGGCGGCGGGCGCGGTGGGCGAGGCGCGATGGGGTGGTCGTTGCCGGGGAGCTCACGGTGGTCGGTGCGGAAAGCTGGCGGCATGGTAGAGCCGTTTTGTGACAGTTTTGTTACAACGGCGCCCGCGGGCCTCCGGCGCCGCGGCTCGCCGGGCCGGAAAGAAAGAAGGCGCCCGGCGGGCGCCTTCGGTTTCCGCGCGGCGCGGCACTCAGAGCTTCGCCTCGCGCCTCAACAGGTCTTCGACGCGCACCCCAACTTCGGTCCGACCGCCGAAGCCGGTCCCGAGACGGTTGTTCTTGAAATTGCTCATCGCGAGCTCGTAGGCCTTCGCCGGAAGCGGCACGTAGCCCACTTCCCGGGCCAACGCCGCCGCATTCTCCAGGTAGAACTGGACGAACTCCCGCACCTCGGGTCGCTGGAGCCCCTTGTCGCTCACGTAGATGAAAATCGGCCGGGCGAGCGGCTGATAGGTGCCGTCGACCACGGTCTCGATCGACGGAGCGACCGGGGTCGCCCCCGCCTTGGGGGCGATCGGCACCGCCTTCAGCTTGTCGGGGTTCTCCGTGTAGTAGGCGAACCCGAAGTAGCCGAGCGCGTTCTTGTTGCGCGACACGCCCTGCACCAGCACGTTGTCGTCCTCGCTCGCGGTGAAGTCGCCGCGCGATGCCTTGGATTTGCCGGTGACGGCTTCGGTGAAATAGTCGAACGTGCCGGAGTCGGCTCCGGGCCCGAACAGGACGAGCGGCGCGTCCGGGAAGCTGGCGCGGATCTGCTTCCAATTGGTGATCTTGCCCTGCGCCGCGGGCTCCCACATCTTCTTGAGCTCCTCGATGGTCAGGTAGTCGAGCCAGTCGTTCTGCTTGTTGGTCACCACCGTGAGCGCGTCGAAGGCGACCGGAAGCTCCATGTACCTGATGCCGTTATGCCGGCAGAGCTCCATTTCCTTCTCCAGGATCGGGCGCGAGGCGTTCGAGATGTCGGTCTCGCCGCGGCAGAACTTCTTGAAGCCGCCGCCGGTGCCGGAGACGCCGACCGTCACCATCATTTTCCCGCGCTTGGCCTTCTGGAATTCTTCCGCGACCGCCTCGGTGATCGGATAGACAGTGCTCGAGCCGTCGATCCGGACCGTCTGCGCGGCTTGCCCGGCCGTGAGGCCGGCGATACCGACCGCGACCGCGGCGCCGGCGCCAAGCAACGTGCGCATGAAGTTCATCGATGCAAGTCTCCTTCGGGATGCAGGCGATATCGGCGCATAACTATGCATGCGTCCTGTTACAGTTTCGTGAACGTCCGGTGACGCGCGTTTGACGGTGCGGCGGCGCGGATCACGCCGTCGGCGCCGCGCTACGAGGCGGTCGCGACGCGACCGTCCGCATCGGCCCTGACGACGCGATGGGGCGGGAACACGCAGGTGAAGGTGCTTCCCGCCCCGAGCCGGCTCTGGATGTCGAGGTGGGCGTCATGGCGCAGGAGCACGTGCTTGACGATCGAGAGGCCCAGGCCGGTGCCGCCCGCGGCGCGGGAGAGCGCCGTATCGGCGCGGTAGAAGCGCTCGGTGAGGTGCGGCAGATGCTCGGGGGCTATGCCTTCCCCGGTGTCGGCGACCGAGAAGCTCGCGCCCTCGCCCTCCGCCCGCCAGCGCAGCGTAATGGAGCCGCCCGCGGGCGTGTAGCGTACGGCGTTGTCGATCAGGTTCGTGAAAGCGCTGTGCAGCTCTTCGCGCGACCCGCGCAGCTTGAGGCCGGGATCGGCTTCGAGCGTGATGCGATGCCGTGCCTCGCCGCTCAGCACTTCGGCCTGCTCGTGGAGCGCGGCGAGCATCTGCGGCACGTCGACGATCTCCTCGTGGTGCCGTGGGGGGGTGGTCTCCAGCCGCGAGAGCGTGAGCAGATCGTCGACCAGCCGCTGCATGCGCGCCGTCTGCTCCTGCATCACCGCGAGATGTTTCTGCAGCTCGTCGGCGCCGATGCTCTCCATGCCGCGCAGCGTTTCGATGTAGCCCGCGAGCACCGTGACCGGCGTGCGCAGCTCGTGCGAGACGTTGGCGACGAAGACGCGGCGCATCTCCTCGAGCCGCTGCAGCCGGGTGACGTCGCGCACGAGAAAGAGCTTGAGCCGCGGGCCGAACGGCACGATCTGCAGCGCGATGGCGCGCTCCGGATCCGCCGGGGAGCTCATGCCCATCGGCTCCGAGAAGTCTCCGCGCGCGTAGTACCCGGTGAACGCCGGGTCGCGCACCAGGTTCGAGAGGCGAATGCCGCGGTCGCGCGGGTACTCGATGCCGAGCAGCACCGCCGCCGACGGGTTGGCCCACTCGATCTCGTCGTGCTCGGACAGGATAACGACGCCGTCGGGCATGGCCGCCGCCGCGCTCTGGAAGCGCCGCAGCGCGTCGGTGAGCTCGTCGGTGCGGCGCGCGGCCTGGCGCACGAGCTTGCGCACCTCGTTGAACACGTCGCCCCAGGGGCCGGCGGCGTCGGGCACCTCGCCGCGCTTGTCCGACAGCAGCCACTGGTGCAGCCGGTGGAGCTGGCGCAGCTGCAGCGCGATGTAGGCGACGAGGCCGATCGCCGCGAACAGGAACGGACGCCCGACGACGGCTCCGAGCGCGATGCCGGCGGCGACCAGCGCGCACAGGATCCAGACTTCACGCCAAAGGCTTTGGCGCATGCGTGGCGTGTCAGCCGCGCGCCGAGAAGCGGTAGCCGGCGCCGCGCACCGTCTGGATCAGCCGATCGTGGGCGGTCGGCATCAGCGCCTTGCGCAGCCGGCGGATGTGCACGTCGACCGTGCGCTCCTCGACGTATACGTTGTCGCCCCAGACGCTGTTGAGCAGCCGTTCGCGGCTGTGCACGCGCTCGGGGTGGGTCATGAAGAAATGCAGCAGTCGGAACTCGGTGGGGCCGAGCGCGAGCTCGCGTCCATTGGCGCTCACGCGGTGCGTCGCCGGGTCGAGCGTCAGGCCCTCCATCTCGAGCTGCCGCTCGGTCGCGTGCGGCGCCTGGCGGCGCAGCAGCGCGTTGATGCGCGCCAGCAGCTCGCGGGTGGAGAAGGGCTTGGTGATGTAGTCGTCGGCACCGCTGTCGAGCCCGCGCACCTTGTCTTCCTCCTCGGTGCGCGCAGTGAGCATGATGATCGGAAGATTCCGCGTGAGCTTCTCGCGCCGCAGCCGCCGGGCGTACTCCACGCCGCTCGTGCCCGGAAGCATCCAGTCGAGCAGCACGAGATCCGGCGCGCCGTTCAGGATCTGCCTCTGGGCTTCGGTCGCGTCGGCGGCTTCGAGCGCGGCGAAGCCGGCCTGCGCGAGCGCGAGCGAGAGCATCTGGCGGATGGCGGCTTCGTCGTCGACGATCAGGATTTTCGCGCGGGGGTGGTTCATGCCGGAGGTTCGCGGCGCTCGCTCCGCGAACATTTCATACCATTAATATTACAATTTCGTTACCATGACAAACCCGTAACGGCGGCGCCCGGCTCGTCGTATCATACCGGCGCCGCGATCGCGCTCTACCGCAAGCCATGTCCGTCCGCCCCACCGAGATCAAGCTGCACCAGCAATCGCGCGTGCTCGAGATCGCGTTCGACGACGGCAGCCGCCATCGGCTGCCGGTCGAGTTCCTGCGCGTGTACTCTCCTTCCGCCGAAGTGCGCGGCCACGGTCCGGGTCAGGAAGTGCTGCAGGTCGGCAAGGAGCGCGTGAACATCACGGCCATCGAGCCGGTCGGCAACTACGCGGTGCGGCTCTGTTTCGACGACGGGCACGACACCGGGTTGTACTCGTGGGAATGGCTGCACCACCTGGCGGTCAACCGGGAGCGGCTGTGGCGCGAGTACCTCGCGAAGCTCGAGCAGGCGGGCTACCGTCGCCGCGAACCGGCCGACGACGAACAATGAACGACGCGCCGGAAAACACGCGCACTACGCACTTCGGATACCAGGAAGTACCGGAGTCCGAGAAGGCGCGGCTCGTGGGCCGGGTGTTCCGCTCGGTCGCGCCGCGCTATGACCTCATGAACGACCTCATGTCGTTCGGGATCCACCGGCTCTGGAAGCAGTACGCGGCGGCGCAGTGCCCGGTGCGCGCCGGCAGCCGCGTGCTCGACGTCGCGGGCGGCAGCGGCGATATGACCGCGCTGCTCGCGCCCCGGGTCGGTCCGTCGGGCTGCGTGGTACTGAGCGACATCAACGCAGCGATGCTCGACGTCGGGCGCGCGCGGCTCGCGGATCGCGGAATCGCGGGGAACGTCGAGTTCGTGCGCGCGGACGCCGAGAACCTCCCGTTCCCCGCCGACTGCTTCGACAGCGTCGTGATCGCCTTCAGTCTGCGCAACGTGACGCACATCGATCGCGCGCTCGCTTCGATGTTCCGCGTGCTGCGGCCCGGCGGCTGTCTGCTCGTGCTCGAGTTTTCGCAGGTGACGCGCGCGCCGCTGCGTGCGCTGTACGACGTGTACTCGTTCACCGTGCTGCCGCTCCTCGGACGGGTGGTCGCGGGCGACGAAGCGAGCTACCGCTACCTGGCGGAGTCGATACGGCGCCACCCCGACCAGGAGACGCTCAAGGGCATGATGGAGCAGGCGGGGTTCGAGCGCGTGCGCTATTTCAATCTCACGAGCGGCGTCGTCGCGCTGCACAAGGGTTACAAGCTGTGACGCCCGCCGCCACCCGCTCGCGCGCCGCGGCAGAGACCGTTTCATGAGCGCGCTGCTCTCGCTCGAATCGCTGCTCGAGCGCGTGGTGAACCCCGCGCTGCGGCTCGACCCCGACGCCCTGCGCCGGCTGGCGGCGCTCGAAGGCAAGTCGATTCTGCTCGAGATCGCGGGCGCGGGTGCGCCGCTGCGGGTGTACGTGCTTCCCGCGGCCGACGGCCTGCGTCTGCGCCGCGACTACGACCGCCTGCCCGACGTCACGATCAGCGGCACGCCCGCCGTGTTCCTGCGCCAGCTGCTGCGCGGGCCGGCCGTGTCCGGCGAGCTCGTCGTGCGCGGAGACATCGATCTCGGACAGCGCTTCCAGCGCATCCTCGCGGCGGCGGCACCCGACTGGGAGGAGGGGCTCGCGCGCGTGATCGGCGACGTGCCGGCGCGGCAGCTCGCGCGCGCGGCCGAGGCGCTGAAGGATTGGGCGCAGCAGTCGCTGCATACACTCGGACTCGACGTCGCGGAGTACCTGCAGGAGGAGGCGTTCGTGCTCGCCAAGCGCGAGCGCGTCGAGCGCTTTCTGCGCGAGGTGGACCGCCTGCGCGAGGACGTCGACCGGCTCGAGCAGCGGGTGCAGCGATTGGGCGCGCGCGCATGATCCGTCTGCGGCAGCTCGGCCGTCTCGCGCGCATCGCGCGGATCTTCATTCGCCACGGGCTCGACGAGTTCGTGACGGCCATTCCGGTGTTTCGTCCGTACCGCTGGGTGCTGCGGCTGTCGCCGGCGCGGCTCATGGCGCGCCGCGCGGCGCCGCGCGGCGTTCGGCTGCGCGAGGCGCTCGAGGAGCTCGGTCCGGTGTTCGTCAAGCTCGGGCAGGCTATCTCGACCCGTCCGGATCTCGTGCCCGAGGACATCTTCGAGGAGCTGGTCAAGCTGCAGGACCGCGTGCCGCCGTTTCCCGGGGCCGAGGCGGCGCGGATCGTGAGCGCGGCGCTCGGTGCGCCGCTCGAGCAGCACTTCCGCCGCTTCGACACCGAGCCGATCGCCTCCGCCTCGGTCGCGCAGGTGCATTTCGCCGAGCTGCACAACGGCGACCGGGTGGCGGTGAAGGTGCTGCGCCCCGGAATCGAGACCGTCATCGAGCGCGATCTCGAGGTCATGTACCTCGTCGCGCGGCTGGTGCACCGGTACCTGCCGGACGGCCCGCGGCTGCGGCCGGTGGAGGTGATCGATCAGTTCCGTAAGACCATCTTCCACGAGCTCGATCTGCGCCGCGAGGCGGCGAACGCGAGCCAGCTGCGTGCGAATTTCGCCGGCTCGAAGCTGCTCTACGTGCCGAAGGTGTACTGGGATCTCACGCGGCGCGAAGTGCTGGTCATGGAGCGCATCGAGGGCATTCCGATCAGCAACGTCGAGGCGCTCAAGGCCGCGGGCGTCGACCTGCGGCGGCTGTCGCACAACGGCGTGGAGATCTTTTTCACCCAGGCGTTCCGCGACGGCTTCTTCCACGCCGACATGCATCCCGGCAACATCTTCGTGTCGCCGGACGGCGAATACCGTGCGGTCGACTTCGGCATCATGGGTACCCTGGGCGAGGCGGACAAGCGCTACCTCGCCGTGAATTTCATCGCGTTCTTCAACCGCGATTACCGCGGCGTCGCGGAGGCGCACCTGCGCGCTGGCTGGGTGCCGCCGGGCACCCCGGTCGCCGAGTTCGAGGCAGCGATCCGCGCCGTGTGCGAGCCGATCTTCGCGCGCCCGATCAAGGACATCTCCTTCGGACGGCTCCTGCTGCAGCTCTTCCAGACCGCACGCCAGTTCAACATGGAGATCCAGCCGCAGCTGGTGCTGCTGCAGAAGACGCTGTTCAACATCGAGGGACTCGGCCGGCGGCTCTATCCGGACCTCGACCTCTGGATTACGGCGAAGCCCTTCCTGGAGCGGTGGGCGCGGGAGCACATGGGTCCGGTGGCGCTGCTGCGAGAGCTGCGCGGCGAGCTGCCGAAGTGGTGGTCGTGGCTGCCGCGGCTGCCCGGGCTCATGTACGAGACGCTGCAGCGCGCCCACGACGGCGAGCTCGCGCTCGAATGGAAATCGGCGGAGCTGGCACGCCTGCGGCGGCAGCTGGAGGACAGCGAAAGGCGCTACCGCGGTGCGCTGGCCGGCAGCCTCCTGATCCTGACGGCCGGCGTGATTCTGGCGCTGAGCGGCGATTTCGGGGAAGCACTCACTCTCCCCGTGGCTGTAGGAGCGGCACTGGGCGGCGTCGGCGCGTGGGTGCTCTGGCGCTCGCGCCGGCGGGAGGGGGTCAGCCCGGAGCTCAAGCTCGGGCGGAGCGTCTGAGCTGTGATACCATTAGTCAAAATTCCAGCATTCTCGTGCAGTCATGAAGCGTCGAGCCTGTGCCACCGTGGCCGCGGCAATCGCCCTGTTGCCGGGCGTCGCTGCGTCCGCCGGCCGGCTCAGCTGGTTCGATGAGACGCCGGCGCGGGACACGCTGGGGCAGGTGCGCCTGCCGTTCTCGCCGCTCAATCCCCAGTCCCGGCTGACCTTCGGCATCGATGCGTATCAGTCGCTCTCGTCCGGCGCCCTGCTTGAGGACGGGGGGCTGGTGCACGATCCCGGCGACCGTACCGTCATCCGCCTGTACGGCGAGTTCGCGCCGCGGCTCGGGGACCTCTATTCACCGCTCACCGTTCTGAACCCCGAGGCCGCCGACGAAACGCCGATACTCGGCTCGGCCAACAGCCGTCTGAGCGGGTTCGGCATCAAGTGGCAGCATCGGGTGGATGCTTACAACACCTTCGCGTTCTCGGCCGGGTACAGCGAAGTGCCGTGGAGCGTCGATGCGCCGCACCTGGACGCTCTCGACACGCACGCCGCGGTCTCCTGGAGCAGCAGATGGGGCGGGGCGCTGCAGCCGGGGTTCACCGGCAGCCTGTTCTTCGGCGACGAGAGCGTGCGCGACGAAGCCTATCGGCAGCTCGGGCGGAAGTATTACGGCTTCTCGCTCGGCGGCGAGCTGCGCGTGGCGCAGGATCACACGCCGTATTTCGCGTACCGCATGAAGCGGAACATCTACAGCTCCGACGACCCGGCGTACGCCATGGCTCCCCAGGAAGAGTACGCGCAGTTCTCGGCCGGGTGGCGCTGGCAGGTGCAGCCGAACTGGAGCCTGCAGGCGGAGGCGACTTACGGCCTCAACGGCGCGCCGCTCGACCCGTACTCGACGGATCGCAGCCGCATCTTCTTCGGCACGCGCTTCGACTTCAGATAAAAAAAGACCCGCCTCGATTCGGCGGGTCTCTCGTTTCTCGGCGGATCGCCGCCGCTTTCCCGAGTCGTTGCTCCTTTAGTTCCTTGCGGAAGCCGAAGCGCCTGACATCGGCGCCTTCTGCTTCGCCTGGAAGATGGCGATCCCCTTGAGCAGGTTCAGCGCTTCCTGAAGCTGATAGTCCTCCTCCGGTGCGGCCGGCGTACGTACGGACGGCTCCGCCGGCTTCGGCACCTCGATCGGCTTCACGTCGGTGTTATTGGGGTTCTCGAGGTGCCGTGCGAGATCGGCTTCACGCAGGCGATCGCTCGTGTCGGCGCGGGTGATCTTCGCCTCTTCGATGATGATGTCCGGCGTGATTCCCGCTGCCTGGATCGAACGGCCCTCGGGGGTGTAGTAGCGCGCCGTCGTGAGCTTGAGCGCCGCGCCGTTGCTCACCGGCACGATGGTCTGCACCGAACCCTTGCCGAACGTTTTCGTGCCCATGATGATCGCGCGCCGATGGTCCTGCAGCGCACCGGCCACGATCTCGGACGCCGAAGCCGAGCCGCCGTTGACGAGCACGACCATCGGGGCGCCGTCGAGCAGATCGCCGGCCGAGGCCGAGAACTTGAGCTTGGAATCCGCCACCCGGCCCTCGGTGTAAACGATGAGACCTTTGTCGAGGAACGCGTCGCTAACACCCACGGCCGCGTTCAGCACGCCGCCCGGGTTGTTGCGCAGGTCCAGCACGAGCCCCTTGAGCGGTCCCTTGTTCTCGTCCTCGAGCTTCTTGATCGCGGCGCTCAGCGCTTTGGGCGTGCCGGACTGGAACTGCGTGATGCGGACGTAGCCGTAGCCCGGCTCGAGCAGGCGCTGCTTCACGCTCTGAATCTTGATGATGGCGCGGGTGATCGTGAACTTGAGCGGCTTGTTGCTGCCTTCCCGCACCACCGTGAGCGTGATGTCTGTGCCGGGCTTGCCGCGCATGAGTCGCACCGCCTCGGTGAGCTCCATGCCCTTAACCGCCTTGTCGTCGAGGCGGATGATCAGGTCGCCGGGCTTGAGACCCGCGGCGGCGGCCGGCGTGTCCTCGATCGGGGAAACGACTTTCACGAAGCCGTTTTCCATCGTCACCTCGATGCCGAGGCCCCCGAACTGGCCCTCGGTCTCGACGCGCACGTCGCGAAAGCTCTCGGCGTCGAGGTAGCTCGAGTGCGGGTCGAGGCCGGCGAGCATGCCTTGGATCGCCTCCTGCAGCAGCTTCTTGTCGTCGACCGCCTCGACGTAATCGGACTTGATTCGCGCATACACCTCGGTGAACGTGCGCAGCTCCTCGATCGGCAAAGCGCTGGTCACGCTCTTGCTCGGCTCGCGGTCCGCCATCACCGTCATGTCGAAGGAAATGCCGGCGCCGACGAACACGCCGAGGAGAAGGACCAAGGTGTACCGTGTAGCGGACTTCATGTGTGGCTCCGTCTCAAAGATGGCTGCGTCCACTCCCTGGATTTATTCGCGTCGCGCGCGGGCCGGGACTGTACGTTCGGCTGCGCACCATTGGAGGGGGTCGTGCGGAACGCCGTTTTGTCGAATCTCGAAGTATACGCCCATGGCCGGCGCACCGCCCGTATTCCCGGCGGCGGCGATGGTTTCCCCGGCCTCCACCCAGTCCCCCGTACGGCGGTGGAGGGCCTGGTTGTGCCCGTACAGCGTCATATAGCCATCGCCATGATCCAGAATCAATAGTAGCCCAAAACCCCGCAGCCAATCGGCGAAAGCTACGCGACCGCGCGCGACGGCGCGCACCGGTTCGCCTTCCCGGGCGGCGATGAATACGCCGCGCCAGGTGAGATCCCCGATCCCCTTCGGCTCGCCGAAGGCGGCGGCGATCCGGCCGGCGAGCGGGAGCGGAAGGCGGCCTTTCAGGGCGGCGAAGCGCTCCTGCCGGCCGGGCGGCGGAAGCTCCGCCTCCGGGAGTACGGTGCGAAGCTCCTGGAGGAGCCGCTGCAGCCGCCGCTCGTCCGCGCGCAGCCGCTCGATCTCGTCCTGCTGGGCGCTCAGCTGCCAGTTGAGCGCCGCGAGGAGCTGGGCGCGGCGGGCACGCGCGGCCTCGAGCGCGTGCCGTTCGCGCTCCTGACGCTCGCGCAGCGCTTCGAGTGCGCGCGTTTGGTCCCGGATCTCCTCCTCCAAGGCGCGCAGCCGCGCAAGCGACGCCTCCGCCTCCGCGAGGCGCGCGAGCCGCGCTTCGTTGAAATAGCCGTAGTAGACGAGGACGCGTGCGGCGGCCGCCGGGTCCTCCTGATTGAGCAGGAGCTTGAGATGCGGTTGACGCCCGATTGCGAACGCGGTTCGAGCGTGCATCTCGATGGCGGCGAGGTGCGCGCGCTGCGCCTCGCGCTCGCGCTGCTTGCGCTGTTCGAGCGCGCGCAGCGCCGCCGCTCTCGCGGATTGCGCCGCTTCGATCGCGCGCAGTGCCCCGAGCGTGGTGCCGATGCGCCGCTCGAGCGCGTGCAGCTCTTCGCGCGTGCTGTCGCGCCGATCGGCAGTCTCGTTCAGCTCCCGCTGCAGGCGCTCGATGCGCGCGCGCAGCTTCGCGAGCTGAGCTTCCTCGCTCTCGCGCGCCGGCGCGGGGAGCGCGAGCGCGCAGGTGATCGCGGCGCAAAGCAATCGGGCGAGCAGGCGAGCCGGTGCCGCGTCAGCCACGCGCCTTGGCGCCGGCCGCGCCGACCGCCGCGCCGCTGCGGAGCTCGACCAGCGGCTGGCCGGTCATCTCGGGCGGTATCGGCAAGTCCATGAGCCGCAGCATCGTGGGGGCGATGTCCTGCAGCGCGCCGGTCGGCGCCATGACCGCCGGCCGACCGACGTAGATGAACGGCACCGGGTTCGTGGTGTGGGCCGTGTGCATCTGTCCGGTTTGCGGGTCGTACATCTCCTCCGCGTTGCCGTGGTCGGCGGTCACCAGCATCTGTCCGCCGACCGCGAGCGTCGCATCGAGAATGCGCCCGAGCGCGGCGTCCACCGCTTCGATCGCTTTCACTGCGGCCTCGAAATTGCCGGTGTGCCCGACCATGTCGGCGTTCGCGAAATTGCAGACGATGACGTCGTACTTGCCGCTGCGTATCGCGCGAACGATCTCCTCGGCGACCTGCGGCGCGCTCATTTCCGGCTTGAGGTCGTAGGTCGGCACGTCCTTCGGCGACGGCACGAGAATGCGGTCCTCGTTCTCGTACGGCTGCTCGTTGCCGCCGTTGAAGAAGAAGGTGACGTGCGCGTACTTCTCGGTCTCGGCGACGCGCAGCTGCCGCAGTCCGCGCTGCGCGATGTACTCGCCGAACATGTTGGTGAGCCGCTCGGGCGGAAACGCGACGCGCACGCGGAAGTCGGGGTTGTACTCGGTGAGCGTCACGAACGCCGCGAGCCGGGGCGTCGACTTGCGCGCGAAGCCCTTGAAGTCGGGCTCGGTGAATGCAGCGGTGAGCTGGCGCGCCCGATCGGCGCGGAAGTTCATGAACACGATTGCATCGCCGTCCTCGACGCGCACGGCGGGCAGCAGGACCGTCGGCTTCACGAACTCGTCCGTTTCGCCGCGCGCGTACGCGGCCGCGAGCGCCGCGGCGGCGTTCTCGGCGGTGAACTCGGCCTCGCCGAGCGTCAGCGCGTCGTAGGCGCGCTGCACCCGCTCCCACCGCTTGTCGCGATCCATTGCGTAGTAGCGGCCGCAGATCGAAGCGATGCGTCCGGCGCCGAGCGCCGCGAGCTTGCGCTCCATGGCGTCGAGCGAGCCGGCGGCGCTCTGCGGCGGCGTGTCGCGCCCGTCCAGGAACGCGTGCACGTAGAGTTTCCTCGCCCCCCGCCGTGCGGCGAGCTCGGCCATCGCGTGAATGTGGTCCTCGTGGCTGTGGACGCCGCCCGGGGAGAGCAGGCCGAGAATGTGAACCGCGCGGTCGCCGCGGACGGCGGCGTCGACGCTCTCGGTGAGAACGGGATTGCGGTAGAACTCGCCGCTCTGGATCGCGCGGTTGATGCGCGTGTAGTCCTGATACACGACGCGCCCGGCGCCGATGTTGAGATGGCCGACCTCCGAGTTGCCCATCTGATTGTCGGGCAGGCCCACGGCGCCGGCCGAGGCATTGATGAGCGTGTGCGGGTACGTCCACAGCCGCTCCCACGCCGGCTTCTTCGCCGCCGCGATCGCGTTGTACCGTGGATCCTCCCGATAACCCCAGCCGTCGAGGATGACGAGGACGAGCGGTCTGCGAGTCGATTGCACGGAGGTCTACCTGTTCATCTTTTCAAGTATTTGCTTATTGTATATTGTTTCGCCGGCCGAAATAACGCGCACCTCCGACTACAACCGCGGCCCGGCGGCGCGGGGCCGATCGATTCCATGCAGTTCATCCTCGATAACTGGTACCTGTTCCTCGCGCTGATCGTGGTCTTGGCGCTCCTCCTCGCGCCGACCGTGATGCAGCAGATGCACGGTATCAAGAGCCTGTCCCCGTCGCAGGCGGTGCTGCTGGTGAATCGCGAGTCCGGCGTCTTCGTCGACGTGTCCGAGCCGAGCGAGTTCCGGGCCGGCCACATCCCGAACGCGATCAACGCGCCGCTCGCGATGCTCGCGCAGGGCGTCCCGCAGCTCGAAAAATACAAGCAGCGGCCGGTGGTCGTTGCCGGCCGCGTGCCCAATCGTGCCCTCAAGGCGGCGACGCTGCTGCGCAAACGGGGCTTCAGCTCCGTGCACCTTCTCGCGGGCGGCATCGCGGCCTGGGAGAAAGAGAACCTGCCGCTCGAGAGGTAGCGGCGTCAGCCGCCGCGCCCCGAGTCGCGGCGGGTCACGCGGAGAACCACACATGGCAGAGAACGGCCCGGGCGAAGTCCTGTTCCACCTCGAACGCATCTACATCAAGGACGTTTCGTACGAGGCGCCTGCCGCCCCGCACGTGTTCCTGCAGCAGATTGCCCCGCAGCTCGATATCCAGCTCGGCGTGCAGGACCGCAGCATAGCGCCGGCCGAAGGCCTCCATGAGGTCGTGCTGAGCGTGACCGTAACGGCGAAGCAGGGCGAGAAGACGGTCTTCCTGGTCGAGGTGCATCAGGCCGGGCTGTTCCGTATCAAGGGTCTGACGGGCGAGCCGCTCGCGCGCGCGCTGCACGTGAACGGCGCCTACATACTGCTGCCGTTCCTGCGCGAAGCCGTGAACGATCTGGTCGGTAAGGGCGGCTTCCCGCAGCTCCTCATCAGCCCGATCAACTTCGACGCGCTCTACGAGCAGCGGCGGGCCGGAGCGCGGGAGCAGTCCGCGAGCTAAGCGGTGGGGAGGCGCATGCGCGAGGAGGCCTCAATCGCCGTACTCGGCGCCGGCGCCTGGGGAACGGCGTTGAGCGTGCTGCTCGCGCGCAACGGCCGCCGCGTCTGGCTGTGGGGCAAGGACCCGGCCGTGCTCGCGCGCCTCGCGCAGACGCGCACGCATCCGGCGCTTCCCGGCGTCGTACTTCCTTCCGCGATCGAGCCGCGCCCGGACCTGCGGGAGCTCGTGCGCGGCGCCGCCGGCTTCCTGGTCGCGGTGCCGAGCCACGGCTTCCGAAAAACGATCGAGACGCTGCGCGGACGCAGCGACGGCGCCGCCGTTGCCTGGGCGACCAAGGGGCTCGAGCCCGGGACCGGCAGGCGACTCGGGGAAGTCGCCGAGGAGGTCTTGGGCACCGCGGGCCTTGCCGTCGTGTCCGGTCCTACGTTCGCGATCGAGATCGCGCGCGGCCTTCCCGCCGCGCTCACCGTCGCCTCGCGCGAGCCGACAGTGTGCGAGCGCGTCGCCGGCTGGCTGCGCGGCGAGCGTGTGCGCGTCTACACCAGCGACGACATCGTCGGCGTGCAGCTCGGCGGCGCCATCAAGAACGTGATCGCCATTGCCGCCGGCATCAGCGACGGTCTCGGCTTCGGCGCCAATGCGCGCGCCGCGCTCATCACCCGTGGTCTCGCGGAGCTCACGCGGCTCGGCGTCGCGCTGGGCGGGCGGCGCGATACTTTTATGGGTCTTACCGGCGTCGGCGATCTCGTGCTCACCTGCACGGACAACACCTCGCGCAACCGCCGGGTCGGTCTCGGTCTCGGTCAGGGCAGGAAGCTGGAGGAAGTGCTCGCGGAGATCGGACAGGAAGCGGAGGGAGTGGCGACGGCGCGCGAGCTCTACCGGCTGGCACGGCGCACCGGCGTGGAGATGCCGATCACGGAGCAGGTTTATCGCGTGCTCTACGAAGGGACGGCGCCCCAGGCAGCGGTCGAGGCGCTGTTGCGGCGCGACCCGCGCGCCGAATGAGCCGCGTTCGTCAGCAATGCACGCTGCTCGTCGTCGCGCGCGACACGCGTGCCCGGCCGGTATTCGAGATCGTCACGTAACGCGCGCGCGCCGGGTCCCGGGCGTCGCAAACGGCGAACGTAATCGTCGAGCCGCCTGCGGTTCCCAGCGGCTGATAGCTCACCGCCGGCCGGCTGCGCGACGTGCGTATCAGCACGCGGCCGCCGGTACCCTCGTGCAGGCGGAGGATTTCCGCGGCGTCCGGCCGGCCGTTCGCATCGGCGTCGGCGTAGACCAGCCAGCCGTGTTGCCAGAACGTGTAATCGCCGCTCTGCCCGAGGCAGTCCGTGCCGTTCGTGCTCGGGCACATGCGTACGGCCACTTTGCGCTTGACGGCTTCCGAGCGCGCGAGCGCGAGATGCGCGACGAGCTCGTTCGCGGCGGTCGTTACCGCGGTCTCCTGTCCGATTCGCCAAAGGCCGACGCTGCTCAGGGCCACCGCTCCGGCGATGCCCATCGCGATGAGCAGCTCGTGCACCGTGAATCCCGTGATGTACCGCCCCGGGCTGGCACTGCGTCCTGCCGTCATGCGGGGATCCTCCTCGTCGAGTGGTGAAGCCGCCTCGCGTAGCCGCAACCGAGCCGGCTGACCGCATTATTGGCGAAGCGCCAAGCGGCTGAACGGCACTTTCGTGCCAACGGGGCGTGGCCTTCGTCGGCTATTGGGGTCTTCTCCCGTAGAAGCGCCGGCCGCGCAGTGACATCGTGACGTACGACTTCACGACACGGAGGTTCGAACATGGCACGTCTGAACACGATAGATTGGGTGGCGCTGGTGCTGCTCGTCATCGGCGGCCTCAACTGGGGACTCGTGGGGCTGTTCGGGTTCGATCTCGTCGCCGCCATCTTCGGCGAGATGTCGGTCCTGTCGCGCATCGTGTACGTCCTCGTCGGCATCGCCGCCGTTCTCGTCGCCATCGAGGCGTTTCGCTGGGGGAGCGCGCGCAGTCAGGCGGCCGCGGAGCGGCGCGGGGCGCACTAGCGCGGATCGCGCGCCTGTCGGCGACTACGGGAGCCCGGCAACGCCGGGCTCTTTTTTTGGTCCCGAGCCGCAGCGGACGCTTGCAACCCGATCGGGCGCGTAGATAGTTCGCGCGCCCGGATCGACGGGTACACGATTCGCGACAGATGAAAAGGGTGGGGCGCGGCTCGAGCTGCTGATGTTCAACAGCCGCTGGCTGTTGGCGCCGTTCTATGTCGGCCTGGTGATCGCCGTCGGCCTCCTGCTGATCAAGTTCGCGCAGGAGCTCATCCACTTGATCGAGCACGTCTTCACGGTGACGCTCATCGCCTCCATCGTCGCGATATCGGCGATCGAGCTGCTCAAGAGCTCCGTCAACGTCGCGGCGCGAGACAACCGCGAGCTCATGTGGAAGGTGGCATCCACGCGACGCTGATCATTTCCGGGGTGCTCTTCGCGGTGATGGACCGGATCGCCGTCGCCGCCGAGCACGCCGGCAAGGAACGCTAGCCGGGCGCGCCGGCGCGGAAGCGTTCCCAGGCGCTGCCGCTGTCGAGCGCGCGGCCGACGGCATCGGCGGCGGCGCGCAGGCTGGGATAGCGCCCGAGGTGGTGCAGACAAAGCGCCGCCGCGACCAGCAGGTGGTCGCGTGCGGCCCCGCGCTCGCCGCGGAGCGCCCCGATTCCCGCCGTTACCGTCGAATGCACCACGGCGGCCTCATCGAACGTCTTTCCGGGAGCATCATCGCCCGCTTCGTCCGTTCCGACCGCAAGCGGATGCAGCGGCGCCGAGAGCCCGAAGTCTTCGGCGCGCAACGTCAGCCGCACGGGTTCCCCGTTCGTGCATCGGTAGGCCTTTCCTTCCTGCCGCAGCGCCGGGATGACGCCTCCTTCGACGCCGCGCACGATCAAGGCCGAATCGAAGCCCGCCGCGCGCGCGAGCATCGCATAGATGCGCGGGTAGTTCTTGTGCACGTAGCCCGTGAAGAGGTGCGTGCGCCCGCGGGCGCGCACCGGGCCGATCACGGTCTCGAGCGTCGAGAGAGCGGGGCGCTTGACGATCGAGGCGCGCAGCCGCGCGAGCGCGTGCAGGGGCGGACAATATCGGCTCTGATCGACGTATGCCCAGCCGATCGAGCCGTCGGCGAGCCGTGCGGCGGCTTCCGCGGGTGGGAGGTCGACAGCGGCGCCGGCTGCGCTCAGCACCCGGCGGTGCGTGACGCCGTACTTCGGTGCCAGCGACTCTATGCCGTGTGCGACCGCGGGAATGCCGCACGCCGCAAGGACGGGCGGCAGAAAGGCGGCGATCGGGAGCGAGCGGACGTAGCCGTCGTAGGGATCGGCGACATCGACGAGCGTCTCGACTTCCGCCGTAGCCGTCGCCGTCGCTTCGCGCAGGGCGTCGAGGAGGCCGAGCAGCTCTTCATCGCTCTCGCGCTTCATGCGCAACGCGATCAGGAACGCGCCCGCCTGCACCGCATCGACGCGGCCCTCGAGGATGAGCCGCATCGCGGCGCGCGCTTCCTCGCGCGTGATGTCCTTGCTCAGCGTCGGACCGGTCGCGATGCGCTGCAGGATCGAGCGCATCAGTCCGGTGTCGTGCGCCGCCCCCATGCGCAGCTCCTCACAGCTCGCGCTCGAGCTCGGCCGCCTTCTGGAACGCGAACTCGGCGCCAGCGTGGTCGCCGCTTTGCGTGCGCGCCTGTCCGATCAATCGCCAGTTCGCGGCGCGCAGCCGCGTGTCGTTGCCGGCGAGCGTGTTCGACTTCTGGGCGAACTGCGCCGCCTGGCTCGGCTGGCCCTGATGAAGGGTCAGGCGCGCGAGCTCGTGCCAGAGCGCGGCGTTGCGCGGCTCGATGCGCAGCGCCCGCTCGAGCTCGGCGACGGCGGTGCTGAGGCTCCCGGCGCTCGCATGCTCGCGTGCGCTGGTCACCAGCGCGATCACGGCGCTGTTCTGCGATGCGACCGGCGGCGGGGCGGTCTCGGGCGCCGACGGCGCGGGCACCCGGGCGCACGCGGCGAGCGCTACGGCGAGCGCAAGGGCGAGTTGAGCTCTCATCGGTCGAACAGTCTCCTGAACCAGTTGCGAATCCCCTGACCGGCTCCGCTCGCGCAAGGCGCCGTCTCGGTGGGCGCGCTCCCGCGCACGAACGGCAGCTCGATCGCGCCGGCGCAGCCCCGATCCGCGCGCAAGCCGGTTTCGGGGTCGATCGGCACGAGCTCGACGCTTTCGGGCATCGGCGGCTCCAGCGGTTCCGGATCGAGCCGCGCCATCGTCCGTCCCCAGACCGTGAGCGCGCCGCTGGCGCCGGTGAGGCCGGTGGGCTGGTTGTCATCGCGCCCGACCCAGACCACCGCCAGCTTATCCCCCGTGAAACCCGCGAACCAGCTGTCGCGCAGATCGTCGGTGGTGCCCGTCTTGCCGGCAACGCGCAGCTCGGGCGGCAGGTAGGCACGGAGCGCTGTGCCGGTGCCCGACTGCACGACCTCCTGCAGCGCTGTCGTGATGAGAAATGCCGCGGCCGGATCGATCGCCTGCGATACGGTGAGCGAGTAGCGCTTGAGCGGCACGCCGTCGGGCGTCAGCACTTCGCGAATCGCGCGCAGCGGCGTGCGAAAACCGTTCGCCGCGAGCGTCTGGTACATCTGCGCCACTTCGAACGGCGTGAGGCCGACGGCGCCGAGCAGGGTTGAGGCGTACGCCGGCAGCGGACGCTCGACGCCGAGGCGGCGCATGGTGTCGAGCACCGCAGGCACCCCGAGCTCGAGCCCGAGGCGGGCGGCGGCCACGTTGTACGAATGGGCGAGCGCCCGGTGCAGCGCCACCGCCCCGTGGAACTTCTTGTCGTAGTTCTGCGGCGCCCATTCCTTCACGCCCGGCTCCGACCACACGAGCGGGCTGTCGTCGAGGCGGGTGGCGAGCGTGTAGCGGTCGGGCTGCCCGAGCGCCGTCAGGTAGAGCGCCGGCTTGACGAGCGATCCGATGGGGCGGACCGCATCGAGCGCGCGGTTGAAGCCTTCGTAGCGCGTGCGCCGCCCGCCGACGAGCGCGAGCACCTCGCCGGTGGCCGCCTCGGTCACGACGACGGCGCCTTCGAGCGTGCCGGCGGGCATACGACGCTGCTTCTCGAGCGCCTCGAGGCGCGCGGCGAGCGCCTCCTCGGCGGCGCGCTGCGTGCGCGGATCGAGCGTGGTGAATATGCGCAGGCCCTCCGAGCGGAGGTCGTCGTCCGAGTAATCGCGGCGCAGCTGCCGCTGCACCAGCCCGAGAAACGCGGGGTAGGCGGAAGTGCCGACCGGAGCGCGCTCGGTCACCCCGAGCGGCTCCGCCTTCGCGCGCAGGTGCTCGGCCGTGCCGATCACGCCCTGTTCCGCCATTTCGGCGAGCACGAGATTGCGGCGCGCGAGCGCGCGCTGCGGATGACGGCGCGGATCGTAATAGGACGGCCCTTTGACCAGCCCGACGAGGAGCGCGGCTTGGGACAGCGTCAGCTGATGCAGCGGCCGATCGAAGTAATACTGCGCCGCGAGCCCGAAGCCGTGGATGGCGCGGTTGCCGTCCTGCCCGAGGTAGATCTCGTTGATGTAGGCCTCGAGAATCTCGTCCTTGCCGTAGTGGACCTCGAGCAGGAGCGCCATGATCGCTTCGGTTGCTTTGCGCCGAAGCGTGCGCTCGGAGGTGAGGTAGAAGTTCTTCACGAGCTGCTGCGTGAGCGTGCTCCCGCCCTGCACCGCGCCGGCCGCCCGCAGGTTCGCCCAGAGCGCGCGCGCGATGCCGCGCGGATCGAGGCCGTGATGCTCGTAGAACTTGCGGTCCTCGACGGCGATGAGCGCCTTGATCAGGATCGGCGGCACCTCGTCGAGCTTCACGAGCACGCGGTCTTCGTTGTGCGCCGGATAGATGCCGCCGATGAGCAAGGGATCCAGGCGGGCGAGCGCGACGGCCTCGTCGGTATCGCGGTTCACGATCTCGGCGATCCGTCCGTCCTCGAAGCGCACCCGAAGCCTGAGCGGCGGCTGCGGTCCGTCCCAGAAGACGAAACCGCGGGTGTGCAGCTCGATGCTGTCCGGCTCGCGCACGTACGAGCCGGGCTCCGCGAGCGTCCCGTGCCGGTAATTGAGCTCGCTCAGTTCCTGCGCGAGCTGCGCCGCCGTGAGCTTCCTGCCCGGATAGAGCTCGAGCGGGCTCGCGTACACGCGCGCCGGCAGCGCCCAGCGCTTGCCCTCGAACTGCTGGCGAACGGTGACGTCGAGGTAGACGACGTACGCCGCGAAGAGCGCCGCGAGCAGACCGAGCGCGACGAGAGCATGGCGAAAATATCTGCGGAACGAGCGAGAGCGCATGTTGGAGGGGCCGCTTAGGAGCGCGGCCTCGATGTGTTCATTCTTTCGTCCTCGGCTCGGGCGCGAGAGTTCGACCGCATTCTAATATGGTGGGCCCGCGCTTCGACGTCAGACGCCGCCGGCGAAGCCGAGCTGGCGCCAGGCTTCGTAGACCACCACGGCGACGGCGTTCGAGAGGTTCAGGCTGCGATTGCCGGGCTGCAGCGGCAATCTTAGGCGCGAGGCTTCGGGCACCTGATTCAGTATCGTCGCGGGCAGCCCGCGCGTCTCCGACCCGAACAGCAATACATCGTCGGGCTGGTACCGTACGTCGCTGTACCACCGCCCGCCGCGCGTCGTGTAGGCGTAGATGCGGGCCGGGCCGAGAGCCGCCAGCAGGCTGTCCCAGTCGAAATGAAGACGCACGTCTGCCCAGTCGCGGTAATCGAGCCCCGCCCGACGCAAGCGCTTCTCGTCGAGCGTGAAACCGAGCGGCTCGATCAGATGCAGCCGGGCGCCTGTATTCGCGCACAGGCGCATGATGTTGCCCGTGTTCGGCGGGATTTCCGGCTGATAGAGCACGACATGAAACATCGCTGCGCGGGGAGCTTCTCGCTGGAGATAAGGGAGGGCGATTATCCCCAATCGAAGTACGATCGGAGCGGGTTTACTTCCTCCGGCTCTCCGTCGGCCCCATTCGTTCCGTTCCGGTAAGGCCGCGTGTCCTGGAACGAGCAGCCAAGAATCTCGCTCAGCTGGCTAGGGCCTTAAACAATGGCCCACCCGACATCGAAGTGAGCGCACGCTAACTTTGAGCGGCGACGTACAACTCCAGTCGATCCTGCGCACCATTCTGGCCCGATAGTTGCAATCCCCTACGCATCATGTCCCTTTTTCGGCCACTTAACCGGCGAAGCCGGGATAACGAATCACCGATCGTCGGTAAATATTTGAGTGAAAAGGCGTTTTATCAAAGCGTCAACCCTCGTTGCGTGCCTTCTGCTCGCAACGGTCACCTTCGCCTTGTCGAACGCCCATCTTCGCCACGAAGATACCCTTCCTGCGCTCGAGAGCGCAGGGTCCGGCTCTGAGGCACGGCCGACGTTCGAAACCCAGCGCGCTTCGAATCCGGGGCATACTTTTCCCCGTCCAGACCGACATGCCGCCACCGAACCTCGGGTTTCGGGGGTGTCAACCGAGGAAGCACTTGCACAACCGGACGCCTCGAAGGGCGACGAGACGGTGGCGGCCCGACCAGCGAAGGGGCCCGAAGTCGCTGTCGCGACGGCCGATCCCCTCGGGCCCGGACTGGCGGCGTCCGCAGCCACGCCCGTTTCCCGGATTCCGTATTACGACCAGCTGATCGACCCCAGCATGCCGGTGGACCCAGCGCCGACCGCGGGCGGCACCTACGAGCCGGCGCCCGGCGCCCTGCCGGGAAGCGCGAGCGTCGAGTACCGGCTCTTCGATCAGCGCAGCGACTTCGGCGGAACCCGCCGCCGCAATACGGAGCAGGGCGTCGGCATCACCGCGCAGCAGGACACCCGCCATTTCGGCCGGTTCGAGCTGCGCGCTGCCGTCACCGATACGAAGGGGGAGGACGCATTCGCCGCATTGGACGACGGCGCCTTCGTCCACCTCGCGCAGCGCGACTTCGCGCTCACCGACCGCTGGAATGAACAACGAGCTCGGGCACATACGCGCGCTCTCGCCCGTGGAGGTCGCCTCCGGATACCGCATTCGCCTGCCGACGCCGCTCATCGAGGGCGCGGTGGTGGAAGCGAGCTCGTCCGGCCTCAGTCTGCGCTTCACGTCCGGTTCGCTCGGTATTTATCGCGGCCGCACCTTCCCCGTGTTCTCGTCGGACGGCGCGACGGGTCGTATCGCGGGCGCGGCCGGCAGCTATCGTCTCGATGAGCATTGGAGCGCCGGTCTGCAGCTGTGGCAGCTCGACGGGGTGACGACCGGAAACGGGCCGCGCGATTTCGCGACCTGGGCGGGCGGCTTGCGCTACGACGGCGGCGCGGCCGGCAAGGCGCAGGTGAGTCTGCTCGCCAACGACTTCGGCGCGTCCGGGTTCTGGGTCGACGGCGAGCGCAGCGCCGGTGCCTGGCTGCACAACGCCGGCGTGTTCCGGCTGGGGCGGGATCTCGAGTGGGTCGACGCCTATTCATCGATCCCGAACGACATCGAAGGCTGGTACTGGAGGGTAGCGACGCGCACGTTCCACAGAACTTTTTCCGCCGGCCTCGACTGGTCGCGCACGAACACCGAGCGCGACCCGACGCTTCCGCGGCGCAGCAGCGCGGCCGGCTTCGCCGCCGCGAGCTATCGACTTTCCGCGGACACGAACCTTTCGGGCTCGCTCACTCTCGGTCGCGACGCGATTCGCGGCGCCGGGATCGACGGCGAAAGCGGCACCTGGTCCGTGCGCGGATCGCTGTCACGGCGCGCGGATTCGGGCACGGACGTCTGGGCGCTCGCCGCGGCCGATCGCTCGGGCTCATCGGGTTACTCGCGCTACGACGCTACATGGGATCGCTACTGGAACCGCAGCGTCTGGTTTTCCAGCCTGCGCGCGGGCGTCGCCCTCGCCGCCCAGACCGGATCGAACGAAGATTTTACGCAGGGGACGGTGCGCGCCTCGGGAACGTGGACGTTCAACCGTTGGCGCGTGAGCGGGCATCTGAGCGCCGGCTATTACGAGAGCGACGATTCCGATAACGGCCGGACGATCGCCGTAGGCCTTACCGTGGCCACCGAAATCTCGCGCGCCTGGCAGATCGCGGCCGATCTCAACTATAACCGCAACGCGCTCACCCTATTGGCCGACGGCAGCGAGGTACGCGCGACGGACAAGCATTTCCTGGTGAGCCTGCGACACGATGCGCGCTGGGGAAGGCCCGAGCATCCGGTCGGATTCGTGAACGGCGGGTACGGGCGCGGTTCGGTTCGCGGCGTCCTGTTCCTGGACCACAACGACAACGGCGTCCGCGATCCGGAGGAGCCGGGTGTGGGCGGTATCGTCGTCTTCCTCGATCGCGGCTTCAGCACCGAAACCGACGCCGCCGGCGAGTTCACCTTCTCGCCGGTCGCGAGCGGCGAGCATCGCCTCAGCATCGACATCGCGAACGTGCCGCTCCCCTGGGTGCCGGTGACCGAGGGCCCCTTGCCCGTCCATGTTGTGCCGCGGGAAACCACCGTAGTGGAAATTCCGCTGCGCAGGGAGCTGCCGTAGTAAAGCCGACTCGGTTCGCCGCCTCGATAAGCTGCGAACGCAGCGGTGGCGATCGTGCCGGAAGCCGTATACCGGTCGAGCAAACGGGACTCGCGGCCAACGGCGGCTCGAGCGCTCATCTCGTTCCAACGGGCCGTTCGCTCTCAGGGGAGCTGATGATCGATCTCGAGATTGCCGCCGCCCTGATATTCGAGGCGTCCGCGCACGTGGATGGGCGGGATCAGTTGGATGCTAGACGGTCTGGCCTGACCGCTCGACCAGTCGACCGGACGAAGCAGAATGGTCCGTTCCGCGCCGGGGAGAATCACGTCTTGCGATGCGACCAGGTCCACCCGGCGCCCTTTGGCATCGCGGCCCTCGACCGCCCCGAGCACGCGGCTGTGCGCGTTGCCCTCGTTACGGAAGGTGAACGCGGGCATCGCGCCTTCGGGCGTGTCCTCGAGGCGCACGCGCACGAGCTGGAGCTTCGGCTTCGCGTCGCCGATCGTCACATAGACGATGACGCCGATGCGGCCGACCAGCGGGATCTCGATGCCGGAGGCGAGCGGGGTGACGCGAACCGCCTCGGAAGCGATGAGCAGGGCGAAGCGGCACTCGCCGCTCGGCGCGTCCGGCGGCACGTGCACTTCGAAGCGGTAATGGCGCGTCTGCCGCGGCGCGATCTTCACCACGTGCCGTTCGATGCGCACCCACCGGCGGCACGAGTCCTGCGCGGGCTCGCCTTCGCGGTAAACGACGCCTCCGTCCGGAGCGAGCCGCCAATCGGCGGTCTTTACCGTGTAGGTCGATACGGTCGGCGCGCCGTTGGTGATGTCCAGCACCTTGCGTACCACTTCGCCCGGCCTGGCGTGCAGCTCGAACCGCGGCGGCGAGACGGTCGCATCGAACCCGGCGCGCGCTTCGCCGAGCCCCCAGAGGGCCGCGAGCAGCCCGGCCGCGATCCGCGCCGTGCGCATCTTCGCCTCAATGCTCTTCGATCTCATAGTGCGGTTCGAAGCGGATGTGGTCGCGCAGGAAACGCGCATCGATGCGGAAAGTGTAGGCAATGAAATCGCGCAGCGGCGTTTCTGTCGCGAACCCCTCGAAGAGCAACACGCGCTCGCCCGGTCGCGCGCGCCCGGGACGGAGTATGCCCTGAGTCTTCCACTCCACCTCGAGGCCTGCCGCGCCCGAGACGCCGTCGACGACCGGCGGAACGAGCATGTGGATCCGCACGCGCCGTCCGATGAAGCGATCGGGCACCCGCAAGCGCAGCTCGGTGAAAGGGGATTCGGCGATGATCAGGTTCGCCAGGGCCGGATCCATGCGCCGATCGAGAAAGGGCTGCGCCCATCGAGCCTGCAGGTCGAGATGCGGCTGCGGGAAGTAGCTCCCCTCGATACGTTCCCCGCTGCTCGCGGGCAGCGGAACCAGGTAGACCAGCGCGGCGAAGACGGCGAACACCTGCGCGGCGAGCGCTGCGCGAACCGAGCCACACGCCGGCCGTCGCTTCATGGCGTGTCCGCCGTATACGTAACGGTTGCGGTATAGGTGCCGGCCGGGCGGAGGGTGGTGTTCGCGTACCGAAAGGTGAGCACACCTCCGTACCAGTGGACGCTATTTCCGAGACCGAGTACGGACAGCGATCGTCGGTAGATCTCCTGGGGTCCGCCCGTGAAGCTGCCGTTCGGTATCGTGCCTGTATGTCCAGCGACGTTCGTTACAGTCCACGAAATCTCGGAAATCGGGATTTGATCTGCACCGGACGTCAGGAAGGCGGGTGCGGTCGCGTTCACCGCAACGGCGGTGGGGTTACACAGGACAATGCACACGACTCGAACGCCGACCTCGATCAGGATGGCCGGCGCTCCAGCGACCGCAACGCCGTTGCCGACGTCCCGAGGGTTCAGCGAGAAAGTGACGTCTGCCGGTCCGGAGCTCGTCGGGCTCGAAACGGGCCCGACGACGAGCGCGAGACTTCCGGCTCCGCCCGGCACGTTTACGCCAACGTGATGGGCGCGCGCAGCAGGCGACGCCAACCCGAGAGCCGCGATGCAGGCAGCAACCGCAAGACGGAATCTGGCTGCGCGTGCCACGAAAGCATCCAGGCTGGGGCGGTCGAACCGGGCTGTCCCCGATTCGTTCCTCGAACCGTTCCTTCGCTTGTGATTCTTAGCCGATATCAAGCTCGGCATCGTCGATAATATGTCTCCGCCTCGGTCAAGAAATGCAGCTCCGCTACCGCCTGCCCCCGGAACGTCCCCACCGAATAGGTCTGCCCTGACCGAAACCAGAGATCCCACGCACCAAACGAAAATTCGTGCTCTCCCTCGGGTGGCGCGCTGAACATGTACCAACCGCCGTATGCATGCGGGAGGCCTCGCCCGGGACGTGCCAGACCTCGATTTCTCCGTCGAAGGGAATTTCGAGCTGGTCCAGCAATCGCCGGACCTCGACAGGCACGAGATGCTCGCGTCCGGCAATCCAGTTGCGGCAGTACCAGCACCCACAGCTGGCAGGGCCGTGCACTCCGCGCTCGTAGCTCGCCCGAGTCGCGTCGGGATCGACTTTGAGAGCGTAACCGCCCACGTTGACGTCGAGCATGTTGCCTCACCGCCACTAATGGCGGCCCAGTTCAGCGCCAGCTCATGGAAACCCGATTCTCCAGGATACTGTAGTCCCAAAGCAGAAAGGGGTGCTGCCGCACCCCTTCCTCTCGCATCGCCGGTTACGGCGTGTGCGTGGCGGTGTACTCGATCGTTCCCGTGTACGTGCCGCTCGGGCGCAGTGTCGAGTTGGCGTAGGTGTACGCCCAGTAGCCTTCGCGATCGACGATCCCGCCCGTCGCGGCAACCACCGTGGTCGAGCCTGCCTGGGGCATCGTTACGGCAGCCCCGGACACGCCCGTAGCGTTCGCGTTGATCTCGGTGTACGGGATGGTGTCCCCGCCGGCCGACGTAAGGCCGGCACCCACGCCCGCGGCACCGATCGTCACGCTTCCGCCCGCATTCGAAACCAGCGCATAGCGTACCTGGTTGCCCGTCGCGCCCGTACCAGCGTTCAGTACGTTGTCTGCCGCGACCGGTGTACCGTTGCCGATATTGGCCGGAGTGACGCTGTTGTTGAACTGCACTTCCGGCACGAGCCCGTCCTCACCGAGCTGGAACCGGACGAATGCCGGAATGGTGATGCTGAAGTTGACCTCGAGCGGTCCCGCGGAGCAGTTGTTGCCGGTACACGTATCGGAATCCGCCATCGCACCGGGTGCCGCCAGCATCGCGGCGAGCGCGGCCAGCGCGCGCATCTTGGTCTTCATGGCTTCTGCCTCCTCGAAAAGCGAAGGAATGGTTGTTATGCCCGCGTCCTGCTGCGCGAGAGCATTACCCGTCCAACGGTGAGCCGGACGGCGCCGGCCGCCTGCGCCTCGCTGCCCGTTCTGGTGCATAACCCGTGCCAAATGAAAGGGGATTATAGAAAGTCCTTTCAAA
>DATCLR010000244.1:0-9174 GCA_036563785.1 Burkholderiales bacterium | reverse complement strand
GTCCGAAGTCATGCGGCCCACTCCCTGTTATCGTTTCGATCCAATCATACCCGTCCGGAACCGCACGGCGTACGTAGTTCGTGGCCGTCATCGCGAGGCGAGTCGAGAGCGCGCCGCGATCGGGGACGACTCGCGGGGAGTGCACGGCCGCCGCCGGACGCATACGTGGCGCACCGACGGCGAGGCGAAAGGCATGCGCGGCCGCGAAGCGCGCACGCCCGGACGGCGGGCATCTACGGCTGCCGCCGTCCGGGCAGGGAGCGCGTCAGAGCGCCGTGTAGCCGCCGTCGACGAGGTAGGTCGGGCCGGTCAGGAAACCCGCTTCGTCGGAAACGAGATAGGCGACCATGCTCGCGACCTCGTGCGGCTCGCCGAGCCGGCCGATCGGATGCAGCGGCAGCACCGCCTCCTCGAGCCCGGCGATGAGCGGCGTGCGGATGTAGGCCGGCGATACGGCGACCACGCGGATCTTCGCCGGCGCGAGGCTGAGCGCCGCAGCCTTGGTCAGGCCGAGCAGACCGTGCTTCGCCGCGGTGTACGCGGGCGCGCCGGCGGTGCCGACGAGGCCGAGCACCGAAGCGACGTTCACGATCACGCCGCCCCGCCCGGCCCGCTTCATCGCCCGCGCGGCATGCTTCACCCCGAAGAAGGCGCCGGTCAGATTGATCGAGATGATCCGGTTCCACTCCGCCGTGTCCTTCTCGTCGATCGGCACGAGGTTCTCGCCGATCCCCGCGTTGTTGATCATGACGTCGAGCCCGCCGAGCTCGCGCACGGCGAAATCGACGAGCCGCTCGACCTGCGCCTCCTCGGACACGTCGGCGGCGCACACCTTGGCGCCTGGGCCGAGACGCCGGGCGAGGTCGTTCGCCGCCTTCTCGTTGACGTCGGAGAGGACGACCGCAGCGCCGTCCCGCACGAGACGCTCGGCGATGGCCGCGCCGATGCCGCTCGCGGCGCCCGTGACGATAGCCCTCTTTCCTTTCAGGTCAGGCATGGTTCGCTTCCCTCGTGATGGTTGTCCATTGAGACATCGTAACGGCTTCGAGGAGGCGGCGCCGTCCCCGAAGTTACCGAATGCGCTCGATCGATGCGCCTCGCCGCGCCGCCCGCGAAGCCGCGATCGCCGCTGGGTCGTCCGGACCGCACGCTATCGCGCGGGATGCCCGGCGCGGCCTAACCCGGCCGCCCGTCGAGGCGCGGCCGCGTGAGAATCGGCCAGTAGCGCACGAAATAGATCGCGAAGCCGGCCGACCACAGCGCCGCCGCGCCGATCACCGTCGCGACGTAGCCCGCGGGAAAGAGCGAGCCCCCGAACACGCGCACGACGGCGGCGAGCAGCACGAGGACGTAGGCCGTCGTTTCCCAGCGGTCCGCGACGAGGGGCCGCGCCGTGTGGCCGCGCGCGGTGCGCGTCATCATGCCGATCGTGAGGCCGCCGATCGCACCCACGGCGAGCGCGTGCAGCGCGAGCGATTCGGCGACGAAGCCGGCGGCGGCGCCGGCGCGCAGCGCGAGATGCACCACCACCCACGCATAGCCGGCGTGCAGCACCCAGACGAGCGGCGTACCGAGCGTGCGCCGCGTGTCCCAGAGCGCGAGGCGTACGCCGTGCGCGAGCGCCGCCGCGGCGGCGACCGCCGCGATCGCCGCCGCGGGAGCGCGCAGCACATCGAGCGCGAGCAGAAGGAGAACGCCGCCGAGCGACGCGCGCTCCACCCAGATATTGCGGCGCGCCTGCGCGCCCGGCACGCCGTTGTTCGTGAACATGGGCACGACGCGTCCGGCGATCACCGAGATCACGAAGAGCACGATGTCGAGGCCGATGACGAGACCGCTGCGCGCCGGAAACGCGGAATCGCCCCGCATCGCGAGGTGCAGCACCAGAATCGCCGCGGCGATGCCGAGGAGCAGCGCGACGAAGAAGTAGTTGCGCCGGTTGCGCGCCTGGACGAGCGGCACCCCGATCGCGACCGCCACGGCCACCGGGAACGCGGCGTTCAACCACATCGCCGCGGCCGCGAACGGCGTGAGCACGGCGATGCGCGCCGCGACCCAGAGCGCCGCGAGCGCCGCCAGAGGCGCGCCGCTCGGCGTCGGCCGCCCGGTCCAGTTGCGCACCGCCGTCAGCAGAAAACCGGCGATGACGGCGAGCGTATAGCCGAACACCATCTCATGACCGTGCCACAGCGGGCCCTGCAGATAGGCGCCGGACGGGAAGCGACCGGTGTACTGCAGCACCCACACCGCGATCGAGAGCGTCGCAATCAGGCTCGCGAGCAGATAGAACGGACGAAAGCCGAGATTCCAGAGATTCCGCATGCGCGATTCGTGGTCGTGGAGGTCGAGACGGGTCGGCCGCACTATGCCGCGCCGGGCGCACCGTGCAAATGATCTCGGTCAAGCCGCTCAGCACGAGGTTCGTACGGTCGCGGCTCGCCTCAGCCCGAGCGGCCGGGCTGGCGGCGAACGAACGCGACGAAGCCCGCCAGGAACCGGCGCAGCGATTCGGCGACGCGCGGATCGACGATCCCGCCGTTCGCATCGAAGACATCCGGGGCGCGCGCGACGGCCAGCCGTCCGCCCGACCAATAGACGGCGCCGAGCGCGCGGAACACCGGCAGCCACGCGGCCTGCGCGAGCACGGTGCCGAAGCCGCCGGTGGAAGCGCCGATCACGGCGACCGGCTTGCCGCCGAACACGCGGGCTGCGTCCGACGGCGGGCGGCTCAGCCAGTCGATCGCGTTCTTGGCGACGCCCGGAAGGCTGTTGTTGTACTCGGGCGCCGCGAGCAGCAGCCCGTCCGCGTTCGCGATGGCGTCTTTCAGGCGCGCGACGGGAGCAGGCACGCCGTGCGACGCCTCCTCGTCGCCGTTGTAGAGCGGAATGCCGGCGATCGATTCGATGCGCAGCATCGCGCCTTCCGGCATCGCGCGCGCGGCCGCACGCAGCAGCGCCGCGTTGTACGAGTCCTGTCGCAGGCTTCCGGCCAGCCCGATGATCGTTTCCATCCGCCCCTCCGCCCCTCGCGATCGGGCGCTCATGCCATCGTGCCGATCGCCTTGCGAAACCGCGCGAGCGACCCGGCGAACAGAACCGCGCCGATGACGGCGAGCGCGGCGAACTGCGGCCACACGACGCCGAAGCCCGCGCCGCGAAACAGGATAGCCTGCGCGAGAACGATGAAATGCGTGGTCGGCGCGGCCAGCATGAGGACTTGCACGGCCTCCGGCATGCTTTCGCGCGGCGTGGTGCCGCCGGAAAGGAGCTCGAGCGGCAGCAGCGTCAGGATCAGCAGCACGCCGAACTGCGGCATCGAGCGCGCGATCGTGGCGAGGAATATGCCCATGGACGCGGTGGCGAACAAGTGCAGTGCGGCACCGGCGAGGAACAGCGGAATCGAGCCCTCGATCGGCACCGCGAGCAGGCCGCGGACGACGAACGTCAGCGCGAACACGGCCGCGGCGAGCACGATCAGCCCCATGGCCCAGACCTTGCTCGTCATGATCTCGAACGGCGTCACCGGCATCGTCAGGAGGTGCTCGACCGTGCCGTGCTCGCGCTCGCGGATCAGCGCCGCGCCCGCGAGGACGATCGACAGCATGGTCACGTTGTTGATCACCTCCATGACCGCACCGAACCACGACTGGTTGAGCTCGGGATTGAAGCGCGCCCGCAGGGCCAGGTCGACGGCGGACGGCTCGTCCCCGCGGTATCTGCGCACGAAAGCGTCGACCTCCGAGGCCACGATCGCCTGCACGTAGGCGCTGCCGGTGAACGCCTGCCGCAGCCGCGTCGCATCCACGGCGAGCTGAATCGCGGGGCTGCGCCCGGCGAGCACGTCGCGCTCGAAGCCGGGCGGGATGTCGAGCGCGAACGTGTCGAGACCGGCGTCCATACGGGCGTAAGGGCGCTCATCGTCGCATCGCGCCGGAGGCTGCGCAGCTCCTTGATGCCGAGATGCCAGACGTTGGCCGCGCGCATGCTCACGGCGCCTGTTTACGGAGCAGAACCGTCGCGAGACCCACGAACACCGGCACGGCGACCGCGAGCGGTACGAACGACGCCCGGAGCTCGCCGAAGCCGAGCCCTTTCGAAAAGGTACCCCGCGCCACCGTGAGAAAGTGGGCGGTCGGATAGATCTCCCCTATCAGCCGGCCCGCGCCCTGCAGCGAGGTCACGGGATCGATCATGCCGGAGAACGTCACCGCCGGCAGCGCGCTGCTTCGCCAGAGCCGCGGACCGTGCGGCTCGCTTCTCGGCTGCCGCCAGCTCGGCCTCGCGCTGGCGCAGCTGGCTTTGCGCGGTGGCGACGGCGCTCTGCGCTTCCTTGAGATTCGCCTCCGCCTGGCGACGCTGCGCCTCGAGCACCGCGGTATCCATCTGCGCGAGGACCTGGCCTGCCTCGACGAACTCGCCCTCCGCGACGAGAATCTCCTTCACCCGCCCCGCCGTCTTCGCCGCCACATCGATCTCGACCGCCTCGATGCGTCCGTTGCCGCTGTAGAGCCCCGGCGGAGCGTCGCTGCGCCCGTAGCGGTGCCACGCGAGCGCCGCCAGCGCGACGAGCACGAGCGCGAAGGCGCCGAGGGCCAGCCACCGTTTCCGCTTCCCGGTCATCGATTCTCCGTCTTATGGTTCATGGCGCGATTCCCGGGATGCTCGGCCGGGCGGAAGCTCGTCTGCGCCCGCCGTCGCCGTTCGCGCTCGATACGCTGCGGCGACGGGTCATTCGAAGACGAGCGGCAGCCCCGGCGCGCCCGCACGCGGGCGCGCCGGCCTCACCGCGATCCCGCGCCGGTGCGCTGCTCGGCGGCGGCGGCGCGGCCGCTCTCGAGCGCCGGCGCCGGCGACAGACCCGTCACTTCGAGGATCTGCTTCTCGTCCAGCGTCTCGTGCTCGAGCAGCGCCTGCACCAGCGCGTCCATCGCCTTGCGATGGCGCGTGAGCAGGGTCTTCGCCTGCTCGTAGCTCTCCTGGATGATGCGCTGCACCTCCTCGTCGACGAGGCGCGCGGTCGCCTCGCTGAACGGCCGGTTCTGGCCGAAGCCGCCCATGCCGCCGAGGAAGGGGTTCTCGCGCGGCGCGAGCTGCACGAGCCCGATGCGATCGCTCATTCCCCAGCGCGTGACCATCATGCGCGCGAGATTCGTCGCCTGCTCGATGTCGTTCTCCGCGCCCGTCGTTCTCGTGCCGTACACGATCTCCTCGGCCGCGCGGCCGCCGAGCATGCCGATGATGCGCGCACGCAGGTAGTCTTCCGGAAAGTTGTAGCGGTCGCTGTCCGGGCGCTGGTAGGTGACGCCGAGCGCGAGCCCGCGCGGCACGATGCTCACGCGGTGCACCGGATCGGCGCCCGGCACGACCAGGCCGAGGATCGCGTGGCCGGCCTCGTGATACGCGATGCGCTCCTTGTCCTCGCGCGAGAGCAGCAGCGGCCGCTCCGGGCCGAGCATGATCTTCTCGAGCGAGTCCATGAAGTCTTTCATGCGCACCTCGTTCTGATCGCGGCGCGCCGCGAGCAGCGCCGCCTCGTTCACGAGGTTCTTGATGTCGGCGCCCGAGAATCCGGGCGTCGCCTGCGCGATCTCCGCGAGGTTCACGTCCGCGGCGAGCGGCACCTTGCGCGTGTGCACCTTGAGGATCGCCTCGCGGCCGTTCTTGTCGGGCAGATTCACGACGACGCGCCGGTCGAAGCGCCCGGGCCGCAGCAGCGCCTTGTCGAGCACCTCGGGCTGGTTGGTCGCGGCGAGAACGATCACGCCTTCGCGGCTGCTGAAGCCGTCCATCTCGGCGAGGATCTGATTGAGCGTCTGCTCCTGCTCGCTCGCGCCGCCGATCGCCACCTGTCCGCGGGCGCGGCCGATCGAGTCGATCTCGTCGATGAAGACGATCGCCGGCGCGTTCTCGCGCGCCTGCTTGAAGAGATCGCGCACGCGCGCGGCGCCGACGCCCACGATCATCTCCACGAACTCCGAGCCGCTCATGGAGAAGAACGGCACGTTCGCTTCGCCGGCGACGGCGCGCGCGAGCAGCGTCTTGCCCGTGCCCGGCGGCCCCACGAGCAGCACGCCCTTCGGCGCGGTGCCGCCGAGGCGCGTGTACTTCTCCGGATCCTTGAGGAAGTCGACGATCTCGACGAGCTCGTTCTCCGCCTCGTCGATGCCGGCGACGTCGTCGAAGGTCACGCGCTTGTCGCGCTCCTGGTCGTAGCGCCGCGCGCGGCTGCGCCCGATGCCCATCAGCCCGCCGAGGCCCCCGCCCTGCTGCGCGCGGCGGAACAGCCAGACGTAGAACAGAATGATGAGCAGCGCCGGACCGAAGCCGAAAAGCAGGGTGGTCCAGAGCCCGCCGTCCGTCTGAATCGGCTCGGCGCGGATCTCGACGCCGTGGTCGATCAGGAGCTGCTCGAGGCCGGGATCGATGAACGTCGGAAGCGTGGTCTCGAAGTTCCTGGACGAGCGCGGCTCGGCGCCCGGCGCCCGCGCCGGTGTTTCGCGCTGGGGCGGCCAGGTTACCGGCTCCTTGAAGCTCCCCTCGATGCTGTCGCCGCGGCTGTAGATCGCCTCGACGTTGCCGCGCGCGACCTGCTGCTTGAACTCGGTGTAGGGGATGGTGATCGGCCGATCGGCGGCGGGGAACAGGAAGTTCGCGGCGAGGTAGTTGAGCAGCAGCAGCACCAGGAACGTGACCCAGACGCGCCGCGGCAACGTGGAGTTGGGACCGGACGCGGGCGTGCCCGGTTTGCCGTTCGGCGGCGGCTGGCGGGATCCGGACGCCCGCGGCGCCGACGTGTTTTTCTTGAGCCAGTCCATCGCGACCTCCTGTTCTTCCTAGGGCGCCGGCGCCGTCCGCCGGCGCGCCACGATCTTGCTCAGCTCGCGCAGCCACAGCACCGAGCTCGCCACCGCCGCGCACGCGAGCCAGTCCGCGGGGCCGAGGCTCACGGTGGCGAAAGCCCGCTGCAGGAACGGGACATGGATCACCGCCGCCTGCAGCAGCAGCGACACCGCCAGCGCGCCCCACAGCCACCCGTTGGACAGGAGCCGGGCGAAAGCGCTCTCCTCGTCGGAGCGCGCATTGAAGACGTTGAAGAGCGAGAACAGCACCAGGGTGTTGAAGGCCATCGTCTGGGCGTAGGCGATATCGCCCGTGCCCTCGATCAAGCCGCCGGGAAGACTCGCGTCCAGCACGAGCAGAGTGCCGACCGCGAAAACGACGCCGACGTATACGATCCCGGCCCACATCCGGCCCGTGATGACCCCCTCCCCGCGCGGCCGCGGCGGCCGCCTCATCGCGGCGGGATCCGCCGGGTCGACGCCGAGCGCGAGCGCCGGCAAGCCGTCGGTAACGAGATTCACCCACAATATATGGGTCGCGAGCAGCGGCAACACAAGCGTCCCCGGCGCGCCGGCCGCGAGTCCGAAGACGTCGGCGAGCAGCACGCCGAAGAACATGGTCATCACCTCGCCGATGTTCGAGGACAGCAGGTAGCGCAGGAACTTGCGGATGTTGGCGAAGATCGTGCGGCCTTCCTCCACGGCGGCGACGATGGTCGCGAAGTTGTCGTCGGCGAGCACGATGTCGCCCGCCTCCTTCGAGACGTCGGTCCCGGCGATGCCCATGGCGACGCCGATGTCCGCCCGGCGCAGGGCCGGCGCGTCGTTCACGCCGTCTCCGGTCATCGCCACGATCGCGCCGCTTCGCCGCAGCGCCTCGACGATCTTCAGCTTGTGCTCGGGATTGACGCGCGCGTAGACCGATACTTCGCGCACGACGCGGGCGCGCTCGGCCTCCGACATGCGGTCGAGCTCGGCGCCGGTGATCGCGCGTCCGTCGTTCGCGATGCCGAGCTCCGCGGCGATCACGCTCGCCGTCACCGGGTGATCGCCCGTGATCATGATGGGCCGGATGCCGGCCGCCTTGGCGCGGGCGACCGCCTCTTTCGCCTCCGCGCGCGGCGGATCGATCATGCCGATGAGCCCCGCGAACGCGAGCTCCTCCTCGACGTGCTCATCGACGCCGTCCTCCGCGAAAGCGTCCGCCGGCAGCGCCCGCGATGCGACCGCGAGCGTGCGCAGCGCCCGGGCCGCGAGCATTTCGTTCGTCCGCAGGATCTCGGCGCGGCGCGCCTCGGTCAGCGGCCGCAGGCCGTCGCCGACGAGCTCGTGCGTGCAGCGCGCGAGCAGCACGTCGGGTGCGCCCTTGGTGAAGACGAGGATGCGCTCGCGGTGCTCGGCGTCGGTGTAGACGGCGCTCATCAGCTTGCGCTCGGAAGAAAACGGCACTTCCCCGATGCGCCGGAAGCGCGCATCGAGCGCCTCGTCCGCGAGCCCCGCCTTGCGCGCGGCGACGAGCAGCGCCCCTTCGGTCGGATCGCCCTCGACGCTCCAGCGACCGTCGCGCTCGACGAGCACGGCGTTGTTCGCGCGGTCGCCGACCGCGAGGGCGCGCCGCAGCTCGATCCGCTGCGCCTCGTCGAGCGCGCCTCCGTCCGCGCGGCGCACCTCGCCCTCGGGCGCGTAGCCGGTGCCGCCGAACTCGGCGCGCCCGCTCGCCGTCACCACGACGCGCACGGTCATCTCGTTGCGCGTGAGCGTGCCGGTCTTGTCCGAAGCGATGACGTCGGCCGACCCCAGCGTCTCTACCGCCGAGAGACGCCGCACGATGGCGTTGCGCTTCGCCATGCGCTGCACACCGAGCGCGAGCACGGCCGTCACCACCGCGGGCAGCCCTTCCGGCACCGCCGCGACGGCGAGCGCGACGCCGAACATGAGCACGTCGAAGAGCGCCGCGAAGCCCTGCACGTCCTCGAGGAGCAGGATCGTCGCGATCATGATCGCCGCGATGGCGACGACCGCGAGACCGAGGAGCCTGCCGACGCGCGCGAGCTCGCGCTGCAGCGGCGTCGCCTCGATCGGTTCCTGCTTGAGCATCCCGGCGATGCGTCCCATCTCGGTACGCATGCCGGTGGCGGTGACGACCGCGATGCCGCGCCCGTACGTCGCGGTGGTGCCGCTGTAGAGCATGTTGCGGCGGTCGCCGAGCGGAACCGCGTCGGCGAGCGGCGCCGGATCCTTCGAGACGGGAAGGCTTTCGCCGGTGAGCGCGGCTTCGGCGGTTTGCAGCGCGGTCGCCTGTATCAGCCGCGCGTCCGCGGGTACGGTGTCGCCC
>DATCLR010000243.1:0-15602 GCA_036563785.1 Burkholderiales bacterium | reverse complement strand
CATCGGGCGAGACCACGACGAGCGGCATGGCCGCGGGCAGCGCGGCCGCGAAGTGACGCGCGAACAGCGCCGCCGTGTCGAGGTGCTCGGCGCGGCAGCGAAATGCGTTCTGGAATGCCGCCACGTTGTGCACCTCGAGCGCGACCACGCGATCCACACCGACCGCCTCGAACAGTGCCGCGACGTAGCGGGTGGTGAGCGGGTCGCGCGGCTTGGTGCGCGCGTCCTTGCGGCCGTACGCGAGATAGGGGAGGACCGCGGTGACGCGGGCGGCCCCGGCGTCGCGCAGCGCACCGAGGAAGAACAGCAGGCGCAGCAGCTTGTCGTTGACGCTCGCTCCGGGTTCGCCGTGGAGCGAGTGGATCACGTACACGTCGCGATCGCGCACGCTGACGAGGGGGCGCGCCTTGTGCTCGCCGTCCTCGAACTCGCGTTCCTCGTGCGGGCTCAGGGCGACCCCGAGCGCCTCGGCAACGCGCAGGCCGAGGGCACGGGTGGCGTTGAGCGCGAACAGAAGCAAGCTATTCCTCGCCGCCGAGCGGGCGGAACCGGGGCGAAAGCGGGTGCGTCGAAACCGATACACCGGCTCCGCCCCATCGACACTATGCGGCATACGGCGGGCGAGTTCCACCGGAGGAGCCATGATTGCACTCAGAGTCGAAGAACGTCGGCGGCATAGCGCCGACCGGTCCAGGGTCATGACGGAAAGGTTGCGCGGGGCGCAAGGCGGTTGGCGGTGCGCCGGTCAGGGCGGCGGGGCGGAGGTGCGGAAATGAGCGATGCACGCTACCCGCGGCTCTTCAGCGAAGGCCGCATCGGCCCCCTGCGCCCGCGCAATCGGCTCGTCATGGCGCCGATGGTACGCAATTACGCGGACGCCGAGGGCTGCGTCACGCCGCGCTATCTCGCGCATCTCGAACGCATCGCGCGCGGCGGCGTCGGTACGATGATCCTCGAGGCGAGCTACGTGCGCGAAGACGGCAAGACCTGGGTGCGGCAGCTCGGCCTGCACGCGGACCACGTCCTGCCGGGACTGCGGGACGCGGTCGGGGTTTGCCGTCGGCACGGCGCGCTCGTGGGAATACAGCTGGCGCACGGCGGGCGCGACGCGGCGTCAGAGGTGTCGGGATCCCAGCCGATAGGACCCTCGGCGATCCCCGATCCGGTGGTGCAGACGCTGCCGCATGCGCTCGAACCCGGCGAGATCGCCGACCTCGTAACGGCGTTCGGCGATGCGGCGCGCCGCGCGCAGAAGGCCGGCTTCGACTTCGTCGAGATCCATGCCGCGCACGGTCAGCTGATCGCGAGCTTTCTTTCGCCGTTCAGCAACCGGCGCGACGACGACTACGGAGGAACACCGCCGAAGCGCCGGCGCTTTCTCGAAGAGGTGTACGCGGCGGTACGGGCCGCGACCGGTCCCGATTATCCGATCGTCGTGCGGCTGTCGGCCGAGGAGACGCTCGCGAGCGGACTCACGCTCACGGAAACCATCGGAACCGCGCAGCGTCTCGAAGCGCTCGGCGCGGCGGCCGTCCACATCTCCAACGGCAATCGCGCGACCTACGCGCTCGGCACCGTGGTGCCGCCGATGGCGATCCCCGACGGCGTGCTCCTGCCGTACGCCGAGGCGGTGAAGCAGGCGGTGGGCATCCCGGTGATCGCGGTCGGCAAGATCCGCACCGCAGCGCTCGCGGAGGAAGCGCTCGCGAAAGGCCAGGCCGATTTCATCGCGCTCGGGCGCGGCCTGCTCGCGGACCCCGACTGGCCGGCGAAGGTGGCGGCCGGCCACGAGGACGAGGTCCACCACTGCATCGCGTGCAATCAGGGGTGCATCGGCCGGCTGTTCGAGCAGCGGGACGCGCGCTGCACCGTGAACCCCGAATGCGGCAGCGAGCGCGAGTATGCCAAGCTGCAAGGCGGCGGCGGGCGGCGCGTCGTGGTGGTCGGCGGCGGGCCGGCCGGCATGGCGGCCGCACGCTGGGGGGCGCTCGCGGGTTTCGACGTCGTATTGCACGAGGCGCAGAGCGTGCTCGGCGGCCAGCTCCTGCCGGCCGCGGCGGCGCCGCACCGCGACGGCTGGGACATGCTGCGCGACTACCTGATCCGCGACCTCGAACGGCTGCGGGTCACCGTGCGGCTCGATTCGCGCGTGCAGGCGGCCGACGTGCTGCGCGAGCGGCCGTGGGCCGTGATCGTCGCCACCGGCGCGGAACCCATCCGCCCGAAGCTCGGCGAGATCGGCGGCATGCGCGTGGTGACGGGGCGCGACGTGCTCGAGCAGCGCGAGCCGCACCAGGGGCGCGTGATCGTGGCCGGCGGAGGCTGTCAGGGCGCGCAGACGGCGGAGTACCTCGCGACCTGCGGGCATTCGGTGACGATCCTCGAGGCCGGCAACGAGATCGCGCTCGACGCACCGGCGGACGAGCGTGCACTCCTGATCGGACGGCTGCGGCATCGCAACGTCGAGATACTGCCGCAGACGCGCCTCGGGCACCTCGCCGTCGGCAACGTCGTGGTCGAGCGGCCGCACGAGACGCGCATGCTGCCCGCCGACATGGTGGTCCTGTGTCTCGGCGCGAAGCCGGTGAACGCGCTTGCTGCGGCGCTGCGCGGCGAGGTGCGCACGCTCGTGGTGGGCGATGCGCGCGCGCCGCGCAAGGTCACGCACGCGATGGCCGAGGGTGCGGCGGCGATACTGATCCTGCTCGGCGTGCAGCCGGAAGACCCGCTCACGCCCGACGCGGCGGATGCCACGTCGTGGACATGACTTCCGTGCACGGCGCCCTCGGGCGGGGGGATGGCGCTTCCGGTGCGGCGCTTTGCCGGCGCGCGACACCGTCCGCGGCAGTCGTCGCGGAGGACGCGGGCTTCGACGGAGGCGCGTGCCGGCCGGAGCGTTCCGGCGCGCGGCGGGCGAGGGTAGAGGGTATCAGCCCGTGCGGACGAAGTCCTTCGGGTCGAGCTTATGGCGCTCGAGCAGCGGCTGCAGCGGCCGCTCCGACCAGAACCCGAGCAGGCGTGCGGCCTTCGCGGTGTTCCCGCGCGCCGCCTTGAGCGCCGCCACGAGAATCCGCCGCTCGACCATCGCGAGATAGTCTTCGAGCGTCTGCTCGCCGTCCGCGATCTCCCTGGGCAGATCGTCCGCCACCACGCGCAGGCGCTCGCGCAGGAGCTTCGCTTTCTCCTCGCGCAGTGCGCGGTTCTCCGCCTCGAGGCGCGCGAGCTTGTGGCGCACGATATTGAGCTCGTCCCACGCCATCGCGAGGCGCCGCTTGACCTCGCGCGTCTCGTTCTGCGCCTCCGCGAGCTGCGCGCGCAGCAGCGCGAAGTTCTCGAGGAACAGCTCGGCGATGCGGTCGAACAGCGACTCCGCGACCTTGAAGTCGAGCGGCGTGTAGACGTTGTCGCTGAAGCGCTCGCCGAGGAGCATCCAGTGGGCGGAGACGGCGCTGTGGGGATTGAACGGCACGATCGCGCCGACCTTGTGCTGCTTCATGAGCGCGTGCAGCTCGGGCAGAGTGTCCGCGATCTCGTTCGCGACGACGATGTGGCGAACGTTCTGCAGCGCCGCGCGCGGGAACTGCGACAGCAGCAGGCCGTCGCGCATGTTGGGCTCCTGTCCCTGAACCGTCGCGACCAGGGGCCGCGGCCCGCCCACGAGCGCGACCTGGCAGCTCAGCGCGTTGGCGATGCAATCGAGCACCTCACGGACGGAGCGCATCTCGGCGATCTCGGCGATCACCGACTGGATACGGGCATAAAAGGCGGTCTTGCGCTTGCGGACCTTCGACCAGGGCAGGAAAAATTCGATGTCGAACAGCCGGTATTGATGCGTCGCGTAGGTGGTGACGATCAGAAAGAACGTGACCGCGAGCGGGAGGAAGAACGTCGTAGTGAACTTGGGCAGCCCGAGATACCCGGCTACCACCAGGTACACGAACATGAGCACGAACGGCAAGAGCCCCAGCAGCCAGAGGCGGTTGCGGGTACGCTGCATGGACGGCCGGGAGCTCCGGGCGCCGTAGATCAGGTGAACGAAGGTGGCCAGCAGATACACCACCGCGTAGGTCTCGAACAGGAAGTACAGCTCGCCCGGACGGCGGGTTATCGAGTCGTGGAACGGCTCGAAGCCGACGATCAGACGGTCCGTGAACAGCAGCAGATACTCGAGCGGAATCACCGGCAAGTAGACGAGCGCGACGTAGGGCCGCCAGCGCGGTTCGCGCACCGCGTCGAAGCTCAGAGCGAGCGAGAGGTGCAGCAGTATCGCGAGCGTCGGAATGAAGGTCGAGAAATAGAAGTATCCGAAGAGCTCGACGGTGGCGTTGAAGCCGTGGTGGTAGTAGTAATGGAGCCCGACGACCTCGACGAGGTTGTAGGCGGACAGCACGAGGACCAGCGCCAGGAACAGGCGGGTCAGGTCGTTGCGAACCTTGGTGCGCGCGGCATAGGCGAGCAGCACCAGTTTGATCAGCAGCGCCGCGGTGGATGGCAGTGCGTGTACGTAGAACCCTGACACTGCTTGTCCTTATTCCAGAAAGTAAGCGGGACCGCGCGCCCTCCCGGAGATCATAAGGAATCTCCGGGGGGCGCGGACAGCCGACGTTCTCCCTGTGTCCGGCATGTGGAGTGTTGCGCGCTGGCCGTTCCGCAGCCTTTCGCGGAAAGCTAAGGCAGTTGCGCGGCCCGCGCAACCCCGCGCATCAAGCGGCCCGGGAGCGACGAACCTCCGACGCCAGCCGTACCCAGTCGGCGTGACGCGGCCGCAGCGGCGGGACATCCGGGAACCGCAGGCTCGAATGCCCGTCCACCAGCAGGAAGCGGTAAAAATTGTCGCCGCCCGCCCCGTCGTCGTAGCGGTCGTAGAAGTACTTGTGTAACTGTAGCAGATCGGCTCCGAGAAGCTGCGCGCGGACGTTCGATTTCACGTAGCTATATTGACCGCCGCTGCTCAGGGGCTCGAAGCCGCAGATGCGCTGATAGAAGGGCGCGTGCCGCACGGTCGGGACGACGACGAAGTAGTCGATGCCCGCGTAATAGAAGCTGTACTGGTACACGTACTTGAACAGGTACAGAACCAGCGCGGCGCGGTCGCCGTAGTCCTTGTCGACCGCCAGCGCGGAGACCTCCGCGATGTTCCGCTGCCCGGTGCGCAGCTGCCGCATGATCTGCGGCTGGAACTTGTCGGCCGGCAGGCCGCGCTCCGAGTCCTGGACGATGCTCGCCGTGCCGAGGATGCGGCCATCCTGCTCGGCGACGAACACCGTGCGCATGGGTGAGTACATGTGCGGGTTGTTCAGGAATGGTTCCTTCGTATCCCAGTATCCCTCGTTGATGTAGTTGCCGCAGACGAGCTCGTTCGCCGCGTGTATCTCCTCTGGATCCGTCGTCAGGCGAACGACGACCTTGTCGCTGGCGAGCTTGGGTACCTTCAGCATATTTCCGTCTCCTTGCTTCTTGGTCATGCGATACGTCGGCTCGAGGCGCCGACGGGAAAGCAGGGTGGGCGCATTGGACGAAAAGAGTTTCGTGGGAACGGCCGCGGTCCGTGCTTTCCGCCCGGATAGCCTTGCGCCAAAGCGAGTTATTTTCAAACCCGCACGAAGGCACCCGGGGAAGCGCCGAGTATTCAGGGTGTTACTGCGGGCCGCGCGCCCGGCAGCCGGGCAGATCGCGGGAACGGGCGAAGGTCGACGCTCTGCGCCGACTAGCCGCCTTCGGGCGTCTGGACCAGGCGGCGCAGGGCGGAAACGTCGCGAATCGTGATGCGCGGCCCGTCGACCTCGATAAGCCCGCCCTGACGCAGGCGCGCCAGGATGCGCGAGAGGGTCTCGGGCTGGATCGCGAGACGCGACGCGATCACGCTCTTCGGGGTGGTGAGCTGAATCTCGGGCGAGGTTTTCACGCCGGACGGAATGTGCTCGAGCAGATAAGTGACCAGACGGTAGGTCGCGTTCTGGAGCGTGAGGCTTTCGATCTGGTTCACCAGCATGTGCAGCCGCCGGCTCATCGAGGCGAGCAGGCCGAACGCGATGTCCGGCGCCTGGCGCAGCATCTCGAGGAAGTTCTTCTGATTGAACGTCCAGAGACGCGCGTCGGAGACCGCTTCCGCGTTCACCGGATAGCGCCCCTTGAGGCCCATGAACATCACGGCCTCGGCGAAAGTCTCGCCGGGCTTGATGATCTCGATGATCTTTTCGGAACCGTCGGGCCCGAGACGGAACAGCTTTACCAGGCCCTCGCGGAGGAAGAAGAAGCGCTCGGCCGGCTCGCCGTGACGAAAGAGCGTCTGGCCGGCCTCGAGCGCGATCTCGTGCATGCCGCGCGCGAGCATGCCGAGCTGCTCGTCGGTGAGCTCGGCGAAGAGGTGCGCCCGCCGAAGCTCCCCGAACCTCTCGTCCGTAGTCATCGGCGTCATCATAGCGGGCGGGAGGGTCTTGACCAAGGTCAAGGCGGTCGCGCCCGTTCTGCCCCTAAGGTGGCGCGGTTCCGGTACCGTGGAGCCGAGCGTGGAGCTTCAGCTGTTCGTATCGCCGTCGTTCGCGCCGTGTCTGCAGGCGGAGCGCGTGTGGCGCGAGATCGCGGCGGAAGCCGGCGTCGAGCTCGCCGTGATCGACATCGAGAGCGAGCACGGCCGCGCCGTGGCGTCGGAGCTGGGGCTCGCCATGGTGCCCGCGATCGCCGTCGACGGGCGGCTGGTGGCGATCGGCGTGCAGACGCACGACGAGGCGCGCAGCGTCCTCGCGGACGCGGTGTCCGGCGTGCGCCGGTGAAGGAAGAAGATAATCGGCGTCAGGCGCCCGCGGGCGCGGAAGCTTCGGGCCGCACGAGCAGATGCTCGAGCAGCTCGCGCACCTTGCGAATCTCGCGGCCGAACGGCAGCGGCTCGCTGCCGCGAAAGAACAGCCCCTGCTCGATATTTCCGCGTTGCGCGGCGGCGAGCTGGGTCTCGATGCAGAACTGCCCGGCGGCCGGATCGCCGTCCTTGAAGCCGCAGTAGGACAGGCACTGCAGGCGGCTCGGGCATTCGCGGCAGCCGGGCGCGGCCGCGGCCTTGAGCTTTTCCTCCCGCGCCAGGTAGCGCTTCAGCCACGGCGTGAGCACCGCGCGGGCGGGGAGCCCCGCGGCGCTCATGAACGTGACGATGTCCTCGGGCTTCGCTTCCGCGAGCACCTTCTTGAAGTTGGGATGCGCATCGCATTCCTCGGTGACGGCGAACGGCGTGCCGATCTGCACGCCGGAGGCGCCGAGCTCGAACACCTCCTTGATCCGCCGGAACGAGTTGATGCCGCCCGCCGCGATGAGCGGAATCCGTTCGAACGCGATCCCGAGCTCCCGGAACACCTTGCGTATTTCCGCGAACACGCGGGCGAAGTCGAAGCGCGAGTCGTTCACGTCCTCGAGGCGCGTCGCGCCGAGATGGCCGCCGGCATAGCGGGGGTGCTCGATCACGATCGCATCGGGCAGACGGCCCTTGCGCCCCCACTTGCGCAGCAGCGCGCGCACGCCGCGCTCTTCGGAGAGGATCGGGATCAGCGCGACGTTCTTGAAGCGTTCGGTGAGCTCCGGCAAATCGAGCGGCAGGCCGGCCCCGACGATGATCGCGTTCGCACCGCTCTTGCATGCCTGCACCACGAGCTCGGCGTAGTTCGAGAGCGCGCGCATCACGTTCACGGCGACGTAGCCGTCCGGTCCCGCGATCTCGCGCGCGAGGCGGACCTCGCGGTCGAGCGCCTCGACGTTCGCAGCGCTGTGCACCGCGGGATCGCGGCACTTTCGCAGGCGCTGCATGATGTCCGGATGCAGGCGCCGCAGATCCACGCTCGCAACCGTGCCGACCGCGCCTTCGGCGGCGACGGTGCCGGCGAGCCGGTGGGCCGACACACCGACACCCATGCCGCCCTGGATCACGGGAAGGACCTCGCGGCCGCGGATGCGGAGGAGGGGGAAGGCGCTTCGCAACGACCCGCTCATGAAGCGGACGCTACGCCAGGGACCTGCGGCGAAACTTGACGCAGATCATGGCGTAGCGCGCCCGGCCTCGGCCGGCCGGCGCGTCCGCGCCGCGAGGGCCGCGCGGCGCGCCCACGGCAGGCGCAGCGCGAAGAGCGCCAGGCACAGGACGCCGAGAGCGAAGACGATGTCGCCGGGCACCCGCAGCCACACGAGCGCCTCCATGACCGGGGAATGCACGATCTCCGGCGAGCGCGCGTACCACAAGCCCTGTGTGATGCTGGCCCACGCCTGATACACGCCCGCGGGCACGAGGGAGACGAACACCATCAGCGCGAGGCCGGCGTTGAGCAGCCAGAAGGCGGGCTTGAGCAGGCGATCGGACCACGTTTCGCGCGGCGCGAGCCCCCGCAGGCAGAACAGCGTCAGTCCGATGCCGAGCATGCCGTAGACCCCGAAGAGAGCGGCGTGCCCGTGCGCCGGCGTGAGGTTGAGGCCCTGCACGTAATAAAGTGCGATCGGCGGATTGATGGCGAAGCCGAGCAGGCCGGCGCCCACGATGTTCCAGAAGCCGACCGCGACGAACGAGAGAATCGCCCAGCGGTAGGCCTGTACCCACGGGGCCGCCCGGCTGCGGCGGTAGTTGCGCAGCGCCTCGACGCCCAGCAGCGCGAGCGGCACCACCTCGAGCGCGGAGAAAACGGCGCCCACCGCGATGACCGAGGTCGGCGTGCCGGTGAAGTAGAGATGATGCAGGGTGCCGAGGATGCCGCCGAAGAGGAACACGATCGTCTCGAGGACGATGGCGCTGTAGGCCGCGGCGGTGCGCACCAGCCCGAGGCGGGCGAAGAGCAGCGCCACGACGGCGGTCGCGAACACCTCGAAGAAGCCCTCGACCCAGAGATGCACCAGCCACCAGCGCCAGTACTCGACAATGGAGTAGTGCGTGTTGCGCCCCCAGGCGAGCGAAGCGGCGTAGAACAGGCCGATGCAGGTGGCGGCGAGGAACACGAGCGCGATGAGCCCGCGGCTCTCGGAGGGCTTGCGCAGCGCCGGCCACAGGCCGCGCGCCACGAGGAACAGCCAGAAAAGGAGCCCTGCGAACAGCGCGAGCTGCCACACGCGCCCCATGCTCGTGAATTCGAGTCCCTGGTTGCCGAGCCAGAACGCGAACTCGACGCCGGCGCGCTCGAGCAGGCCGAGCCAGCCGGTGAGCGTCGAGCCGAGAGCGACCACGATGAGCGCCCAGAAGAGCACGTCGACGCCGAGCTTCTGGTGCGCCGGCTCGCGCCCCGAGAGCAGCGGCGCGATGTAGAGTCCGGTGGCGAGCCAGGCGGTCGCGATCCAGAGGACCGCGAACTGCGTATGGATGGTGCGGCTCACCGTGTAGGGAAGGATCTGGGCGAGCGGAATGCCGAAGAAGCCTTCGCCTTCTACCGCGTAGTGCGCGGTAACGACGCCCATCGCCACCTGCACTAGCAGGAGCGCAATCACGACATAGAAGTACTTGAACGTCGCGCGCATCGACGGCGTCGGCGTCATCGTGAGCAGCGGATCCGCGGCGGGCGCCGCCGGATCCGGCGCCTCGGGGCGGCGCGAATGGAACCAGAGCATGCCGGCGATACCGGCGATCAGAAGAACGACGCTCACCACCGACCAGATGCCGTTCGCCGCGGTCGGCGTATTGCCGACGAGCGGCTCGTGCGGCCAGTTGTTGATGTAGGAAACGCCGGGCTGATCGGGGCGGTCCGTCACCGCCGACCACGCCGCCCAGAAGAAGAACGCCGCGAGCGCCGTGCGATCCTCTTCGTTCGGAAGCGCGTTCGGATGCAGGGCGTACTGGGCTCGCAGCGGCGCGAGCGCCGGATCGTCGCCGAACAGGGCGTCGTAGTGCGCCGCAACCGCGCGGATGGCGGCGGCGCGCTCGTTCGAAACGACGAGCAGATCGTTCTCAGGGTCGTAGGTGTTGCGGCGCATCTCCTGCTTCAGCCTTTGCGCCAGCACCGCCTGCCGGTCGGCATCGATGGCCTCGTACGGCGCGCCGTGGCGCTGCATCGCCCAGATATCGCGCAACGCGAGCGCCTCGCGGTGCAGCCAGTCGGCGGACCAGTCGGGCGCGACGTAGCTGCCGTGGCCCCAGACGCTGCCGAGCTGCTGGCCGCCGGCGGCGCGCCATGCTTCCTGGCCGCGCTCGATCTGCTGCGCCGTGAACAGCACCTCGCCATCCGCGGTGACGACGCGCCCCGGAATGGGAGGTTTGCTCTGATAGATCTCGCGGCCGATCAGGCCGAGTGCGGCAAAAGAAACGAAAAAGACGATCGCTAACCAGCGCCAGAGACGGGACGTTTCCGACATGTGCGTGACCCCTGCCGAGGTTTTCGAGAGAACCGCGGCGAAGCCTAGGCGGCCGGGGGAGCGATCGCCTTGACCCGGATCAAGCGGGGTCGGACGTCAGAAGAAGCCGAGCCACGGGTCGCGCGTGCGCGCGACGCCGACGATGTACGCGAAGATCGCGAGCGCGACGACCCAGGCCGCGGCGCGCACGGCGCGGGTGCGGCCGTAGCGCAGCGCGATCGCGCCGACGACGATGTAGGCGATCAGCGCCAGCACCTTGGCGGTGAGCCAGGCGTGCACGAACGGGTACTGGCGGATGGTGATCGCGAGCACAATGGCCGACAGGAGCAGGATCGTATCGATGACGTGCGGCAGGACGCGCACGATGCGCGCACGCAGCAGCGGCGAGTCCGTCAGCATGAGCAGGCCCCGCCCGAAGAAGCCCAGGAAGGAGAGCGCCACGGCGGTGACGTGCACGTGCTTGGCGATGACGTAGAGCATTTCGGGTGCGGGGTGGAGCGGGACGCATTCAAGCCGATCGTGCGGCACCCTGCAAGTCCGCCTCCGCGGCGCTGCCCATACGGCGAACTTCCGCCTCGATCCATTCGCGGGCGCGGCGATTGATCTCCTCGGTGGTGAGACCGTGCGGATCGATCGGCGGACCGATGCTGACCGTGACGAGCCCCGGGCGCTTCTCGAGCCATCCCTTGCCCCAGCAGTAGCCGGCATTGTGGGCGACCGGCAGCACGGTCGTTCCCGTCCGCGCGGCGAGATGCGCGCCGCCGGGGTGGTAGGGCGCGCTCGCGCCGGGCGCGACCCGCGTGCCTTCGGGAAAGACGACGACCCAGAAACCGCTCGCCAGACGATCGCGTCCCTGCGCGAGCAGCTGCCGGAACGCGCGCGCGCCCGCCGCGCGGTCGATCGCGATGGGGCGCGTGAGCGCCAGACCCCATCCGAAGAACGGAATCCAGAGAAGCTCGCGCTTCAGCACCCAGACCTGCGGCGGAAGGATCTTCTGAAACGCGAATGTTTCCCATGCCGACTGGTGCTTGGCCAGCACCACGCACGGCCCGGGCGGAATGCGCTCGGCGTGCAGCACCCGGTAACGGATACCGCAGATTACGCGGGCGAGGTAGAGCATCGTGTACGCGTAGTAGCGGATGAGGCGGTAGCGCTGCAGGTGCGGCAGCGGGAACGTAGCGAGCGCGACGAGCGCGAAAAGCGGCGTCAGTAATACCTGAGCGCCGGCGAACATCAGTGCGCGCAGGCGTTGACCGAGGAGCATAACGATACGCATGCCGCGTTCTCTAGGTCCGTTCCGAGCGGCGGCGCGGTTCGACGGGAACCCCAACGTACCGTGCCACGGAATATCCGGCGACGATCGTTGTCAACGCAAGCGTCGCTGCGACGGCAGTTGCAATCATGGTGCGAGTTTCGCGCTATCGGGGTCTGAACGCGCTCCGGTATCGACCGCGTTTCGATTCTGAGTTTCGATTCTGAATCGAGTCTCGCTGCCATGGATACCGTCGGGCAAGCCGTGCTCGAAAGGCGGCATTCCGTCCCCGCCCGACCCGCCGCTTTCGGCGGACGCGCCGCATCAGACCAAGCCGTGGGCTCGCGGCGACGGGCAGCTTCGCGCCCGGAAGCATGTACGGCCGTCGCCCGGGTCCGGTTGATCTGGGTCAATCACTTTCGCCGTGCGCGCACGTAGCGTACCGGCAAAGTTCGATCGATGTGCCCGCTGCTCACATGAAGCGCGAGGACAGCAGCAACAGGAATCGTGCGGGATCGCCGCTTCCGGGGCCGTTCCCGCTTCCCGCTCTCGCTCTCACTTCTCGAGGAACCACACCATGAAACTGAAGTTGCGCCGATCGTCGATCGTTCTGGCGGCCGCCCTCGGCATCGCTGCGGCCTACGGCGTGCAGGCCGCCGGCGAGAACAACAACGCAGCCAAGACGAAACGGCACGGCATCACGCAGGAGGAGGCCCGCATGCAGGCCGGTGCCTCGCCGCTCGCCGAGGTCGAAATGCACCACGACATCAATCCGAAGGCGCCGCCGATGACCAAGGCCGAGTTCGATCGCGCGCGCCAGATTTATTTCGAGCGCTGCGCCGGCTGCCACGGGGTGCTGCGCAAGGGCGCCACCGGCAAGCCGCTCACACCCGACATAACGCTCGCGCGGGGCACGGAGTATCTCAAGGTCTTCATCAACTACGGCTCCCCGGCGGGCATGCCGAACTGGGGCGCCTCGGGCGATCTCACGGCCGAGGAAGTGGACATGATGGCGCGCTACATCCAGCAGACGCCGCCCCAGCCGCCCGAGTTCGGGCTTGCGGAGATGAAGGCCACCTGGAAGGTCATCGTGCCGCCCGAGAGGCGCCCGAAGAAGAAGATGAACAAGTACAACATCGACAACATCTTCTCGACGACGCTGCGCGACAGCGGGGAGATCGCGCTCATCGACGGCGATACCAAGAAGATCATCAACATCGTCAAGACCGGCTACGCCGTGCACATCTCGCGGCTCTCGGCGTCGGGGCGCTATCTGTTCGTCGTCGGACGGGATGCCAAGATCAACATGATCGATCTCTGGATGGAGAAGCCGGACACCGTCGCGGAGATCAAGGTCGGCCTCGAGGCGCGCTCGGTCGACACCTCGAAGTTCAAGGGTTACGAGGACAGGTACGCGATCGCCGGAACGTACTGGCCGCCGCAGTTCGTGATCATGGACGGCGATACGCTCGAGCCGCTGAAGATCGTGAGCACGCGCGGCGTCACGGTCGACACGCAGGAGTACCATCCGGAGCCGCGCGTCGCCGCGATCGTCGCGTCGCATCACGCGCCCGAGTTCGTGGTGAACGTGAAGGAGACGGGCAAGATCCTGCTGGTGCGGTACGACGACATCGCGAACATGCGCATCACCGAGATCGAGGCCGCGCGCTTCCTGCACGACGGAGGCTGGGATGCGTCGAAGCGGTACTTCCTGGTGGCGGCCAACCAGTCGAACAAGATCGCCGTGGTCGACGCCAGGGAAGGCAAGCTCGTGAAGCTGATCGACGTCGGCAAGATTCCGCACCCGGGGCGGGGCGCGAACTTCGTGCACCCGAAGTACGGGCCGGTATGGGCGACGGGGCATCTGGGCGACGAGACGATCGCGCTGATCGGCACGGACCCGGAGAACTACCCGCAATACGCGTGGAAAGTCGTGCAGACGCTCAAGGGGCAGGGCGGAGGCAATCTCTTCATCAAGACGCATCCGAACTCGCGGCGGCTCTACGTGGATACCGCGCTGAATCCCGACGCGAGAATCAGCCAGTCGGTCGCGGTGTTCGACATCGACAATCTCGAGGCCGGCTACAAAGTGCTGCCGATCGCCGAGTGGGCCGACGTGGGAGAGGGCCCGAAGCGGGTGGTGCAGCCCGAGTTCAACAAGGCGGGCGACGAGGTCTGGTTCTCGGTATGGAACGGGAAGAACCAGCAGTCGGCCATCGTGGTGGTGGACGACAGGACGCTGAAGCTCAAGGCCGTCATCAAGGACAAGCGCCTGATCACGCCGACCGGCAAGTTCAATGTGTACAACACGCAGCACGATATCTACTGAGCCGGCCTCGGCTGCCCGCGCTCGAGGCGACGGCGGGCGGGAACGCGAACAGCGGGTCTCGCCCGCTCCTCCCCCGGCGTGCGTACGACTCGACACCAAACCGAAACTCTCGAGGAGACGAAGCATGGTTCGATTTCTGGCTGCGGTGAGTCTTGCGGGCGTGGTCGGTGCGGCGGCCGCGGCGGCGCCCGACGGGAAGGCGATATACGACTCGAAGTGCATGGTGTGCCACGCCGCCGGCGTGGCGGGCGCCCCCCGACTCGGGGACAAGGCGGCCTGGGCACCGCGCATCCAGCAGGGCAAGGAGGTGCTGGTGCAGAGCGTCATCAAGGGCAAAGGCGCAATGCCGCCGCGGGCGGGCATGAACGTGAGCGATGCCGAGGCGGCGGCCGCCGTCGAGTACATGATCCAGCAGGCGAAATGAGGCGGACGCGGCGCATCCGGTGCTGGCCGCTGGCGGGGCTCGCGCTGATCGCGATCGCCGCCGCGGCTGCGGCGCCGGCGGCGCCGCCGGTGGAGCGGCAGCGCGAGATTCTCCGAATGCTCCGACAGGACTGCGGTTCGTGCCACGGGCTCACGCTGCGCGGCGGTCTCGGTCCGGCGCTGACGCCGCGGGTGCTCGCGGGAAAGCCGCCGGAGATGTTGCGCGCGACCATCATTCACGGGCGGCCGGGCACGCCGATGGCTCCGTGGGGACCGTTCCTCGACGAGTCCGAAGCGGCGTGGCTGGTCGAGCGCCTGCTCGAGGGAGACACGGATGCGCCTTGATGGAGCTCTGCTGATCGCCGCCGTGCTCCTCTCCGGCTGCGCCGGCATCGAGCCGCGCGGCACCTCGGATCTCGGTATCGTGGTCGAGCGCGGTTCCGGGCGCGTGCAGATCGTGGACACGACGCGCCGGGTGGCGATCGGGCGCGTCGAGGGGCTCGGGGATCTGTCGCATGCCTCCGCCGTGTACTCGCGCGACGGGCGCTATGCGTACGTGTTCGGGCGCGACGGCGGCCTCACGAAAGTCGACTTGCTGCGCCGCCGGATCGCCGCGCGCGTGGTGCAGGCGGGCAACGCGATCGGCGGCGCCATTTCGCAGGACGGGCGTCTCATCGCCGTGGCGAATTACGAGCCGGGCGGCGTTCGGGTGTTCGACGCGGAAACGCTCGGGCCGGTCGCGGACATACCGGCCGCCTACGGTCCGAACGGACGGCGGTCGAAGGTGGTAGGGCTGGTGGACGCGCCCGAGCACCGCTTCGTGTTCGCCCTCTACGACGCCGGGGAGATCTGGGTCGCGGACTTCCGGCGCGGCGCAGAGCCGGAGATCCGCAGGTTCCGCGGCGTCGGGCGACAGCCTTACGACGGCACCGTGACTCCGGACGGTCGCTACTACATCGCCGGCCTCTTCGGCGAGGACGGGCTCGCGCTGCTCGACCTCTGGGATCTCGATGCGGGAGTGCGCCGCATCCTCCCCGACTACGGGCGGGGGCAGCAGAAGCTGCCGGTGTACAAGATGCCGCACCTCGACTACTGGGCGATGGCGGGCGGCATGGCATTCGCACCGGCCGTGGGGCGCAACGAGGTGCTCGTCATCGACATGCGGACATGGCGCGAAGCGGGCAGCATCCCGGTGGCCGGGCAGCCCGTGTTCGTGATCGCGCGTCCCGACGGCCGCCAGGTGTGGGTCAATTTCGCGCCGCCGCACAACGACACCGTGCAGGTCATCGA
>DATCLR010000241.1:0-6775 GCA_036563785.1 Burkholderiales bacterium | reverse complement strand
GCCCGACGCTGAAGCTGCACCAGTGCGGCCTGCCGAAGCGCATGGCGCTCGAGCTCTTCAAGCCGTTCATCTTCCATAAGCTCGAGGCCCGCGGGCTCGCGACCACGATCAAGGCCGCGAAGAAGATGGTCGAGGCCGCCGGTCCCGAGGTCTGGGACATTCTGGAGGAGGTGATCCGCGAGCACCCGGTGCTGCTGAACCGCGCGCCGACGCTGCATCGCCTCGGCATCCAGGCGTTCGAGCCGGTGCTGATCGAGGGCAAGGCGATCCAGCTGCATCCGCTCGTGTGCGCGCCGTACAACGCCGACTTCGACGGCGACCAGATGGCGGTGCACATCCCGCTGTCGGTCGAGGCGCAGCTCGAGGCGCGCGCCCTGATGATGTCGACGAATAACATCCTCTCGCCCGCGAACGGCGAGCCGATCATCGTGCCGTCGCAGGACATCGTGCTCGGGCTCTACTTCATGACCCGCTCGCGCGTCAACGCTCCGGGCGAGGGCAAGGTGTTCGCGGACGTCACCGAGGTGCACCGCGCGTACGAGACGCGGCAGGTGTCGCTGCACGCGCGCATCAAGGTGCGCATCCGCCGCGTCGAGGTGGCCGAGGACGGCACCCGGACCGTGACCAACCGGCTGTACGACACCACGGTCGGCCGCGCGCTGCTCTCGGAGATCCTGCCCGAGGAGCTGCCGTTCGAGCTCATCAACCGCGAGCTCCGGAAGAAGGCGATCTCCGAGCTCATCAACGTCTGCTACCGGCGCGTCGGCCTGAAGGCCACCGTGATCTTCGCCGACCAGCTGATGTACACGGGCTTCCACTACGCCACGCGCGCCGGCATCTCGATCGGCGTCGACGACATGATCACGCCGGCGGAGAAGGCGGAGATCATTCGCGAGGCGGAAGCCGAGGTGAAGAGCATCCAGAACCAGTACGCGTCGGGCCTGCTCACGGACGGCGAGCGCTACAACAAGGTCGTCGACATCTGGACGCACACGAGCGAGCGCGTCGCGAAGTCGATGATGGAGCAGCTCGGCACCGAGGAGGTGATCGACGCCGAGGGCAAGAAGGTCCGTCAGGAGTCGTTCAACTCGATCTTCATGATGGCCGACTCGGGCGCCCGCGGCTCGGCGGCGCAGATCCGTCAGCTCGCCGGCATGCGCGGCCTGATGGCGAAGCCCGACGGCTCGATCATCGAGACGCCGATCACGGCGAACTTCCGCGAAGGCCTGAACGTGCTGCAGTACTTCATCTCGACGCACGGCGCGCGCAAGGGCCTGGCGGACACGGCGCTCAAGACCGCCAACTCGGGCTACCTCACCCGCCGCCTGGTCGACGTGTGCCAGGACCTCGTGGTGACCGAAGAGGACTGCGGCACCACTTCCGGTGTCACCAAGTCGGCGCTGGTGGAAGGCGGCGAGGTCGTGATTCCGCTGCGCGACCGCATCCTCGGCCGCGTGGTCGTCGGCGACATCCTCGATCCCGCCGACGAGAGCCGCGTGCTGGTACCGGACGGCACCATGCTCGACGAGAAGATGGTGAGCCTGCTCGAGGAGCGGCATATCGATCAGGTGCTCGTGCGCTCGCCGGTCACGTGCGAGACGCGCTACGGCGTCTGCCGCAAGTGCTACGGGCGCGACCTCGGCCGCGGCCATCTGGTGAACCTCGGCGAGGCGGTGGGCGTGATCGCCGCCCAGTCGATCGGCGAGCCGGGTACGCAGCTCACCATGCGCACGTTCCACATCGGCGGCGCCGCGTCGCGCGCCACCGCCGTCTCGCGCATCGAGGTCAAGACGACGGGCACGGTGCGGCTCAAGAACATCAAGCTCGTGAAGCATCACGCGACCGGCAACCACGTGGCCGTGTCGCGCTCGGGAGAGCTCATCGTCCAGGACGACCAGGGCCGCAACCGCGAGCGCTACAAGGTGCCGTTCGGCGCCACGCTGTCGGTCGTCGAAGGCTCCAAGGTCAAGGCCGGCACGGTCGTCGCGAACTGGGATCCGCACACGCACCCGATCATCACGGAAGTGGCGGGCAAGGTCTCGTTCAGCGATTTCATCGAGGGCGTGACCGTCAACCGCCAGACGGACGAGATCACGGGTCTCTCGACCTTCGTCGTGCTCGATGCCAAGCACCGCACGGGCGCGAAGGACATCCGCCCGGTGATCACACTGGTCGACGCCAAGGGCAAGCCGGTCAACATCCCCGGCACCGAGATCCCGGCGAAGTACATTCTGCCGCCGGGCGCGGTGATCACGGTCGAGGACGGCGCCAAGGTCGGCGTCGGCGACGTGCTCGCGCGCATTCCGCAGGAGGTCTCGAAGACGCGCGACATCACCGGCGGTCTGCCGCGGGTGGCCGAGCTCTTCGAGGCGCGCAAGCCCAAGGACGCGGCGATCCTGGCTGAGGTGAGCGGCGTCGTCTCCTTCGGCAAGGATACCAAGGGCAAACAGCGCCTGATCATCACCGACAAGGACGGCCAGGACCACGAGTACCTGATCCCGAAGGGCCGGCGTATCACCGTGTTCGAGGGCGAGACCGTGGAGCAGGGCGACGTGATCGTCGAAGGCGCGCCGGTCGCGAGCGACATCCTGCGGCTGCTCGGCGCCGAGGCGCTCACGAACTACATCGTGGACGAGGTGCAGGACGTCTATCGGCTGCAGGGCGTCAAGATCAACGACAAGCACATCGAGGTCATCGTGCGGCAGATGCTGCGCAAGGCCAAGGTGCTCGACCCGGGCGACACGCGCTTCCTGCCGGGCGAGCAGGTCGAGCGCGCGCGGCTTCTCGAGGAGAACGAGGAGATGGAGCGGCTCGGCAAGAAGCCGGCCACCTGGGAGCCGGTGCTCCTCGGCATCACCAAGGCGTCGCTCTCGACCGAGTCGTTCATCTCGGCGGCTTCGTTCCAGGAGACCACCCGCGTGCTCACGGAAGCGGCAATCACGGGCAAGCACGACCTGCTGCGCGGGCTCAAGGAGAACGTCATCGTCGGCCGCCTGATCCCGGCCGGCACCGGACTCGCGCATCACCTGGAGCGCCGGCGCAAGCGCGGCGAGGCCAAGGAGGAGGCGCGGGAGCTCGAGCGGGCGCTCTCCCTCCGGCCGCGTCCCGCCCGTACGGAGGGGGGCGAGGAGGCGGTGGGCACCTGACGCCGGACGGTGTCCGACAGGGCGAGAAGGCGCCCGGTGCGCGCCGGGCGCCTTCTCTTCGTTTTCCCGCGACGGGTTCGAGGCGTCCCCGTTCAATCACCTTGATTAGCTTGACAGTTCTGGGGTGGGCCCCTAGAATCGCGCCCCTCGTTACAGGCCGGTCGGAGCCGGCCTGTCGTTCGTTTGAGAGCAGAGAGTCATGCCGACGGTCAATCAGCTGGTACGCGGGGTTCGCCGCCGGGCGACCGAAAAGTCCAAGGTGCCCGCGCTGCAGGGCAGCCCGCAGAAGCGCGGGGTGTGCGTGCGCGTCTATACGACCACTCCGAAGAAGCCGAACTCGGCGCTGCGCAAGGTCGCGCGCGTACGGCTGACCAACGGCTACGAAGTCACGTCGTATATCGGTGGTGAAGGCCACAACCTGCAGGAGCACTCGGTCGTGCTCATTCGCGGTGGCCGCGTGAAGGACCTGCCGGGCGTGCGCTACCACACGGTGCGCGGCACGCTCGATGCCGCCGGCGTGGCGGACCGTAGGCAGGGCCGCTCGAAGTACGGGGCCAAGCGGCCCAAGTCTTGACGATCCGCACCCGTTCGGGTGCGGGACCGACGGAGCGCCGCGGCGCTGACCGCCGGCGGCGCGCCTTTCTCCGAGAAATTTAGGGTCGAGATCCAGGAGCCCCTGTTTAGGGCTGGCACCATGCCGAGAAGAAGAGAAGTACCGAAGCGCACCATTACGCCGGATCCGAAGTACCAGAGCGAAACGGTCGCGAAGTTCATCAACGTGGTAATGCGCCACGGCAAGAAGTCGGTGGCGGAGCGCATCGTCTACGGCGCGCTCGACACCATCGCGAGCCGCAGCAAGGCGGACCCGGTCGAGGTCTTCAATCAGGCGATCGACAACGTTCGCCCGATGGTCGAGGTCAAGAGCCGGCGCGTGGGCGGTGCGACCTATCAGGTGCCGGTCGAAGTGCGTCCCAAGCGCCAGCTGGCGCTCGCGATGCGCTGGGTGGTGGAGGCGGCGCGTGCGCGCAGCGGGAGGTCGATGGGGGCGCGGCTCGCGGACGAGCTGCTCGACGCGGCGGAAAAGCGCGGTGCGGCGATCAAGAAGCGCGAGGACGTGCACCGCATGGCCGAAGCGAACAAGGCGTTTTCGCATTACCGTTGGTAGTTTTTGGAACCCAGGAACAGGAACCAGCAACCGCAGAGAGAAGCTGATCACGAAGGAACCGACGCGCGGATAAGGCGGCGAGAAGCCGGACGCGCCCGTTTTTTCAGCACATCCGCAGCTGCTGCGGTTCGAGATCTTTAAGAGGACTAAGTCGTGGCCCGCACTACACCGATCGAGCGATACCGGAACATCGGCATCATGGCGCACATCGATGCCGGGAAGACCACGACCACCGAGCGGATCCTTTTCTATACCGGGATATCGCACAAGCTCGGCGAGGTCCACGAAGGCACCGCCATCATGGACTGGATGGAGCAGGAGCAGGAGCGCGGCATCACCATCACGTCCGCCGCCACCACCTGCTTCTGGAAGGGCATGGACCAGTCGCGGCCGGAGCATCGCTTCAACATCATCGACACCCCGGGCCACGTCGACTTCACGATCGAGGTCGAGCGCAGCCTGCGCGTGCTCGACGGCGCGATCTTCGTGCTCTGCGCGGTCGGCGGCGTGCAGCCGCAGTCCGAGACCGTCTGGCGCCAGGCGAACAAGTACCAGGTGCCGCGCATCGCGTTCGTCAACAAGATGGACCGCGCCGGCGCGAACTTCCTGAACGTCGTCAAGCAGCTCCGGGAGCGTCTGGGCGCGAACCCGGTGCCGATCCAGCTGCCGATCGGCGCCGAGGACCGGTTCAAGGGCGTCGTCGACCTCGTCAAGATGAAGGCGATCTACTGGGACGAGGAGACTCAGGGCAACCGCTTCGAGTACGCCGACATCCCGGCGGAGATGCTCGAGGACTGCAAGAAGGCGCACGAGCAGCTCGTCGAGGCGGCCGCCGAGGCGAACGAGCAGCTCATGGAGAAGTACCTCAACGGTGAGACGCTCACCGAAGAGGAGATCAAGCGCGGCCTGCGCGAGCGCAATCTCAAGCGCGAGGTGGTGCTGGTGACGTGCGGCAGCGCCTTCAAGAACAAGGGCGTGCAGGCGGTGCTCGACGCCGTCATCGACTACCTGCCGTCGCCGGCCGACCGCCCGCCGATCAAGGGACATCTCGACGACAAGGACGGCACCGTAGCGGAGCGCCACGCGTCCGACGACGAGCCGTTCTCCGCGCTCGCGTTCAAGATCGCGACCGACCCGTTCGTCGGCGCGCTCACTTATATACGCGTCTACTCGGGTGTGCTGACGTCCGGCGACACCGTGTACAACCCGGTCAAGGGCAAGAAGGAGCGCATCGGGCGGCTGCTGCAGATGCACGCGAACGAGCGCCAGGAGATCAAGGAAGTGCGCGCGGGCGACATCGCCGCGTGCGTCGGCCTGAAGGAAGTGACGACCGGCGACACGCTCTGCGACGTCAACCACGTCATCACGCTCGAGCGCATGGACTTCCCCGATCCCGTCATCCATCAGGCCGTCGAGCCGAAGACCAAGGCGGACCAGGAGAAAATGGCCATTGCGCTGCAGCGCCTGGCGCAGGAAGACCCGTCGTTCCGGGTGCACACCGACGAGGAGTCGGGCCAGACCATCATCGGCGGCATGGGCGAGCTGCATCTCGAGATCATCGTCGACCGCATGAAGCGCGAGTTCGGCGTGGAAGCGAACGTGGGCAAGCCGCAGGTCGCCTACCGCGAGACCATCCGCCGGCCGGTCGACCAGGAGCACAAGTTCGTGAAGCAGACCGGCGGCCGCGGCCAGTACGGCCACGTGGTGATCAAGTTCGAGCCGCAGGAGCCGGGCAAGGGCTTCGAGTTCGTGGACGCCATCAAGGGCGGCGTGATTCCGCGCGAGTACATTCCGGCCGTGAAGAAGGGTCTGGAAGAGGCGATGCTGCGCGGCATCAAGTACGGCTACCCGGTCGTGGACGTGAAGGCGACGCTGCACTTCGGCTCGTACCACGAGGTCGACTCGAACGAGAACGCGTTCAAGATGGCGGCGATCATGTGCTGGAAGGAAGCGGGCCCGAAGGGCGACCCGGTGCTGCTCGAGCCGATCATGGACGTCGAGGTCACCTCGCCGGCCGAGTACCTCGGCAACGTCATCGGCGACCTCAACTCGCGCCGCGGCGTGATCATGAACCAGGAGGACGCTCCCGGCGGCGTCAAGCTGATCCGCGCGGAGGTGCCGCTCGCGAACATGTTCGGCTATTCGACGGCGCTGCGCTCGGCGACCCAGGGGCGCGCGACCTACACGATGGAGTTCAAGAAGTATGCGCCGGTGCCGGCGAACGTCGCCGAAACGGTGCTGAAGAAGGCAAGCTGAGAAACACACGGCGACAGGGCCGCGACGCGGCCGGTCACGAGAGCAATTCGAGACGAGGCATTCGCTATGTCCAAGGAAAAATTCGAACGTACCAAACCGCACCTGAACGTCGGCACCATCGGCCACGTCGACCACGGGAAGACGACGTTGACGGCCGCTCTCACCAAGGTGCTCGCGGCGAAGTTCGGCGGTGAAGCGAAAGGGTACG
>DATCLR010000232.1:0-4912 GCA_036563785.1 Burkholderiales bacterium | reverse complement strand
GTCCGACGCGGCCTGCGGTGCGAGCACTCTGCCGTACCAGAGCACGTTGTCGGCGACGATTAGGCCGCCCGATCGCAGGAGCGGCAGCGCCCGCTCGTAGTAGTTGCCGTAGTTCTCCTTGTCTGCGTCGATGAAGACGAGGTCGAACGAGGCTTCTGTATCGAGGGCGGCCAGGGTTTCGAGCGCGGGTCCGCGCCGCAGCGTGATCTTCCTGCCGTGGGGGCTGCGCGCGAAGAAGCGTTCGGCGATATCCGCGTGCCTCGGATCGATTTCGCAGGTGATCAGGCGCCCGTCCGGCGGCAGCGCTTCGGCCATCGCAAGCGCCGAGTAACCCGTGAACGTGCCGATTTCGAGGACGCGCCGGGCGCCGCTCAGGCGCACGAGCAGCTGCAGCAGAGCGGCTTCGAGCGGCCCGACGACCATCTGAGCGTCGGCGCAGTTTCTGGTAGTGTACGCCTGCAGCTCGGCGAGCAGCGGCGACGGCGCCGAGGAATGCGCTTCGCAGTACGACTCGATAGCCGCGGGTACGAGCTCCATGTGTCCCACTCCACGTTCTGGCGCGACCACTCTAGCCGAGGCGCGTGTCCCCCAGCCACCCGGGCGAGCACGGAATCGCGCCGCCCGCGCACCCGCGGAGCGAGGGAAGCCGTGAGCGCGCCGGAGCGTTCGCCGGCGGCGACGCTCGCCGGGATACCGGCCGCGCTGCGGCCGTCGGTCGAAGAGCGCTGGCGCGCGCTCGCTCCGGAGCTCGAAGGGGCGGCGCAGACGGACGCTGCGGCCGCCGCGCTCGCCGCCCTTCCGCGCGTTCTCGCCTGCAGCGAGTTCGTCGCGCAGGCGGCCGTGCGCGACCCCGGGTTCGTGCGAGCGCTGCTCGAGAGCCCCGGCCTGCAGCGGCCGTATGCCGCCGGCGAGCTCGCCGCCGAGGTGCGGCGGGTGGCGGCGGCCGCGCCGGACGAAGCGGCGCTCAAGGCGGCGATGCGCCGGCTGCGCAGACGCGAGATGGTGCGCCTCGCCTGGCGCGACCTCGCCGGGAAGGCGACGCTCGACGAGGTGCTCGCGACGCTCTCCGAGCTCGCGGATGCGTGCATCGATACCGCGCTCGAATGGCTCACCGCGCGGTTCGAGGCCGACTACGGCGTGCCGCGCACGGTGCGCGGCGACCCGGTGCGGCTCGTCGTGCTCGCCCTGGGGAAGCTCGGCGGCGGGGAGCTCAACTTCTCCTCCGACGTCGATCTGGTTTTCGCCTTCGCCGAGGAAGGCGAGCTCGCGGGGCCGCGCCCGCTCAGCCACGGCGAGTTCTTTCTGCGGCTGTGCCAGGCGCTCATTCGCGTGCTCGCCGAGCCGACCGCCGACGGGTTCGTGTTCCGCGTCGACACGCGCCTGCGCCCCTTCGGGGCGAGCGGCCCGCTCGTGCTCTCCTTCGACGCCATGGAGCACTACTACCAGGCGCACGGGCGCGAATGGGAGCGCTACGCCTTCATCAAGGCGCGGCCCTGCGCCGGCGACCGGGCGGCCGGAGAGGAGCTGCTGGCGCGGCTCCGTCCGTTCGTGTACCGCCGCTACATCGATTTCGGAGCGCTCGCGGCGATCCGCGAGATGAAAGAGCTGATCGCGCGTGAGGTCGAGCGCCGTTCCATGGCGGGCAACGTGAAGCTCGGGCCGGGCGGGATCCGCGAGATCGAGTTCGTCGCGCAGGCGCTGCAGCTCATCCGTGGCGGGCGCGAACCCGCGCTGCAGCAGCGGGCGACGCTCGCCGCGCTCGCGGAGCTCGTGCGCGCCGGCCACCTCGAGGCGCGCGCGCTCGATGAGCTGCGCGCGGCGTACGAGTTCCTGCGCCGCAGCGAGCACTGCCTGCAGATGGTCGCGGACCAGCAGGTCCACGACCTGCCGCGCACGCCGCTCGAGCAGGCCCGGCTCGCGTACGCCATGGGCTATGCGGACTGGGCGTCGTACGTCGAGGCGCTCGAGCGCCACCGCCGGATCGTGCATACGCACTTCAACGATCTGCTCGGCGCCGAGCGCCGTGCCGGCGAGCCGGACGACGACTTCGCGGCGCTCTGGTCGGGGACGCTGGACGAGGAGCGGGCCGCCGCGGTGCTGCGCGGCGCCGGCTACGAAGACCCGCAGGCCGTGCTCGCGCTCCTCGGGGAGCTGCGGTCGAGCAGCATGTACGGAGCGCTGTCCAGCGAGGGCCGCGCACGGCTCGATCGGCTGCTCCCCCTGCTCCTGCGCGAGACCGCGCGCGCCGCAACCCCCGACGTCACCATCGCGCGCCTGGTGCGCCTTTGCGAGGCCATCGGCCGCCGCACCGCCTACTTCGCGCTGCTCATCGAGAATCCGCATGCGCTAACGCAGCTCGTCGGTCTCGCCGCCGCGAGCCCGTGGATCGCCGACTGGATCAGCCGCTACCCCGTGCTGCTCGACGAGCTGCTCGATCCGCGCGGCCTGTACGAGCTTCCCGAGCGCGCGGCGCTCGAGACCGAGCTCGCCGGCCGGCTCCAATCGCTCGCCGGCAACCTCGAGGCGCAGATGGATGCACTGCGGGAGTTCAAGAACGCGTACCTGCTGCGCGTGGCCGCCGCCGACATAGGGCCGGGGCTCCCGCCCGATCGGGTGGGCATGCACCTCGCGCAGCTCGCCGACGTGCTGCTCGCGGCGAGCCTGGATCTGTCCTGGCGGATGCTGGTCGAACGCCACGGTCGCCCCGGCGGCGACGCTCGCTGCCCGGACCCGGGATTCGCGGTGATCGGCTACGGCAAGCTGGGCAGCCTGGAGCTCGGCTACGCCTCGGACCTCGACATGATCTTCCTGTACGACGACGTCGACGGCGGCGCCACCACGCAGGGACAGCGGCCGATCCCGAACGAGCTCTTCTTCGCGCGCCTCGGGCAGCGCCTGATCCATCTCCTCACCACCCGCACCGCCGCCGGCAGCCTCTACGAGGTGGACATGCGCCTGCGGCCGAGCGGCAACGCCGGGCCGCTCGTGACGAGCCTCAGCGCCTTCGCGCGCTACCAGCGGGAGCGGGCCTGGACCTGGGAGCACCAGGCACTGGTGCGCGCGCGGGCGGTGGCGGGAAAGCCGTCGCTGCGTGCGGCTTTCGAGGCGACGCGTCTCGCCGTGCTGTGTCAGCCGCGCGACGAGACGAAGCTGCGCGCGGATGTGGCCGCCATGCGCGCGCGCATGGCGGCGGCGCGCGCCGCGACGTCGGACGGCTTCGACGTGAAGCACGACCGCGGAGGTATCGTCGATATCGAATTTATGGTGCAATACTGGGTCTTGCGGTGGGCGCACGCCCACCCCGAGATCGCTCGCCCCACGGACAACATCCACATCCTGGAAGCGCTCGCCGGCTCGGGGCTGATCCCCGCCGACTGGGCACAGACGCTGGCGGACGCCTACCGCCGCTGTCTCGCGGTCGAGCAGCGGATCAAGCTCATGGAGCAGGGAACGCGGGTTGCGCCGTCCGCGCTTGGCGACGTTCCGCAGGCGGTGCTAAGTATCTGGAACCGGGTTTTCGAGGAGTAAAGCGATGTCGATGGCCGATCGCGATGGCGTCATCTGGTACGACGGCAAGCTTGTGCCGTGGCGCGAGGCGACGACGCACGTACTGACCCACACGCTGCACTACGGCATGGGCGCGTTCGAGGGCATTCGCGCGTACAAGACGGCGAAGGGCACCGCGGTGTTCCGGCTGAAGGAGCACACGCAGCGGCTGTTCAATTCGGCGCGCATCCTCGGCATGCCGATGCCGTACGACCAGGGCACCATCAACAGCGCGATCCTCACCACGATTCGCGAGAACAAGCTCGCCGAGGCCTACATCCGGCCGATGTGCTTCTACGGCAGCGAAGGTATGGGTCTGCGCGCGGACAATCTCAAGGTGCACGTGATCATCGCCGCGTGGGAATGGGGCGCGTATCTCGGCGAGGACGGCATGAAGCGGGGCATTCGCGTCCGCACCTCCTCGTACAACCGCCACCACCCGAACGTCGCCATGTGCCGCGCGAAGGCGAACGGCAACTACATCAACTCGATGCTCGCGTTGAGCGAGGCGATCGCCGCGGGTGCGGACGAGGCGCTGCTGCTCGATACCGAGGGCTACGTGTCCGAGGGCAGCGGCGAGAACATCTTCATCGTGCGCAACGGCCAGCTCGTCACGCCCGACCTCACCGCCGCGCTCGACGGCATCACGCGCGACACCGTCATCAAGCTGGCGGAGGAGGACGGCATCAAGGTGATCGTGCGTCGGATCACGCGCGACGAGGTGTACATCGCCGACGAGGCGTTCTTCACCGGCACCGCCGCGGAGGTGACGCCGATCCGCGAGGTCGACGGCCGCCCGATCGGCAACGGGAGCCGCGGGCCGATCACCGAGCGGCTGCAGACGCTTTACTTCGACCAGGTCCACGGCCGGCGGGAAGCGCATCCCGAGTGGCTGACGCCGGTCGGCTAACGAGGTCCGTTCCATGCACCGAACCGAAGGCCCGGCGCTCGACAACGTCATCGAGCCGAACGCGCAGAGCTGCTACGAAATCACGCGCGCGGACTTGCCGCTGCACTGCCCGATGAAGGGCATGAGCCTGTGGAACTCGCACCCGCGCGTCTACCTGCCGATCGAAGAGCGCGGCGAGGCACAATGCCCGTACTGCGGCGCGCTTTACGTACTGAAGGATTGAATCCGATCGCTCGCCGCAGGACGCGGCGGAAAATCGCATGGCCGCGCCGCTGGGCGTTACCTGATATGGCTCAGGTAGTGCGCAAGATCGACGAGATCGTCGTCACTGAGCGGCGTTAAGATCTCGATCATCAAGACCCCCGCTTGGCCGTAGCCGATGCGCCGACTGCTTTTGAATCCCCGCAGCGCTTTCAACAGGTACGCTTCGCGCTGATTCGCGAGCCGCGGTACCTG
>DATCLR010000220.1:0-5320 GCA_036563785.1 Burkholderiales bacterium | reverse complement strand
GGGCTGGCCCGAGCCGCGGGTGATCGTGCGCTTCTGGATCATCTCGCTGATGCTCGTGCTGATCGGGCTGGCGATGCTGAAGATTCGATAGCGATGAAGACGAGTCGCGAAGGGCGCATCGAACGGACCGGCGGTTTCCGTCGTTTCTCGCGTTCCGCGCCCCGCGCGGACGGCGGTTCGGGGTGATGGCGACGACGGCGACAATGGCGGCGACGGCCGGAAAGCGCGCGGTGGTCGTGGGTCTGGGGCTCACGGGCCTCTCGTGCGTGCGTCATCTCGTGGCGCGCGGCTACGACGTGCGCGTGGTCGACTCGCGGCGCGAGCCGCCGAGCCTCCAGGCGCTGCGCACGGAGTTCCCCGGCATCCCCGTGCACGCGGGCGACTTCGCCGCAGACTGGCTCGCAGCCGCGGAGCTCCTCGTCGTGAGCCCGGGCGTAAGTCTGCGCGAGCCCGCGCTCGCGCGCGCGCTCGCCGCCGGCGCCGAGGCGGTCGGAGACGTGGAGCTCTTCGCGCGCGAGGCGCGCGCACCCGTCATCGCGGTCACCGGCTCCAACGGCAAGAGCACCGTGACCTCGCTCGTCGGCGCCATGTGCGCGGCGGCCGGGCTCGACGTGCGCGTCGGCGGCAACATCGGCGTGCCGGCGCTCGCTCTCCTCGGTACGCGCGAGCCGGACGTGTACGTGCTCGAGCTGTCGAGCTTCCAGCTCGAGACCACGCACAGCCTCAACGCGCGTGCGGCGGTCGTGCTCAATCTGACGCCCGACCACATGGACCGCTACCGCGACCTAGCGGAGTACGGCGCGGCGAAGCGGCGTATCTTCCGCGGCGACGGCGTCATGGTGCTGAACGCCGACGACGCGGCGGTCCGGGCCATGGCGCAGCCCGGCCGCGAAGCGCGCGGCTTCACGCTCGGCGCGCCGCGCCCCGGGGCCGACTACGGTGTACGCACGCGCGGGGACGAAGCCTGGCTCGTCTGCGGCGACGAGCCGATCCTTCGCGCTTCCGAGGTGCCGCTTCCCGGGCGGCACAACCTCGCGAACGCGCTCGCGGCGGCGGCGCTCGCCGATGCGCTCGGCGTGCCGCGCGCCGCGCAGCGCGAGGCGATCCGCGCGTTCCGCGGGCTGCCGCACCGCACCGAGCACGTCGCCGAGATCGACGGCGTGCGTTTCATCAACGATTCTAAGGGCACCAACGTGGGCGCCACGGTCGCGGCGCTCACCGGCATGGGGGCGCCGGTGGTCCTGATCGCGGGCGGCGACGGCAAGGGTCAGGACTTCACCGAGCTGCGAGACGCGTGCGCCGCGCACGCGCGCGCGGTGGTGCTGATGGGGCGCGACGCCGATCGCATCGAGGCGGCGATTGCCGGCGCGGTACCGATGCAGCGCGCCGCCGACCTGCGCGAAGCGGTTGCCGCGGCGCGCCGGCTCGCGCGCCCGGGCGACGTGGTGCTGCTCTCGCCGGCCTGCGCGAGCTTCGACATGTTCCGCGACTACGTGCATCGCGGCGAGACGTTCCGCGCCGCCGTGCAGGAACTGCTGACGGGGGCCGGGCGATGAGCCGCCGAAAAGGCGCGGGAGGGAACGGACGCCCGTTGTCGCCGACATCGCGGCATCGGCCGTGGTCTCGGCGAGAGGTGCGTCGATAGGCGATGGCGATGGCGTCGACGATAACAGCGAACACGAGGCAGCGCGCGCTCTCCACCGGCACACTGCGGGCCGCCGGGCGGCCGCGTGCCGCGTGGGACTACCGGCTGATCGGCGCCGTGCTCGCGCTCGCCGGGCTCGGGCTCGTGATGGTGCATTCGGCCTCGGTCGATCTCGCGACGCGCGCGCACGGTACGAGCGTCTACTACCTGCTGCGCCACGCCGCCTATCTCGCGCTCGGTGCGGCGCTGGTCGCGCTCGTCGTGCGCACGCGGGTGCGCTGGTGGGAACGCGCCGGGCCGGCGCTGCTGCTCGCGGGCCTGGTGTTGCTGCTGCTCGTGCTGATCCCCGGGCTCGGACTGCACGTCAACGGCAGCTCGCGCTGGCTGCGGCTCGGCGCGTTCACGATGCAGCCGTCGGAGCTCATGAAGCTCTTCGTCGTCGTGTACGTCGCGGGCTACCTCGTGCGCAAGCAGGAGGAGCTGCGCCATTTCACTCAGGGAATACTCATGATCGGCATCGTGGTCGCGGCGATCGGCGTGCTGCTGCTGCAGGAGCCGGACATGGGCAGCCTCGTCGTGATCTGCGCGACCGTGCTCGGGATGCTGTTTCTCGGCGGCATTCGGTTCTGGCATTTCCTGATCGTCGTCGGCGCCGGTGCGGGCGGCATGGCGGCTCTCACGCTGATCGCGCCGTACCGCATGAGCCGGGTGGCGAGCTTTCTCGATCCGTGGGCCGACCCGTTCGACTCGGGGTTTCAGCTGGTGCAGGCGCTGATCGCGTTCGGCCGCGGCGAATGGTTCGGCGTGGGTCTCGGCGCGAGCGTGCAGAAGCTCGCCTACCTTCCGGCCGCGCATACCGATTTCCTGATCGCGGTGATCGCCGAGGAACTGGGGCTCTTCGCCGTGCTCGCGGTGATCGCGCTCTACGGACTCGTTCTCGCGCGCGCGTTCGCGATCGCGCGTCATGCCGAAGCCGCCGGCCAGCTCTACGGCGCGCGGCTCGCGCAGGGTCTCGGGCTGCTGCTCGTGCTGCAGGCGATGATCAATCTCGGTGTCAACATGGGGCTGCTGCCGACGAAGGGACTGACGCTTCCTCTCGTGAGCTACGGCGGCTCGAGCATCATCGCCTGCTCGATCGCGGTCGGGCTGCTGCTCCTGATCGACCGCGAGTCGCGCGGCTTCGTGTGGGGGCGTCCATGAGCGCGGCGGCGGGCGATACGCGCGGAGGCGTGCTGATCATGGCCGGCGGCACCGGCGGGCACGTGTTTCCGGGACTCGCCGTCGCGCGCCGGCTGCGCGCGGCGCAGGTGCCCGTCACCTGGCTCGGGACGCGCGAGGGGCTCGAAGCGCGCGTCGTGCCCGCCGCGAACCTCGGCATCGAGATGGAATGGATCACGATCCGCGGCGTGCGCGGCAAGGGCTTGCGCGGCTGGCTCCTCCTGCCCCTGCGGCTCGCACGCGCCATGATTCAGGCCTACGGTGTGATGCGCCGCCGGCGCCCGCGCGCGGTGCTCTCGCTCGGCGGCTTCGTCGCGGGGCCGGGCGGGCTCGTCGCGTGGCTCGCGCGGGCGCCGCTGCTGATTCACGAGCAGAACGCGATTCCCGGCATGACCAATCGCTGGCTCGCGCTCTTCGCGCGCCAGGTGCTGACCGGCTTTCCGGGGACGTTCGGGGCGGCGACCCGAGCGCGGCACGTCGGTAATCCGGTGCGGGCGGAAATCGCGGCGTTGCCGCCGCCCGAGGAGCGCTTCGCGGGGCGCAGCGGGACGCTGCGGCTCCTCGTGGTCGGCGGGAGCCAGGGCGCCGCGGCGCTCAACCGCGTCGCACCGGAAGCGGTGCGGCGGCTCCACGCGTCGGGAACGGCGATCGAAGTCTGGCACCAGACGGGGCGCGACGCCGCGGCGGCGGTGGCGCAGGCGTACGGCGCCCTGCCCGCGCGCGTGGTCGCGTTCATCGACGACATGGCGACCGCGTACGCCTGGGCCGATCTGGTCGTGTGCCGCTCGGGCGCTATGACCGTTGCGGAGCTCGCCGCCGCCGGCGTGGGCGCGGTGCTGGTGCCGTTCCCGGCGGCGGTGGACGATCACCAGACCGCGAACGCGCGCTTCCTCGTCGACCGCGGCGCGGCCGTGCTGCTGCCGCAGGCCGAGCTGACGGCGGAGCGGCTCGCCGAGCTGCTGCAGTCGCTCGCCGCGAACCGCGACGTGCTGCTGCGCATGGCGCAGGCGGCGCGCGCCGCGAGCATGCCCGACGCCGACCAGACGGTCGCGAACCTTTGCCTCGAGGCCATGCATGCCTGAGCGCCGGAACATCGGAGGGAAGCCATGCGCGGTCGCGTGAAGCGCGTGCATTTCGTCGGCATCGGCGGCGCGGGCATGTGCGGCATCGCCGAGGTGCTCCACAACCAGGGGTACCAGGTGGCGGGCTCGGACGCGCGCGAGAGCGCGAACACGCACCGCCTGCGCCAGCTCGGCGTGACCATATATATCGGTCACGCGCCGGCGCACGTCGCGGGCGCGGACGTCGTGGTCGTCTCTTCCGCGATCGGCCCGGACAATCCGGAGGTCGCGGCGGCGCGGGCCGCGAAGATTCCCGTGATCCCGCGCGCCGAGATGCTCGGCGAGCTGATGCGGCTGCAGCGCGGCATCGCGGTGGCGGGCACGCACGGCAAGACGACGACCACGAGCCTGATCGCGAGCTGCCTCGCGGAGGGCAATCTCGATCCGACGTTCGTGATCGGCGGCAGGCTGAACAGCGCGGGCGCCAACGCCCGGGTCGGACGGGGCGAGTATCTGGTGGCCGAGGCCGACGAGAGCGACGCCTCCTTTCTGCACCTGCAGCCGCTGATTGCCGTCGTCACCAACATCGACGCCGATCACATGGACACGTACGGCGGCGACTTCGAGCGGCTGAAGGGCACGTTCGTCGACTTCCTCCACAACCTGCCGTTCTACGGGCTGGCGGTGCTCTGCATCGACGATCCGGTGGTGCGCGAGATCGTGCCGCGCGTCCACAAGCCGGTGCTCACCTACGGCACCAGCGCGGACGCCGACCTGCGCGCGGTCGACATCGAGGCGCGCGGCCTGACCATGCACTTCCGGGTCGCCGGCAGGGCGCTCGACGGTCTCGAGGTCACTCTCAATCACCCGGGGCGCCACAACGTGTTGAACGCGCTCGCGGCGATCGGGGTCGCGCGCGAAGTGGGCGTGGCGCCGGCAGCGATCGTGCGCGCGCTCGCCGAGTTCTCCGGCATCGACCGGCGCTTCCAGGTGAACGGGCGCATTCCGCTCGAAGGCGGCGATGCGGTGCTGGTCGACGACTACGGCCACCATCCGCGCGAGGTGGCGGCGACCATCGCAGCGGCGCGCGCCGTCTGGCCCGAGCGGCGGCTCGTGGTCGCGTTCCAGCCGCACCGTTACACGCGCACGCGCGATCTGCTCGACGATTTCAGCGCGGTGCTGAGCGAGGTCGACGTGCTGCTGCTGACCGAGGTGTACCCTGCGGGCGAAAAGCCGATCCGCGGCGCCGACGGTCGCGCGCTCGCGCGCGCCATCCGCGCGCGCGGCCGGATCGATCCGATCTTCGTCGCCGACGTGCAGCAGCTGCCGGCACAGCTGGCCGCCACGGCGCGCGCGAACGACGTCGTGCTCACGCTCGGCGCGGGCAACATCGGGC
>DATCLR010000215.1:0-2896 GCA_036563785.1 Burkholderiales bacterium | reverse complement strand
GATCTACACGCACCTCGACTTCCAGCACCTCGCCAGGGTCTACGACCAGGCGCATCCGCGCGCCCGCCGCAAGACCTGAGAATGACGACGCGCTACTACAGCCTGCGCCGATTGTCGCCGTACCAGGGCACGGTACAGGTGGTCGAATGTCCGGGGTTCCGGGCGATGAGCGCCGACGGGGTGCGCTGGCGCGTGCAGTTCCTCAATCAGCGCACGCGCTTCTCGAGCCACGGCATCTGGCGCGCCGACGGGCAGGGGAACCTCATCGAGACCGACCGCACGCGGCCGATCGTGCAGGCGCTGCGCGAGCATCCGCCGCTCCCGTTCCCCCTCGCCGACACGCTCGAGCTCTGGCTGCTCGACGCGCGCACGCGCCTGCCGCTCGCGCTGCTCGCGACGGCGCTTCCCGAGCGCGCGCCGGCGCAGGCGGTGGCGCTGCAGTGGCGCGCGGCGCTCGCCGGCGACGACAGCTTCCGTGCGCCGAGCCTCGGCGAGCACGCGGTGTCGCACATCCCCCATGCCGCCGTGCTCGATCGCTGCGTGCAGCTCGCGGCCGGGCCCCGGCCGCAGGCGCAGTGGTTCCGCCGCGCGGCGGACGGCTCGGGCGAAGGGCTGAGCCGCCCGGGCGTCGATCCCGCGCTCGCCGGACGGCGCCTCGCGCGGGAGGACTTCCCGGAGCTCCTGCTGCGGGAGGAGTGGGAGGGCGAGCGGGAGCGGGCGCTCGTGCGCGACTACCACGAGTGGCACGCGTGCAACCTCCTCACGCACACCGGGCTCTCGCGCGCGACTCGCGCCGCGCTCGAGCGCGCCGCCTGCCGGCAGGCGGAGAAGCTGTTCAAGGTGCGTCATCTGCTGCCGGAAGTGGTGGACGAAGCGGCGCTGCGCGTGGCGCTGGTCGAAGCCGTGATGCGCCAGTCGGCGTGAGCGGCGCAACACCTCACTGCTTCGTTGGTCGAATGTAATCCGGCGAATGCGGCGCCTCTGCGCCGCGCGCGGCCGCCGACACGCTGCCGAAGCCCGGACGCTTCGGGTGCCTGGCTGCCCGAGACAGGCGCAAACGTCTACCGCTCGTAAGGTTTCCGGTGCTCGCTACGGCGTAAAATGGGCGCATGCCGATAGACCGCGATCGAATCGTCGATGCGGCGATTGCGCGCGCCGCGCAAACCTCCTGGGAGGCGGTGCGCCTGCACGACGTCGCCGCCGACCTCGGCATCGACCTCAACGAGGTGCGCGCTCACTTCCGCGAGAAAGAGGACATCGTCGACGCGTGGTTCGACCGCGCCGATCGCGCCATGCTCGAGGTCGCGGCGCGCCCCGAGGTCGTCGTGTTGCCCGCGCGCGAACGGCTCGAGCGCGTCATGATGGCATGGTTCGACGCGCTCGCGCCGCAACGGCGCGTGACGCGCCAGATGATCCTGAACAAGCTCGAGCCGGGGCACGTGCACTATCAGATCGGCGGGCTGCTGCGCGTGTCGCGCACCGTGCAGTGGATGCGCGAAGCGGCCGGGCGCAAGGCGGTGCTGCCGTGGCGCGCGCTCGAGGAGGCGGCGCTCACGAGCATCTACCTCGCCGCGTTCTGCTACTGGATGTACGACGATTCGCCGGAGTCGATCCGCACGCGCGATTTCCTGCGGCGACGGCTCGAATGCGCGGAGCGCTGGGCACGGCTCGTGCCCGGCGCGCCGGGCTGGGCGCGCCGGGAGGGGACGTCTCAGACGTAGAGGTGCGCGCGCGAGCGCGGAATGTCGTTGTCGCGCGGCCGCGCGAACACCACCTGGAAGAGCTGCAACGAGCCGGTCAGGAATGCGGCGATCGAGCCGGCGAGATACAGGCGCCAGGCGCGCACGAAGTTGCGGTCGAACATCCGCTCGACCTGGGCGACGTTCGCTTCGTAGCGCTCGAGCCAGTGCCTGAGCGTCTGCGCGTAGTGCAGCCGCAGGTTCTCCACGTCCAGGATTGAGAAGCTGTACGGCTCGAAGATCGCCATCATCTCGCGCAGGGTCGGCGGGTACGCGCCCGGGAAAATGCGCTTCTCGATCCAGGCGTTCATCAGCTCCGGCCTGTTGCGTCCGATGCTGTGGATCAGTCCGCGCCCGTTCGGCTTGAGCACGCGGTTGATGACGCCGCCGAGCTCGGCGTAGTTGTCCGGCCCCACGTGCTCGAGCATGCCGATCGAGACGAACTTGTCGTACTCGCCGGTCATGTTGCGGTAGTCGTCCTCGACGTACTCGATGCGGTCGGCGAGCCCCTCGGCGCGCGCCCGTTCGCGCGCGTACACGATCTGCTCGTGCGAGATGTTGTAGGCGCGCACGTGCACGCCGTAGTGCCGCGCCATGTAGCGCGCGAGCCCGCCCCAGCCGCAGCCGGCTTCGGCGACGCGTTCGCCGGGCTTGAGCTCCAGCTTGCGGCAGACGTGCTCGAGCTTCGCGATCTGCGCCTGCTCGAGCGTCATCGAGGCGTCCGGGAAGTACGCGCAGGTGTACTGCTGATACTCGCGGTCGAGCCAGAGCTCGTAGAAAGCGTTGCCGATGTCGTAGTGGTGGTGAATGTTCTCGCGCGAGCCCTTGAGGCTGTTGGCGCGCGGGCGGGGCGTGACGAGCTTGTGCAGGCGCGCGAGCAGCCCCTTCTGCCGGTCCATGCCCGTGTAGACGGTCGCCAGGAACTCGACGAGATCCCCCTCGACCTCGATGCGGCCGACGCTGTAGAGGTCGCCGAAATGCAGCGCCGGATTGCGCAGCAGCTGGTAGAAGGCCGCGCGATCGCGTATGTGCGCCGCGGCGATGTGCGACCCGCCGCCGTCGAGCGCCGTTCCATCCCATAGGGTGAGCCGCAGCGGCGGATTCCCCGCCATTTCCAGTACCTTTTCGGCGAGCCAGCGGTCGAGCCGCGAGGCCGG
>DATCLR010000214.1:0-15073 GCA_036563785.1 Burkholderiales bacterium | reverse complement strand
GGATAGATCAGGTCGGCGTCCTCGATCTTGTCGGTGTTCGCCTTATAGATGAGCGGCCACTGGTACGGGTCGCCGTAGATCGACGGCTTCGCCGAGATGCCCCAGAGGTGATCGCCGGGCACCACGGTGTATTCATCATCGCTCGGACCCGTCGCCATTTCCTCCTTCGGAGCGGGCGCCGGTTCCGGTTGCGCTACCGGAGCGGGCGGGCTTTCCGGCTGCGGGGCCGGTGCCGTCTCCGCCTGTGGGGCCGGCGCGGGCTCGGGTTGCGCGGTCTGTGTGCTCGCGCAGCCGACCATTCCGGCCGTCACGAACAGAGCCAGCGACAACGAAAGCGGTTTCATTTCTCTTATCATTTTCGCTCCTTCCGACCGCGACAGAGTAGGGATTTCACCCGAAGCTAGCACCGGCTTTAATGGGCTGTCAAGGAAAGTGGCGATACAATCGCCGGATTTTTCCGCAGGATTATCAGCTCGAACCCCATGGCCGAGGTCCTCGTCCTCTATTACAGCCGCCACGGCGCGCTGCGTGAAATGGCGCAGCATGTAGCTCGTGGAATCGAGCGGGCCGGTGCGCAGGCGCGCGTGCGCACCGTCCCCGAAGTATCGCCGGTCGTCGAGTCGATCGCGCCGTCCATCCCCGACGAAGGGCCGCCCTACGCGACGCTCGACGACCTGCGCGAGTGCATCGGCCTCGCGCTCGGCAGCCCGACGCGCTTCGGCAACATGGCGGCGCCGCTCAAGCATTTCCTCGATACCACGAGCCCGCTGTGGCTCTCGGGGGCGCTCGCCGGTAAGCCCGCCGCCGTCTTCACCTCCACGGCGACGTTCCACGGCGGCCAGGAGACGACACTCCTCTCGATGATGCTGCCGCTGCTCCACCACGGCATGGTCATCGTCGGTCTGCCCTACACCGAGCCCGCGCTCGCGCAGACCACGAGCGGCGGCACACCCTACGGCGCGAGCCACGTCGCCGGCCCGAACGGAGAGCGCCCCGTCACCGTTGAGGAGCGCGAGCTCTGCGCCGCGCTCGGCCGGCGGCTCGCGCGCGTGGCGCTCGCGCTGGCGCGGGAACGCGAGTGACCGCGATCTTCCGACGCGTCGCGGCCGCCGCGTACGTCGCGCTCGCGCTCGTCATCATCGGCTGGGAGATCTGGATCGCGCCGCCGGCCGCCGCTCCGCGGGCCTACTGGCTCGCACTCAAGCTCGCGCCGCTCGCGCTGCCGCTTCCCGGGCTCGTGCGTGGAAGCGCGCGGGCGCACGTGCTGGCCGCGCTCCTGCTGCTGCTCTACTTCTGCGGCGGCATCGCCGTCGCCTACGATGCGGCGCACCGCGGCGCGTTGGGCGCGTTCGCGTACGGCGCCGCGCAGACGCTCGCCGCGCTCGCGTTCGTCGTCGCCGCCGCCGTCTACGCGCGCCTCAAGTCCGCGGCGGCGTCTCCTCCAGATCGCGCAGAAACGGAATCGTGACGCGCCGCCGGCGCGCGAGCGCCGCGGCGTCGATGCGGTCGAGCAGCGCGAACAGCGACGCGAGATCGCGCGGATAGCGCCTCAGTATGTAGTTGAGCACCTCGTCGGAGAGCTCGAGACCGCGGTTCGCCGCACGCAGCCGCACGGCCTCGAGCTTCTCGCGGTCGTCGAGCGCGTGCAGCTGATACACCGGACCCCAGGCGAGGCGCGTTGCGAGATCGAGCCGTGCGCAGCCGAGCCGCGCCGGCGGCGCGGCCGCGGTAGCGACCAGGCGCGCGCCGTGGGTGCGCGAGAGCTCGTACAGCGCGAACAGCGACGCCTCCCAGGCGTCGTTTCCGGCCACCTGTTCGAGGTCGTCGATACATATTAACGACGCCTCCTCGATCGCCTCGAGCACCGCCGGGGTGAGCCCGGGCGTGCGGAGCGGAAGATAGAACGGCGTCTCGCCCACGGCCGCGGCCGCACGACACGCGGCCTCGAGAAGATGCGTCTTGCCGCTGCCGCGCTCGCCCCAAAGGAAGAGCGTCGACGAACCGCCAGGCGCCGGCGGCCCGAGCGCCAGCGCGCGCAGCCGCGCGACCGCCTCGAGATTGGCGCCGTTCAGGAAATTCTCGAACGACGACGCGTCGCGCAGCCGCAGATTGAGCGCGAGCTGCATGCGCGCCTCACTCCCCGCCCTGGCGCAGCCGCCGCGCCGGTGCCTCGGCGTCCTTCGGGGCGACCACGTAGTTCTGGTGCACGTAGCGCAGCCACACCTTCAGCGCGGCAGCGGCGGGAATCGCGAGCAGCACGCCGAGGAAGCCGAAGAGTGCACCGCCCGCCAGAACGGCGAAGATGACGACCACCGGGTGCAGGCCGATGCGGCTGCCGACGAGGTACGGCGACAGCACGTAGCCCTCGATCAGGTTCGCGCCGAAGAACACCAGGAACACCCACAGCAGCGCCGTCGCCTCCTGGAACTGCAGGTACGCGGCGATTCCCGCGGTGACGATCCCGACGATGAATCCCATGAACGGGATGAAGCTCACGAGCCCGGAGAGGATGCCGATCGGCAGCGCGAGGTCGAGTCCGATCGCCATGAGGCCGATCGCGTGGATGGCGGCGAGCGCGAGCATGACGAGAAGCTGTCCGCGCAGGAAGCTCGCGAGCACCGCGTCGGTCTCGACGGCGAGCGCTTCGACGGTCGCACGCGTACCGGGCGGAAGCAGGCCCAGCACGTTGCGCCGCACCGTGTCCCAGTCGAGCAGCAGATAGAACGTCACGACCGGCACCAGCAGCAGATTCACGAGCCACGCGCCGAAGCGCACGCTCGAAGCGACGAGATTCGCGAAGGCGTTGCGCACGAGCTCGGCGATCTGCTGCCAGTTGCTGATGACGGCGTGACGCAGGTCGGCGAAATCGACGGGCAGCGGCTCGCCGAGCGCCTCCTGCAGCCGCGGCAGCAGCGCGCCCTGCACCCAGTCGAGATAGAGCGGCACCTTGCCGGCGAAGCCGACGATCTGGCGGTACACGAGCGGCACCAGGACCAGCAGCAGCACCACGACGAACGCCACGAACAGCACGAACACCAGCGTCACCGCCGCGGCGCGCGGCACGCGCCAGCGCTCGAGCCGCTCGACCAGCGGGTTGATGATGTAGGCGAGCAGCGCCGCGAGCAGGAACGGCGTCAGGATCGGCGCGAGCAGGTAGACGAGGATGCCGGCCGCGGCCGCGTAGGCCAGCAGCACGGCGGCGCGGGCGCTAGTCATGCGAAGCCGAGCGGCGCGCCGGCTCGATGTCCTTCATCACGACCCAGGTCCACAGATAGTGGCCGCCGCTGAGCGCCGTCGTCGCCAGGACCGCGTACGCGAGCAGGCGCGTCGCTTCCGGCCAGGCGACGCCGAACACCTGCTTGAGCAGCACCACGACCACGAGCGATATCTGCATGAAGGTATTGAACTTGCTGATCGCGCTGGGGCGCATCTGCACCGGCCCGTACATCGACGTGTAGACCACGTAGCCGCCGACGATGAGCAGATCGCGGAACACGACGACGATGACGAGCCAGACCGGCAGGTGGTCGAGCACGGTCAGCATCACGTACGCGCTCACGAGCAGGATCTTGTCCGCCGCCGGATCGAGAATGGCGCCGAGGCGGCTCTCGTAGTGGAAGCGCTTGGCGATGAAGCCGTCGATGCCGTCGGAGAGCCCGGCGATGAAGAACACGATCAACGCCGCGAGATAGTCCTCGTCGTTCAGCAGCAGCACGAACACCGGCGCCAGCGCGAGCCGCGCCATCGTGATGATGTTCGGGACCTGCGAGGCGTTGATCGGCACGAACGGCGCGCCAGGAATGGGCCGGGAGCCGCAACCTACTGGGCGCTCCCCGGGCAAGTCAAGTTTGCGCGGGCGGCGGCGCGGCCCTACTATAGCCGCTCCCTGAGGCAGCCCCGCTGACCCCTTGAACCAGCCACGCGGTCCGCTCACGTATCGCGACGCCGGCGTCGACATCGACCGCGGCGACGCGCTCGTCGAGGCCATCAAGCCGATTGCGGCGAGCACCCACCGCCCCGGCGTGCTCGGCGGCCTCGGCGGCTTCGGTGCGCTGTTCCGGATTCCGCCCGGCGCCTACCGCGACCCGGTGCTCGTCGCCGGCACCGACGGCGTCGGCACCAAGCTCAAGCTCGCGATCGAGCTCGGCCGCCACGACACCATCGGCGTCGATCTCGTGGCGATGTGCGCCAACGACGTCCTGGTCCAGGGCGCCGAGCCGCTCTTCTTCCTCGACTACTTCGCCACCGGCCGCCTCGATCCGGAAGTCGCGCGGCGCGTGATCGCCGGTATCGGCGAAGGCTGCCGTCAGGCGGGCGCGGCGCTGATCGGCGGCGAGACCGCGGAGATGCCGGGCATGTACGCGCCCGGGGACTACGACCTCGCGGGCTTCTGCGTCGGCGTCGTGGAGAGCGATCGCATCATCGACGGCACGGACGTGCGGCCGGGCGACGTCGTACTCGGGCTCGCCTCGAGCGGCCCGCACTCGAACGGCTATTCGCTCATCCGCAAGGTGATCGAGGTCGCCGGTGCGCGCCTCGACCAGCCGTTCGACGGCGCGACCCTCGCCGACGTGCTGCTCGCGCCGACGCGCATCTACGTGAAGTCGCTGCTCCCGCTCATGCGCGAGCTGCCGGTGCGCGCCTGCGCGCACATCACCGGCGGCGGCATCCCCGGGAACCTTCCGCGCGTGCTCCCGCACGGCGTGCGCGCGGTGCTCGAGGCGGCGAGCTGGCCGCGGCCGCCGATCTTCGCGTGGCTGCAGGAGCACGGGCGGATCGCGGACGACGAGATGTACCGCACGTTCAACTGCGGCCTCGGCATGCTCGTCGTGGTGCGACCGGAGGACGCCGAACGCGCCCGGACGCAGCTCGCGGCAGCCGGGGAGCAGGTGTATCGCGTCGGCCGCATCGAGGCGCACGCGGGAGAGCCCGAGGTGCGAATCGAGTAGCCGATGCCCGGCGCCGGACGAGCCGCACCGCGCTGCCGCGTCGTCGTCCTGATCTCCGGGCGCGGCAGCAATCTGCAGGCGATCATCCGCGCGATGCAGCGCGGCGAGATCGCGATCGATCTCGCGGCGGTGATCAGCAACCGCCCGAACGCTCCCGGCCTCGAATACGCCCGCGCCGCGGGCATACCCGCGGAGGTCGTGGATCACAAGGCTTTCGCCGAGCGTGCCGCTTTCGAGGCGGCGCTGAGCGAGCGCATCGACGCGTACCGGCCGGACCTCATCGTGCTCGCGGGCTTCATGCGGGTCCTCAGTGCCTCCTTCATCGAGCGCTACGCCGGGCGGCTCATCAACATTCACCCTTCGCTGCTTCCCGCCTTTCCCGGCTTGCGCACGCACGAGCGCGCGCTCGCAGCCGGCGCCCGCATGCACGGCGCCACGGTGCATTTCGTCACCGCCGAGGTCGACAGCGGTCCGATCATCGCGCAGGCGGCCGTTCCGGTGCTTCCCGACGACACGCCCGACTCGCTCGCCGCACGCGTGCTCGAGCAGGAGCATCGTCTCTACCCGCGCGTGATCGGCTGGTTCGCCGAGGGACGCCTGCGGCTCGTGGACGGGCAGGTAATGCTCGACGGGCGCGCCAATCATCCGGCGCAGGGGCTGGTAACCGGCGCAGGAGGGCGAAAAACCTAGTGATTTGGTCCGATAGGTGGCGGGGAGCCCATGGGTTATACTGCTTCTACAGATCATATGACTATGAAGGAGTAAGAGGATGTCGTTGCTCAATGGGCTGGTGGAGCTGCCGTGGTGGGGGTACGTCACGGTGACTTTGATACTTACCCACATCACCATCGTCGCCGTTACCATCTACCTGCACCGTCACCAGGCCCATCGCGCTCTCGATCTTCATCCCGCCGTCAGTCATTTTTTCCGTTTCTGGCTGTGGCTCACGACGGGGATGGTTACCAAGGAATGGGCCGCGGTACATCGCAAGCATCACGCGAAGGTCGAGACACCCGAGGATCCGCACAGCCCGCAGCACTACGGCATCCGCAAGGTACTGTGGGACGGAACGTCGCTCTACCGCGCGGAAGCGAAGAATCCGGAGACGCTCGCCAAGTACGGTCACGGCACGCCCGACGACTGGATCGAGCGTAATCTCTACAGCAAGCACAGCAGCCTCGGCATCATGCTGATGCTGATCATCGATCTGGTCCTGTTCGGGCCGATCGGTCTCACGATCTGGGCCGTGCAGATGATGTGGATACCGTTTTTCGCCGCCGGCGTCATCAACGGCATCGGACATTACTGGGGCTACCGGAATTACGAGGTGCAGGACGCGAGCCGCAACATCGTGCCCTGGGGCATTCTGATCGGCGGCGAAGAGCTGCACAACAACCATCACACCTTCCCGAGCTCGGCGAAGCTCTCGTCGAAGCGCTGGGAGTTCGACATCGGCTGGCTGTATATCCGCGTCCTGGAGATGCTAGGCGCCGCGCGCGTCAAGAAGATCCCGCCCGCGCTCATGCTCGATACCACGAAGCAGCACATCGACCTCGAAACGGTCAAAGCCGTGGTGCAGGCGCGGTTTCAGGTGATGGCGCAGTTCGCGCGCGAGGTGCTGCACAACGTCTATCGCGAGGAGCTCAAGAAGGTCGATCGGAACGACCGCGAATCCTGGGCACTGCTCAAGCGGGCGAAGCGGCTCATGGTGCGCGAGATCACGCTGCTCGACGAACAGAGCCGCCACCGGCTGTACAAGGCGCTCGAGCGCAACACGACGCTGCGCACCGTCTACGCCATGAAGCAGAAGCTGGCCGACATCTGGCAGCGGTCCGCCACCACCCAGGAGCACCTGCGGCGGGCGATCGAGGACTGGTGCCGTCAGGCGGAGGCGACCGGAATCGAGGCATTGCGCGACTTCGCCTCGAAGTTGCGGGGTCTGCGTCTCGCTCCCGCATCCGGCTGATGCGGACATCGAGCAGCGCAACGAAAAACCCGCCGTTGGCGGGTTTTTTGTTGCCTGCGGACGGGACGCCGCCCGCGTCAGTGCAGCTTGCGCGAGAGGCGCTGGTGCAGCGGGCTCGACTGCGGGAAGTGCGCCAGAAGGAATTCCATCTGGTCGGCGAGCACCCGCTTGCCCTGGAGGTAGATGTATTCGGCGTGCGTGGGCACGAACGGCACCGCCAGGAGCTCCATCCCGGCGCGCTCCGGCGTGCGTCCGGCCTTGCGGTTGTTGCAGCGCTTGCAGGCCGTGACGACGTTCTTCCACGAGTCCGTGCCGCCCTGGCTGAGCGGCACCACGTGGTCGCGCGAAAGCCAGCGCGGAGGAAACTGCTGCCCGCAGTACATGCACATGTGCGCGTCGCGCGCGAACAGCGCCTGGTTGTTGAGCGGCGGCACGTAGTGGGCGCGGGCCTTCAGGGCCGCCTGGGTGTCGCCGGCGGTGGCGATTATGGAGTTGACCTCGATGATCGAGCGCCTGCCGGTGATCGCGTTGTACCCGCCGCGAATCCGGTAAAGGGGAACGCCGAGGGAGAAGACGACCTGACCGAGATAGTAGGCCCGTACGGCTTCGCGGAAGTCGATCCACTCGAGCGGTATGCCCGAGGCATCGGTCCGGAGCACCTGCTGGCTCAACGAATACACGGCCTGCCTTCCACGAATGCCGTAAAACTGACGTAATTTATGGCACAAACCGCGTTCCATGTATAGCAGGAACGCGGCCGGATGCGGTATTCCACCGCATCCGCGGCAGGCGGCGACGAAGGAGAGCTACTTGATCTTGGCTTCCTTGTAGAGCACGTGCTTGCGCGCGATGGGGTCGTACTTCCGGAGCTCCAGCTTGTCGGTCATCGTGCGCTTGTTCTTGGTCGTGGTGTAGTAGTGCCCGGTGCCGGCGCTGGAAACGAGCTTGATCTTTTCGCGTACAGCCTTGGCCATCGGTCCGGCTCCTCAGATTCAGATCTTCTCGCCCCGGGCGCGCATCTCGGCGAGCACCGCGTCGATGCCCTTCTTGTCGATGGTGCGCAGCCCCTGATGGGACAGCCGCAGCGTCACCCAGCGCTTCTCGCTCTCCACCCACAGCCGCCGGTAATGGAGGTTCGGCAGGAACCGCCGCCGCGTCTTGTTGTTCGCGTGGGATACGTTGTTGCCGGTGCGCACGCGCTTGCCGGTGACCTGACAGACTCTAGCCATGACCCTGTGACTCCGGGATACGGGGGACGTCCAGAAAGGGACGGGCTTTATACCAGAACGCCGGTTCCAAAGGTAGCCTCGGCGACCGCCTCGGCCCAACGGCCGTCGGCGGCGGGCCCGCGGTCAGATGAGGCCGCGCTCGCTGAACGAGACCGCCTCCCCGTCCCCGACCACGATATGGTCGAGCACCCGGACGTCGATCAGGCTCAGCGCCTCCTTGAGGCGCTCCGTCAGCACCTCGTCGGCCCGGCTCGGTTCCGCCACCCCTGACGGGTGGTTGTGGACCAGGATCACGGCCGCGGCGTTGAGCGCCATCGCCCGTTTCACGATCTCCCGCGGGTACACTGCGGTGCCGTTCAGCGTTCCGCGGAACAGCTCCTCGAAAGCCAGCACCCGATGGCGGTTGTCGAGGAACAGGCAGCAGAAAACCTCGTACGGCCGGTCGCGCAGCGTTGCCTGAAGGAACGCCAGGGTGTCGCGCGGCGACTGCAACGCCTCGCCCCGCGGCAGCCGCGCCTCCAGATGCCGCCGGCCCATCTCGAGCGCCGCGATGAGCTGCGCGTACTTGGCTTCGCCGAGCCCTGGAACGGCGCAAAGCGTGTCCCGATCGGCGGCGAGCAGCTGCCGCAGACCGCCGAAACGCGCGAGCAGCTCGCGCGCGAGATCGACGGCCGTGTGCCCGCGCCGGCCGGTGCGCAGAAAAATGGCGAGCAGTTCCGCGTCGGACAGGCTCTCCGGACCGCGCGCGAGCAGTTTCTCGCGCGGCCGTTCCGCATCGGGCCAGTCCGTGATTGCCATCCGCCCCCTCCCCTGCTGCTGCATGAACGATGCGCCGTGCGCGGCACTTTATCACCGCGCAGCGCCGCGAGCCGCGGCACTTTGGTCGGAGGAAGACGTGCGTTCGGCACGCGCCCGCGCGTCAGCGCGGCGCGTCGTAGGCGCAGCGGAAGCCTACGTACACGGCGTAGAAGTCCGCCGGCTTCCGGAGCATGCCCTCGGCCGTAGTCTGCGGCGCCCCGTACCACCACGAGCCGCCCGCGGTGAGCGCTTCGTTGCCGCGCCGGTCGGCCAGCCACTCCCACACGTTGCCGCCCATCTCGTACAGGCCGTTGATCCCGCGCCGCGTGGTACCCGCCGCGGCGTGCACCGGCCAGGGGTCGTTCCCTCGTATGTTCATGCCGCGGGGCTCGTCGCCGACCGGGTAGCGGTAGGTACGTCCGCGCTCGTAGCCGTCCGAAGGCACGGAACGCAGCTCGGTGTACGCCGCGAGCCGCCATTCAACGGCGCTCTGCAGTCGGCCGCCGCGCCGGCGCCAGTAGGCGGATCTTTGTGCCAGGTCACGCGCACGGCCGGCTCCTGCGGCGATCCCGGCTCCCGGCCGTAGGGGCGGTACACGTTCCATCCCGCCCGCCGGGCCCAGTGGCCGTCCCATTCGTAGCCGCCGCCCTCCCGCTCCGCCGCCGTCCGCAGACCCGGTGCGTACGCGAACTCCCGAAACCGCGCGATCGTCACCTCGGTGGCATCGATCCAGAAACCGCGCACGGCGACGCGCCGGCCGACGGCATCCGACACCTCGGCGGCCGCGGCAGCCGCCGCGATGAGCACAGCCGCCGCGGCGCAGCAAGCACGCAGCATCGGTTACGCTCCTCCGCGCGGTGCCGCCGCACGGCGCGCCGGTGCACGGAACGGCCAGGTCACGACGCCGCCGTAGGACTTCCCCGGGTAAGGCGGCTGCCGCAGCGTGTCGGCGAAGCCCGGAATCCCTTCCATGTGTCGGACCATGCGCGCGCGCATGGCGTTGTCGGGCAGCTCCCCGTAAAGCGCCCCCAGGTTGTCGCTCACGTGATCCGGATTGCTGGTCGCCGGGATCACGTTGGTGACGGCCGGGTGCGAGATTACGTACTTGAGGAAGAACTGCGCCCAGGTCGTCGCGCCGAACTCCCGCGCCCATTCCGGAACGCGCTGCCCCTGCACGCAGGTGAACAGCCGAGCCTTCTCGAAAGGCATGTTGATCTGCACGACGACGCCGTTGTCGGCGCACGCGGGCAGGAGACGCTCCTCGCACCGGCGCGAAAAGATGCTGTAGTTCACCTGAATGAAGTCGAGATCCGCCGTGCGCACGAGCCGCTCGAGCGTGTCGTAGCACTCGGCGTTCCAGTGTGTGGCGCCGATATAGCGCACCCGGCCTTCCGCCTTCCACTGCTTCAGGAGGTGCAGCACCTGGTCGTAGTTCTCGAGGCTGTGGACCTGCTGCACGTCCATGCGGCTGCGCCACAGCCGTTCGCACGAACGGCGAAACTGCGCCTCGGAATGGCTGTTGCGACAGCCATTCGCCCGTGGTCCAGGTCTTGTTCGTGATGAAGAGCCGGTCGGCGATACCGAGCGCGGTCGCGCAATCGCCCACGTTCACTTCGGACATGCCGTAGAGCGGCGACGTATCGACGACGCGCCCGCCGGCGTCGAAGAAGCGCTTGAGCACCTCGCGGATGTGCGCGCGCGGCTCGCCGGGCGACACGTCGAACGTCTCGAACGTGCCGAGCCCGATCACCGGGATTCGTTCGCCGGTTTTCGGGGATCGCGCGCATGATGGGGGTTGCCTCTGCGCGGCTCCGCTGCCGCGCGCGCCGCGCCGGGAAGCGCCGCGCCCGCGACGAGCGCACCCGCGGCGGCCAGGAACGTGCGTCCAGTGATGCGCCCTTGAATGATCGTCATGCCATTGCTCCTCGAGCGAAACAACGGCGCGAGCGATAGGCGCGGCAGCGGCCGCATGCGCTCGCGATCCTCATCGCCCGGCGCGATCCTGACGTTCCCGCGAGCGTCCAGGATCGCGGCGGTATTCCGACGGATTGCGCCCGATGACGCTCCGGAACACCCGCGCGAAGTGGCTCGGGCTCACGAACCCGACACGCAGCGCGAGCTCGAGCATGGTGACGCGCTCGGTCTTGAGGATCTCGAGAGCGCGCAGGATGCGCTTTTGCCGGATGAGCCGCAGCGGCGTCATTCCCGTTGCCGCCCGGAACGCACGGTGCAGGTGCCCTTCGGAAACGTTGATCAGCGAAGCGAGCGCCGCGATGCGGATCTCCTGGTCGAGGTGCGCATCTATAAAAATACTTATCGAGCCGGCGCAGGTCGGCCCGCGAGAGCTTCAGCTTTCGTTCCGCGCCGCCGCCCTTGCCGTAGCGCTGCCGCAGGTACGCCGCGGACGACAAGTTCCTCGTCGGAAAGGCCGCAGATCGGGGGCCGCGGCGCCCTCTTCCGGCTGCAGCAGCCGCGGCGGGATCGCGACGCCGGCGGGTCTACGCGCGCCGCGCCGTCCGCTCCACTGCACTCTCGGTCATTCGCTATCGGCTCCCTTGCACGACTGCAGGCACGAACATACACCGGCCGCCCGGCGGTGAGCCAGAGCGGCGTGTCCGGTGAACGATGCTCGCGTCGAGTTGGTGCCGGGAACGTCCGGCCGTTACACTTTGCGCATGGGCACATTGACGAACAGGCGAGTGCTCGTCGGGGTCACCGGCGGCATCGCCGCCTACAAGACCGCCGATCTGATCCGCCGCCTGCGCGACGCGGGCGCCGAGACGCGCGTCGTGATGACGCGCGGCGCCGCCGAATTCATCACCCCGTTGACGCTGCAGGCGGTGAGCGGGCATCCGGTCTACCAGCACCTGCTCGACACCGAGGCGGAAGCGGGCATGGGCCACATCGAGCTCGCCCGCTGGGCCGATGCCATTCTCGTGGCGCCGGCGAGCGCGGACTTTCTCGCGCGCCTGGTGCAGGGCCGCGCCGACGACCTCCTCGGAGCGATATGCCTCGCCGCCGCCGTGCCCGTCGCGGTGGCACCGGCGATGAATCAGCAGATGTGGGCGAATCCGGCGACGCAGGAGAACGTTCGCGTGCTGCGCGCCCGAGGCATCCATGTCTTCGGGCCCGCCGCCGGCGAGCAGGCGTGCGGCGAAATCGGCCCGGGCCGCATGCTCGAGCCGCTCGAGCTCGTCGGCGCGCTGGCGAACCTCTTCGACACCGGCGAGCTCGAAGGGCTCAAGGTGATAGTCACTGCGGGCCCGACCTGGGAGGCTATCGATCCGGTGCGCGGCATCACGAACCGCAGTTCCGGCAAGATGGGCTACGCGGTGGCGCGGGCGGCGGCGGAAGCCGGCGCGCGCACCGTGCTCGTCTCCGGCCCGACGAATCTCCCCGATCCCGATCGCGTGCGCACGATTCGCGTCGTGAGCGCACAGGAAATGCACGACGCAGTCCTTGCCGAGCTTGACGGCGCCGACATCTTCATCGGCGTCGCCGCGGTCGCCGACTACCGGCCGGTCGAGCGCGCACCGTCGAAGATAAAGAAAACCGCCGAACGGCTCACGATCGAGCTCGTGCGCAATCCCGACATCCTGGCGGCGGTGGCGCGCCGCGACCCGCGCGTTTACACGGTGGGCTTCGCGGCGGAGACGGACGACGCCGAGGCGAACGCGCGCGCGAAGCTCGAGACAAAGGGCATCCGGCTCGTCGCCGCGAACCGCGTCGGTCCCGGGCTCGGCTTCGAAGCCGACGACAACGAGCTCCTCCTCGTCGATCGCGCGGGGGCGACGCGCCTGCCGCGCGCGCCGAAGAGCGCGCTTGCGCGGGCGCTGATTCACGAAATCGCCGTCAGGTACCATGCAGACCGTAGAGCTCAAGATCCTCGACAAGCGCATCGGCACTGAATTCCCGCTCCCGCAGCAGGCGACACCCGGATCGGCCGGCTTCGATCTCAGGGCCTGCATCGACGAGCCGCTGCACGTCGCGCCCGGCTCGACGCATCTCATTCCGACCGGCATCGCCATCCATATAAAGCAGCCGAACCTCGCCGCGATGCTGCTACCGCGCTCCGGCCTCGGTCACAAGCACGGCATCGTGCTCGGCAATCTCGTCGGGCTCATCGATTCCGACTACCAGGGGCAGATATTCGTGTCGCTCTGGAATCGCGGCGACACCGCGTTCACGCTCGAGCCGGGCGATCGCATCGCACAGATGATCTTCGTGCCCGTCGTTCCCGCCCGGTTCGAGGTCGTGGAGGAATTCGGCGAATCGGCTCGCGGCGCCGGCGGCTTCGGCCACACCGGCACGCGCTGATACACGCCTTCGCGCGGCGAGCGCGACGCGGAATGACCGCAGCGCGGCGCCGGGCATCGGCGCGAGCCGAATACGCGGGATGCCGACCGGCGTCGTTTCGTCCGCCGACTCCCCGCTTACCCGACGTTCGCCCAGCCTAGCCCGGCGCGACGACGTTGCTCTACACTCTCCGGCTTCGCATTCGGAGAAGTCGCAACATGTCCACGCAACCGTCTACCTCGGGCGCCGGCGCGTCGATTCCGCCGCCGGAGATCTTCAAGGCGTACGACATCCGCGGCATCGTCGGCCGGAGCCTTACCCCCGCTTTCGTCGAGAGCATCGGCCACGCCATCGGCTCCGAGGCGCAGGCGCGCGGCAGCCGCCGGTTCGCCGTCGGACGGGACGGCCGCCTTTCGGGACCCGAGCTCGTCGAAGCGCTCGCGCACGGCCTGACGCGCGCCGGCTGCGACGTGCTCGACATCGGCCAGGCGCCGACGCCGGTGCTCTACTTCGCGACGCATCACCTCGGCACCGGCTCGGGCGTCAGCGTCACCGGCAGCCACAATCCGCCCGAGTACAACGGCCTCAAGATCATGGTGGCGGGCGAGACGCTCTCGGGCGACGCGATACAGGGCCTGCGGCGGCGGCTCGAGCGCGGCGATCTCGTGCGCCCCGAAACCCCGGGGAGCGTGACGCGGGTCGACGTGCGCGAAGCGTATCTCGACCGCATCACCGGGGACGTGAAGCTCGCGCGCCGCATGCGCGTCGCCGTCGACTGCGGCAACGGCGTTGCGGGCGCCTACGCGCCGGAGCTGCTGCGCCGTCTCGGCTGTGACGTGACGGCGCTCTATTGCGACGTCGACGGCACCTTCCCGAACCATCACCCCGACCCGAGCAAGCCGGAGAATCTCGAGGAGCTGATCCGGACCGTCAAAGGCGGCGGCTACGACGTCGGCCTCGCCTTCGACGGCGACGGCGACCGCCTGGGCGTGGTCGCACCCGACGGCAGCATCATCTGGGCCGACCGCCAGATGATCCTGTTCGCGCGCGACGTGCTCGCGCGCAACCCGGGCGGAACGATCATTTACGACGTCAAGTGCTCGCGCAAGCTCGCCGAAGCCATTCGTGCCGCCGGCGGCGAGCCGCTGATGTGGAAGACGGGGCACTCGCTCATCAAGGCGAAGCTCAAGGAATCGGGCGCGCTCATGGCGGGCGAAATGAGCGGCCACATCTTCTTCAAGGAGCGCTGGTACGGATTCGACGACGGGCTCTATGCGGCCGCGCGCCTGCTCGAGCTCCTGTCGCGCGACCCCCGTCCGACGAGCGAAATCTTCGGCTCGCTGCCGAACACGGTGAACACGCCGGAGCTCAATCTCAAGCTCGCCGAAGGCGAGCACCACGCCGTCATCGCGGAGCTCGTCGCGCGCGCGAACTTTCCGGACGCGAAGGTCACGACGATCGACGGCCTGCGCGCCGATTTCGACGACGGCTTCGGTTTGGTGCGCGCGTCGAACACGACGCCGGTGCTCGTGTTCCGCTTCGAAGGCGACACCCCCGAAGCGCTCGAGCGCATCGCGCAGCGCTTCCGCGAGTTCGTGCTGTCGGTGCGGCCCGGCGTGCAGTTGCCGTTCTAGCGGGCGCGCTCCCGCCGCGCCGGGCGCGCGCGGGGCGCGCATTCATCGCGAGCGGTACGCTTCGTTCAGTCGCGGCCGCGCGGCGCGTCGCCGTAGATGTCGCGGTAGCTGCAGTAGAGCATGCACGCCGACCACGGAAGCAGCACCAGCCACCCGAGCGCGAGCGGGAGGCTCGCCACGAACGCGGCGAGCGTGTAGATC
>DATCLR010000199.1:0-5085 GCA_036563785.1 Burkholderiales bacterium | reverse complement strand
CGCCGCGTTCCTGCTGCGCGCGCGGCGCGAGGGCCTGCGCGACTTCGGCGCCTGCATGAGCCCGGCGACCGCGTTCCAGATCCTGCAGGGGATCGAGACGCTGCCGCTTCGCATGCAGCGGCACGTCGAGAACACGCGCCGCATCGTCGAGTTCCTGAGCACGCATCCGGCCGTGGCGTCCATCGCCTATCCCGAGCTTCCCTCGCACCCGGACCACGAGCTCGCGAAGCGCCTGCTGCCCAGGGGCTGCGGAGCGGTCTTCAGCTTCGACCTCAAGGGAGATCGCGCCGCGGGGCGGCGCTTCATCGAGGCGCTTCGGCTCTTCTCGCACCTCGCGAACGTCGGCGACGCACGCTCGCTCGTGATCCATCCCGCGAGCACGACGCACTTCCGCATGAGCGACGAGGCGCTGCGGCAGGCGGGGATCGGCCCGGGCACCATCCGGCTCTCGATCGGGCTCGAGGATCCGGACGACCTCATCGAGGACCTGAGCCGCGGCCTGCGCGCCGCGCAGAAGGGCTAGGGCGAGCGGCGGGCGCGAGCGTCAGGCGCGCCACGCGGTTCAACTCCACGGATAACGACGATGGAAATCGAAGTTCGAGGCAACACGGAGTACGCGTACACCGGCGGCAAAGCGTTCGATCCCCGGCTGCCGGCGGTCGTTTTCATTCACGGCGCGGGCGGCGACCATTCCGTCTGGCTGCTGCAGTCGCGCTACCTCGCGCACCACGGCTACGGCGTGCTGGCGGTCGACCTGCCCGGCCACGGCCGCAGCCGCAGCGCCCCGCTCGAGCGCATCGAGGACATGGCCGACTGGATCGTCGCGCTGCTCGACGCCGCCGGCGTCGGCACCGCCGCGCTCGTCGGGCACAGCATGGGATCGCTGGTGGCGCTCGACTGCGCCGGGCGCTACGAGACGCGCGTCTCGCGTCTCGCGCTGCTCGGCACGGCGTTTCCGATGCGCGTGACGAGCCAGCTGCTCGAAGCGGCCCGCACCGACGAGCCGACGGCGCACCGCATGATCAACGTGTGGTCGAACGCCGCCTGGGCGCATTACCCGAACAATCCGGGTCCGGGCACGTGGGTGCTCGGCGCGAACGTGCGGCTGATGGAGCGGCAGCGCCCGGGCGTGCTCTACGCCGACCTCGCGGCCTGCAACAACTACGCCGCCGGGCTCGAGCGCGCGCGCGAAACGCGCGCGCCGGCGCTCCTCGTGCTCGGGGCGCGCGACCTGATGACGCCGCCGCGGGCGGCGCAGGAGCTGGCGCAGAGCCTGAGCGGCGCGCGCGTCGTGACGCTCGCCGGCTGCGGCCACAACATGATGGCCGAGCAGCCGGACGAGGTGCTCGACGCGCTGCTTGCGTTCCTGCGCGAAGGGTAGCGGCGCCGGCGCGCTAGAGAATCGCGAGCACGTTCTCCGGCGGGCGGCCGAGCGCCGCCTTGCCGTTCGCGAGCACGATCGGCCGCTCGATCAGGCGCGGGTGCTTCACCATCGCCTCGATCAGCTGCGCACGCGTGCGTTTCGGATCGTCCAGCTTGAGCGCCTTGTACTCCGGCTCCTGCCGGCGCATCAGCTCGCGCGGCTCCTTGCCGAGGAGCTTGAGGATGCGGTCGAGCTCGCGCGCGCTCGGCGGGTTCTCGAGGTAGAGCACCACCCGCGGCTCGATGCCGCGCTTCTCGAGCAGCGCGAGCGTCTCCCGCGACTTGCTGCACTTGGGGTTGTGGTAGATCGTCACTTCGCTCATGGGAAACGGACCGTGCGGGGTGTCGTTGTTGTCCGGTGCCGCCGCCTCTCATTCAGCCGTAGCGTTCGCGCGCGAGCCGCGCGCCGACCCCCAGCGCGGCGAGCTTCGCGACCGCAACGTCGCGCCGCATCGGCGCCATACCGCAGTTGGTGCAGAGATAGATGCGCTCGCGCGGCACGTGGCGCATGACCTGCTCGACGAGCGCCGCGATCGCCTCCGGCGTCTCCACCTCTTCGGTCGCGACGTCGATGACGCCGACCAGCACGTCCTTCCCGCCGAGCAGCTCCAGGAGCTGCAGCGGCACGCGCGAGTTCAGGCATTCGAGCGACACGAGATCGATGCGGCTCGCGGCGAGCGCCGGAAAGATCGCCTCGTACTGGCGCCATTCGCGCCCGAGCGAGGCCTTCCAGTCGATGTTCGCCTGCACGCCGTACCCGTAGCAGATGTGCACCGCGGTGCGGCAGCGCAGCCCGTCGATGGCGCGGTGCAGCGCCTCGATCCCCCAGGTCACGACGTCGTCGAGATACACGTTGAACGCCGGCTCGTCGAACTGCACGATGTCGACGCCGTCCGCCTCGAGCGCGCGCGCCTCCTGGTTCAGCAGCTCCGCGAACGCCATGGCGAGCGCCGCCCGGTCGCCGTAGTGCGCATCGGCGACGGTGTCGACGATGGTCATGGGGCCGGGTAGCGTGAACTTGACCGGGCGCGCGGTGTGCGCCCGGACGAGGCGCGCCTCCGCCTCGTGCACCCGCCCCCGCAGGCGCAGCGGCCCCACCACGGTCGGCACCAGCGCCTCGTAGCGGTTGTTGCGGATGCCCATCCGCACCTTGCGCCCGAAGTCGATGCCTTCGACCGCCTCGAGGAAGCCGTGGACGAAGTGCTGCCGCGACTGCTCGCCGTCGCCGACGATGTCGATCCCGGCGCGCTCCTGAATCTCAAGCCAGGCGAGGGTCGCGTCCTGCTTGCCCTCGGTGAGCGCCTCGCCTTCGAGGCGCCAGGCGGGCCACAGCCGGCCCGGCTCGGCGAGCCAGGACGGCTTCGGCAGACTGCCGGCGATCGCGGTCTGAAACATGACGGCCTCCGGAGAGGAGGCGCCCAGTATATCGGAAGAGCAACGGCGACCCGACATGTCCCGATGCGCGCCGGGGTTTTACAGATCCCGGGCCTTTCGGCGAGAATTCGCTGCCCCGCGCCGCGGGCACGCTCGCCGAGCGCAGCCGAATGAAATTCTTGCTGGCAATCTCACGAAGCATCGACGCGGTCAATGAACGCGTAGGGCGCCTGCTTCTCTGGCTGGTGCTTGCCATGGTGCTCGTGAGCGCGGGCAACGCCACCAGCCGCTATCTGTTCAACCTCAGCTCGAACGCCTGGCTCGAGCTGCAGTGGTACATGTTCGCGGCGGTGTTCCTGCTCTGCGCCGGGTACACGCTACTGCACGACGAGCACATCCGCATCGACGTGATCGCCGGCCGGCTGTCCCGGCGCACGCAGATCTGGATCGACATCTTCGGCACCGTGTTCTTCCTGCTGCCGATGTCGATCTACATCCTCTGGCTCTCGTGGCCGGTCTTCCTCAACGCCTGGCACACCGGCGAGGTGTCGACCAACTACGGGGGCCTGGTGCGCTGGCCGGCGCGATTGATGGTGCCGCTCGGCTTCCTGCTGCTCAGCCTGCAAGGCGTCTCCGAGCTTATAAAGAACGTCGCCGTGCTCTGCGGCGATCTGCCCGACAAACGCCAGAAGCCGCCGGCCGATTCCGCCGAGCGCGCCGCCACCGACAGCGAGGTGCTCCGCTGAGCGAGTTCATCATCGCCAACATGGCGCCCCTCAAGTTCGGGGCGCTGGTCGTGTTCCTGCTGCTCGGCTATCCGGTCGCGTTCGCGCTCGGCGCCGTCGGGCTCGCGTTCGGCTTCCTCGGCGTCGAGCTCGGGCTCCTGCCGCCCGCGCTGTTCCAGGCGCTGCCCGAACGTATCTTCGGGATCATGGCGAACGAGACGCTGCTTGCCGTCCCGTTCTTCACGTTCATGGGTCTGATCCTCGAGCGCAGCGGCATGGCCGAGGACCTGCTCGACACGGTCGGCCAGCTCTTCGGTCCCGTGCGCGGCGGCCTCGCGATCGCGGTGGTCGTGGTCGGGGCGCTGCTCGCCGCGACGACCGGCGTGGTCGCGGCGTCGGTGATCGCGATGGGGCTCATCTCGCTCCCGATCATGCTGCGCTACGGCTACGACCGGACGCTCGCAACCGGCGTCATCGCGGCCTCGGGCACGCTCGCGCAGATCGTTCCGCCCTCGCTCGTGCTGATCGTGCTCGCGGATCAGCTCGGCCGCTCGGTCGGCGACATGTACCAGGGAGCGCTGCTGCCGGCGCTGGTGCTCGCCGGCATCTATCTCGCGTACGTGTTCGGGCGCGCGCTGCTCTTCCCGGCGTCCGCGCCCGCGCTCCCGCCGGAGGCGCGGACTCTGCGCGGCACCGCGCTCCTCGCGCGCGTGCTGTTCGTGCTGATTCCGCCGCTCGTGCTGATCTTCCTCGTGCTCGGCACGATCTTCCTCGGCATCGCGACGCCGACCGAGGGCGGCGCCATGGGCGCGACCGGCGCGCTGATCCTCGCCGCGCTCAACCGCCGGCTGAACTGGTCGATCCTGAAGCAGGCGATGAACACGACGGCGAAGCTCTCGTCGTTCGTGATCTTCATCCTGATCGGCGCGACCGTGTTCAGCCTGACGTTCCGCGGCGTCAACGGCGATCTCTGGGTCGAAGGTCTGCTCACGGGGCTGCCCGGCGGCGAGCTCGGTTTTCTCGTCGTGGTGAACGTGCTGGTGTTCCTGCTCGCGTTCTTCCTCGACTTCTTCGAGCTCGCGTTCATCATCGTGCCGCTGCTCGCGCCGGTGGCGGATAAGCTCGGCATCGACCTCATCTGGTTCGGCGTGCTGCTCGGCATCAACATGCAGACCTCGTTCATGCACCCGCCGTTCGGGTTCGCGCTGTTCTACCTGCGCAGCGTTGCCCCGTCGCAGCCGTACGTCGACAAGATCACCGGCCAGCGCATCGCGCCCGTGACCACCGGCCAGATCTACTGGGGCGCCGTGCCGTTCGTCGTGATCCAGCTCATCATGGTGGGGATCGTGATCGCGTTCCCGGGCCTCGTGACCGGCATGCTCGAGAAGCCGATCGCCGATCCGCAGCAGATCGAGATCAACATTCCTCCGCCGGACTACGAGCAGCCGAGCGTCCCCGATTTCGGCGGCCCGGAGGAGAGCCTCGCCGCTCCCGACTTCGGCGCACCGAACGAGGAATCGGGCGAGTCGCCGGCCGACGAGAGCCTCGAGGAGCTGTTCAAGCA
>DATCLR010000188.1:0-22030 GCA_036563785.1 Burkholderiales bacterium | reverse complement strand
GATCTCCTTCGTGAGCAGGTGGATGAACCCCACCCCTTCGTACACCGCGCGCTGGTTGAACGGGTCGGGCGCGAGATAGCCGTCGACGTTGTTCGCGCGCAGGTTCGCGACCATCTCCGGCGGCGGGATCGCGCGGATCTGGATGTCCTTGTCCGGGTCGAGGCCGTGCTCCGCGACGTAGTAGCGCAGCAGGAAGTTGTGCATGGAGTAGTCGAACGGCACGGCGAACCGGAAACCCTTCCACTGGCGCGGGTCGCGCTTGTCCCGGTGCTTCATCGCAAGCGTGATCGCCTGGCCGTTGATGTTCTCGACCGCCGGCATGAGATAGGGCTTCGCCGTCGAGCCCGCGCCGAGCGTGATCGCGAGCGGCATCGGCGACAGCATGTGCGCCGCGTCGTACTCCCCCGCGAGGGCCTTGTCGCGCACCACCGCCCAGCCCGCGGTCTTGATCACCTCGACGTCGAGCCCGTGCTTCGCGTAGAAGCCGAGCGGATGCGCCATGATGATCGGCGTCGCGCAGGTGATCGGAATGAAACCGATCTTAAGCTGCTTCTTCTCGAGCGGGCGCTTCTCGTCGGCGAGCGCCTGCAGCGCATCGAACGGGAAGAACTGCGCGAGCAGGCTCGCCGCCGCGCCCGCGCCCACCGCGCGCAGGAAGCGGCGCCGCTCGGCATCCTGCGGGAAGAGCGCCCGGAGCACCGCCTCCTCGAGCACCCGGCGTGACGCGAGTCCGCCGGCGGACGCCGCCGCGGCGTGATCCGCCTCGCTCGTGTGCCGCCCGCAGGAGCAGCCGGAGGCCGGTGCACCGGAAGGATCGCGAACGAACGACATGAGACTTCTCCCGTGATTCGTTGTGCGCGATCGTAGCGGGCGGCAGAACCCGTCGGTATCGCAGTGGCTTCGAAAACCGTGTAGCCGTATTGCTACACGGCGCTCGCCGGACGGCGCGCGCGCTGTGCGATAATCCCGCGCGGGAGGCATCCGCACCGGCGGGTGCCGACGACAGTGGTGACGCTCGTTGTCGCCGGCCAGGGACGTGCCGATGCGGATTCTGTTAGCTGATGCCGATGCACACGGCCGCGCCGCTCTCGCCGCGCGGCTGCGCCGGGGAGGACACGAGGTCATCGAAGCGGGCGACGGCGTCGAGGCGCTCGCCGCGGCCGCGGCGCGGTCGCCCGATCTCGTCGTCGCCGAGATCCTGCTGCCCGGCGTCGACGGCTACGCGCTATGCCGCGAGCTCGGCCGCCGCGGCGGTCCGCCGCTCGTTTTCTCCACGCGCAGCACCGTCACGCCGGACGACGTCCGCTTCGCGGCCGCGCTCGGCGCCGCGGGCTTCGCCGAATACTCGCCCGACCCCGACCGGCTCGCCGCCCGGCTCGAAGAGCTCCTTGTGCGCGGGGTGCATGCCCCGCGCGCGGCTCCCGGGATGCCGGAGATCGAATACCTGCGCGAGCACAACCGCCGGCTCGGCGCGATGCTGACCGCACGCCTCGTCGAGCTCGAGCGCGTCAATGCCGAGCTCGCCGCCCGCGAAGCCTACGTGCGCGCCATCATCGACACGGAGCCCGAGTGTCTGACGCTGGTCGCGCCCGACGGCAGCGTGCGCGACGTGAACGCCGCGGGGCTCCGGATGTTCGAGGCCGACGCGCCCGAGGAGATGCGCGGGCGCGACATCTACGACTTCATCGAGCCCCGGGATCGCGACGCCTTCCGCCGCTTCGTGCGCCGCATCCTGCGCGGGCGGTCGGAGACGCTCGAGTTCCGCGGCGTCGGGCTCAAGGGTACCCGCCGGGTGCTCGAGACGCGGGCGACGCCGCTGCGCGACCCGGGCGGCCGCGTGACCGCGCTCCTCGGCATCGTGCGCGACATCACGGAGCGGCGGCAGGCGGAAGAGAAGATCAAGCGCCTCAACCGCGTGTACGCGATGCTCTCCGGCATCAACGCCGTGATCGTGCGCGTGCAGCACCGCGAGGAGCTGTTCCACGAAGCGTGCCGCCTCGCGGTCGATACCGGCGGCTTCGCCATGGCCGCGATCGGCCTCCTCGACCGGACGCACGGGCGCGTGCGCCCGGTCGCCGTGTGCGGCGCCTCCCGCGACCTGCTCGCGGCGGTCTCGTCGCGGCTCGTGCTCACCGATGCCCGCGGGCGCCGTACGCCGGCCGGCGAGGCCGTGGCGCAGAAGCGGGCGTTCGTGGCGAACGACGTCGCCCGCGACGAGCGGCTCGCGCTGAGAGACGTGCTGAGCGCGCACGGCGCGGGCTCGTTCGCGCTCCTGCCGCTCGCGATCGGCGGCGAGCCGATCGCTCTGCTCTGGCTGGTCGCACGCGAGCCCGGTTTCTTCGACGATACCGAGCTGCGGCTCCTTACCGAGCTCGGCGGCGACATCGCTTTCGCGCTCGATCACATCGACAAGGAGGAGCGCCTCCACTATCTCGCGTACTACGATGCGCTCACCGGCCTCGCCAACCGCACCTTTTTCCAGGAGCGGCTGACGCAGCTCCTGCGCGGCGCCGATCGCGACGACACGCGGCTCGCGCTGTGCACCCTCGACCTCGAGCACTTCCGGGTCGTGAACGACGCGCTCGGCCGGCACGTCGGCGACGCGCTGCTGATCGAGGTCGCGCGCCGCCTCCAGCGCGCCGCGGCGAACGATGCGCACGTCGCGCGTCTCGAGGCCGACCGCTTCGTGCTCGCGCTGCCGGGCCTGCGGAGAGAGGACGAGGTCATGCGGCGCCTCCAGGAGGTGCTCGGCCCGTGCACCCGCGAGCCATACCGCATCGAGGACCAGGAGCTGCGCGTCGCGCTGCGGCTCGGCCTCGCGGTGTACCCGAACGATGCCCAGGACACCGAGCGGCTCATGCGCAACAGCGAAACCGCGCTCAAGAAGGCGAAAGCCCGCCGCGAGCGCTTCCTTTTCTACACCGCGCAGATGACCGATCGGGTGGCGGAGAAGCTCGCGTTCGAGAACCGCCTGCGCCGGGCGCTCGATCGCGACGAGTTCGTGCTCTATTACCAGCCGAAGGTCGAGGCGGCGAGCCGCCGCGTCGTCGGGCTCGAGGCGCTGCTCCGCTGGGCGGACCCCGCGAACGGGCTGGTGACGCCGAAGAAGTTCGTGCCGCTGCTCGAGCAGACCGGGCTCATCGTGGACGTCGGCGCCTGGACCATGCGGCGCGCCGTAGCGGATCACCGCGCCTGGCGCGCGGCCGGCCTCAACGCTCCGGTGGTCGCGATCAACGTTTCGCCGGTGCAGCTGCGCCAGCCCGGCTTCGTGGAAACCGTGCGCGGCGCGCTCGACGGCGGCGGAACGCCGATCGCGCTCGAGATCACGGAGAGCGTGCTGCTCGAGGACGGCGAGGAGAACATCGCGCGCCTCGAGACGCTGCGCGCGCTCGGTGTCGACATCGCCATCGACGATTTCGGCACCGGCTACTCCTCCCTCGGCTATCTCGCGCGGCTGCCGGCGCAGATGCTGAAGGTCGATCTCTCCTTCGTGGCGCGCATGCTGAGCGACCCCGACGCGATGACGCTGGTCTCCACCATCATCTCGCTCGCGCACGCGATGCGCCTGCGGGTGACGGCCGAAGGCGTCGAGGTGGAGCGTCAGGCGCGCGTGCTGCAGGAACTGCGCTGCGACGAGCTGCAGGGATATCTCTTCGGCCGTCCGCTGCCGCGCGACGAGGTCGTGCGGCTCTTCGGCGCGCGGCTCGCGGCCCGCGGGCCCGGCGCGCGCCCGCCGCCGCAGTGAGCGCGCGTTCAGGCGACCGCGCTGTCCGCGCGGCCGCCGCGGCGGCCGGCGATGAGCTCGACGATCAGCTGCTCGATGCGCTCGATGGCCGGTTCGTGCTCCGGGAAAGCGGTGAGCACCACGCGCCCGCCGATGGTGGCGACGTAGACGAGGAGCGCGAGATCGCGCGTCTGCGCCTCGTCGACCCCGGCGTCGCGCAGGAACCCGGTCACGTGCTCGATGCGCGCGCGGTCGACCTCGGCGACGATCCGCGCCGCGTGCGCGTCCCGGCGCGCGAACTCGCGCACCGCGAGCTCCACCCGCATCTGCCGGGCGTTGCGCGCCGGCTCGCGCAGCACCAGACGGAAGACCCGTCGCAGCTCGCTCTCGTTCGGGTCGGGATTGGCCGCGAGATAGGCGAGCTCCGCGAGCCGCCGGTCGCGCCATCGCTCGAGGAAGCGCGCGATGAGCTCGGCGTGGTCCGCGAAGTGCCAGTAGAAGCTGCCGCGCGTGACGCCGAGGCGTTTCGCGAGGGTGAGCACCCGCACGTTGTCGAAGCCCCCTTCGGCGATCGCGAGGCCCGCGGCATCGAGCCAGGCGTCGGGGCTCAGCAGCTCCCGCTCGGGCGCGCGGCGCGCCGTCGCGGCGGCCGCCTTGCGGCGGCCCGGGGTTTTCGGGCGTGTCCTGGGCATGGCGTGTTCGGTTGACGCTCCGCTGGCGATGCACTAGTGTATGGCAACTCAATACACAAGTGTACGGAGTCCGCCCGGCGGGCTGTACGACCCGGCGCGCGGTTCGCCGCCCGCGCGGGGCCCGCACCGCCGCAAGCCCGAGCCGCTCCGGCCGATTCCGGGGCCGCCGGACACCACCGAAGCTGCAGGAGCCACTCATGAGTAGCACCCAGTACCAATTGCACGGCGCGGTCGCGGTGATCCGCATCGACAACCCGCCGGTGAACGGCCTCGGCTACGACGTGCGCCGCGGCCTCGTCGATGGCATCCGCCGCGCCGAGGCCGACGACGGCGTCAAGGCGATCGTCATCATCGGGAACGACAAGCTCTTTTCCGGCGGCGCGGATATCCGCGAGTTCAACACACCGAAGATGCTCGCGGAGCCGAACCTGCACACTGTCATCAACTTCCTCGACACCGCGACGAAGCCGGTGATCGCCGCGATCGGCGGCACCTGCATGGGCGGCGGCCTGGAGCTCGCGCTCGCCTGCCACTACCGCATCGCCAAACCCGACACGCAGATCGCACTGCCCGAGGTGAAGCTCGGCCTGCTGCCGGGCGCCGGCGGCACGCAGCGCCTGCCGCGCGCGATCGGCCTCGAGCCCGCGTTGAACCTCATCGTCTCCGGCGAGAGCGTGCCCGCGGCCATGCTCATGGGCACGGGCCTCTTCGATCAGTACTCGCAGGGCGACCTGCTCGCGGATGCGCTCGCGTTCGCGGAGAAGGCCGTCAAGGACAACATGCCGCTCAAGCGCGTGCGCGACCGCGAGGTCTCGCATCCGAAGCCGGAGGCGTTCCTGCTGTGGGCGCGCACGGCCGTCGGACAGATGGCGAAGAATTTCCCGGCGCCGCTCAAGTGCATCGACGCCGTCGAAGCCGCGGTATTCAAGCCGTTCGAGGAAGGCCTCAAGATCGAACGCGATCTCTTCGCGCAGCTCCTCGTGAGCGACGAGTCGCGGGCGCTGCGGCACATCTTTTTCGCCGAGCGCGCCGCCTCGAAGATTCCCGACGTTCCGGAAGACACGCCGACGCGCGAGATCGGGAAGGTCGGCGTCGTCGGCGCGGGCACAATGGGCACCGGCATCAGCGTGAATTTCCTCAACGCCGGCATTCCCGTCGTGATCCTCGAGATGAACCGGGAGGCGCTCGATCGCGGCGTCGCCGCGATCCGCAAGATCTACGAGGACCGCATCGCCAAGGGCAAGCTCACGCCCGACAAGCTCGAGGCGCGCATGGGCCTGCTCAAGCCGACGCTCTCCTACGACGACCTGAAGGACGTCGACCTCGTGATCGAGGCCGTGTTCGAGGAGATGAGCGTCAAGGAAGCGGTGTTCAGGAAGCTCGACGAGGTGTGCAAGCCGGGCGCGATCCTCGCGAGCAACACCTCGACCCTCGACATCAACCGGATCGCCGCCTGCACGAAGCGCCCGCAGGACGTGCTGGGACTGCATTTCTTCAGCCCGGCGAACGTCATGCGCCTGCTCGAGGTGATCCGCGGCGACAAGACCGCGAAGGACGTGCTCGCCACCGCCATGAAGCTCGCGAAGACCATCAAGAAGACCGCGGTGCTCGCGGGCGTGTGCGACGGCTTCATCGGCAACCGGATGGTGGCGGTGTACGCGCGCGAGGCGCTCACGCTCCTCACCGAGGGCGCCTCGGTGCAGCAGATCGACGGCGCCATCGAGAACTTCGGCTTCGCCATGGGCCCGTTCCGCATGGCCGATCTCGCCGGCGGCGACATCGGCTGGGCCGTGCGCAAGCGCAAGTACGCCGAGAACCCCGACATGCCGAAGGCCGTGATCGCCGATCGGCTCTGCGAGATGGGCCGCTTCGGCCAGAAGACCGGCGCGGGCTACTACCGCTACGAGCCGGGCCGGCGCGACGCGCTGCACGACCCGGTGGTGGACCGGGTGGTCGAGGAGGTGCGGCGCGAGCTCGGCGTGACGCCGCGCAAGATCTCCGATCAGGAGATCGTGCAGCGCTGCGTGTTCGCGCTGGTGAACGAGGGCGCGCGCATCCTCGAGGAAGGCATCGCGCTGCGCGCCTCCGACATCGACCTCGTCTATCTCATGGGCTACGGCTTCCCGATCCACCGCGGCGGCCCGATGCTCTACGCCGACATGGTCGGGCTCATGAACGTCGTGCGCTACATGGAAGGCTTCCGGCGCAACCCCTACGTGGACCGGAAGTTCTGGGAGCCGGCGCCGCTGCTCGCAAAGCTCGCGGCCGAGGGGAAGACGTTCAACTGATTTCGGCCGTCGCATGAGCCCGAGAACGCCGAAGCGCAGCGGGTCGAGCGCGATGCCTCCGTTCGAGCCGTCCTCCCGCCCGCGCGCTCTCGGCCGGAAGTTCCCGTTCGCAGCTCGGGCGGCCCGGCCGGGCCGCGCCGCCCGCATCAGGAGAGAGTCATGACCGACGTAGTGATCGTTTCCACCGCCCGCACGGCGCTCGCGAAATCCTGGCGCGGCGGATTCAACCTGACCCACGGCGCGACGCTCGCCGCGCACGTCATCAAGGCCGCGGTCGAGCGCGCGCGGCTCGAAGGCGGCGAGATCGAGGACGTGATCATGGGCTGCGCGCTGCCGGAGGGCTCGCAGGGCAACGACGTCGCGCGCATGGCGGCGATCCGCGCGGGGCTGCCGGTGAGCGTCGCGGGCGTCACGGTCAACCGCTTCTGCGCCTCGGGACTGCAGACGATCGCGATGGCGGCGCAGTACATCAAGGACGAGAAGACCCCGATCGTGGTCGCGGGCGGCGTCGAGTCGATCTCGACCGTGCAGGCCAACGTGAATCTCAAGTACATCCAGGAGGAGTGGCTGAAGGAGCACAAGCCCGAGCTCTACTGGACCATGCTGCAGACGGCCGAGACGGTGGCCAAGCGCTACAAGATCCCCAAGGAGCAGCAGGACGAATACGGCGTGCGCAGCCAGCTGCGCGCTGCGGCGGCGCGCGAGGCCGGCAAGTTCAAGGACGAGATCGTGCCGATGGAGACCATCATGGCGACGACCGACAAGGCCACCGGCGCGATGATCACGAAGAAGGCGACCGTGTCCGAGGACGAGGGCATCCGGCCCGATACCACGCTCGAGGGCGTCTCGAAGATCCGTCCGGCGATCCCCGGCGGCGTCATCACCGCCGGCAACGCGAGCCAGTTCTCGGACGGCGCGGCGGCCTGCGTGCTCATGAGCGCCGAGGAGGCCGCAAGGCGCAACCTGCAGCCCCTCGGCATCTTCCGCGGCTTCGCCGTGGCGGGATGCGAGCCCGACGAGATGGGCATCGGCCCGGTGTACGCGGTGCCGAAGCTCCTGAAGCGCCACGGCCTCAAGGTCGAAGACATCGACCTCTGGGAGCTCAACGAGGCGTTCGCAGTGCAGGTGATCTACTGCCGCGACAAGCTCGGCATCCCCGACGAGCGCCTGAACGTCAACGGCGGCGCCATCGCGATCGGCCACCCCTACGGCATGAGCGGCGCGCGCCTCGTCGGCCACGCGCTCATCGAGGGCAAGCGCCGCAAGGCGAAGTACGTGGTCGTGACCATGTGCGTCGGCACCGGCATGGGCGCCGCCGGCCTGTTCGAGGTCGCCTGAGCCGGAGGTCTCTCCGCAGGGCGCGGAGACGCGGCGAACCGCCGCTTCCGTCTCCGCGTCCCTGCGTCCCGCGGTCGACAACAGCTATTCGAGATTCTTCGCCATGCCCGAATACAAAGCGCCCCTGCGCGACATCCTGTTCGCGCGCCACGAGCTGCTCGGCTATCCCGGGCACTACCAGCGTTTTCCCGAGTTCAAGGAGCTGACGCCGGATCTCGAGCGCAGCATTCTCGAGGAGGCGGCGAAGTTCGCCGAAGAGGTGCTCGCGCCGCTCAACCGCGTCGGCGACCGCGAGGGCTGCACCTGGCACGAGGGCGGCGTGGTCACGACGCCGACCGGGTTCAAGGAAGCGTACCGCCAGTACGTCGAGGCCGGCTGGCCGAGCCTCGCCGCGCCCCCCGAGTACGGCGGCCAGGGGCTGCCCGAATCGCTCGGCTCCGCGGTCGGCGAGATGATCGGCGAGGCGAACTGGGCCTGGGGGATGTACCCGGGACTGTCGAACGGCGCGAAGCGCACGATCCTCGCCCACGGCAGCGAGGAGCAGAAGCGCATCTACCTGCCAAAGCTCGTCTCCGGTCGGTGGACCGGCACGATGTGCCTCACGGAACCGCACTGCGGCTCCGACCTCGGGCTGCTGCGCACCAGAGCCGAGCCGCAGCCGGACGGCACCTATAAGATCACGGGGACCAAGATCTTCATCTCCTCGGGCGAGCACGACATGGCGGAGAACATCGTGCACATCGTGCTCGCGCGCCTGCCGGACGCACCCGCGGGCACGAAGGGTATCTCGCTCTTCATCATCCCGAAGTTCCTGCCCGACGCGAACGGCGAGGTCGGAGCGCGCAACGCCGTCACCTGCGGCTCGATCGAGCACAAGATGGGCATCCACGGCAACGCCACCTGCGTCCTCAACTTCGACGGCGCCACGGGTTTCCTCATCGGACCGCCGAACCGCGGCTTGAACTGCATGTTCACGTTCATGAATTCGGCGCGCATCGGCACGGCCATCCAGGGCCTCGCGACCGCCGAGCTCGCGTTCCAGCACGCCGCGCGCTACGCGCGCGAACGGCTGCAGATGCGCTCGCTCAGCGGCCCCAAGGCGCCGGACAAGCCGGCCGACCCGATCATCGTGCACCCGGACGTGCGCCGCATGCTGCTCACCGCCAAGGCGTTCGCCGAAGGCGGGCGCGCGCTCATCTACTTCTGCACGCAGCAGGTCGACGTCGCGCTCCACGCCCGGGAGGAAGCCGAGCGGCGCCAAGCCGAGTCGCTGCTCGCGCTGCTCACGCCGATCGCCAAGGGCTTCCTCACCGAGGCCGGCGTCGAGGCGGCGTATCTCGGGATGCAGGTCTTCGGCGGCCACGGCTACATCGCCGAGTGGGGCATGGAGCAGAACCTGCGCGACGCGCGCATCTCGACGCTGTACGAGGGAACGACGGGCATCCAGGCGCTCGACCTGCTCGGCCGCAAGGTGCTCGGCAGCAAAGGCGAGACGCTCATGAGCTTCACCCGCCTCGTGCACCGCTTCTGCAAAGCCAATGCGGAGAACGCAACTATCAAGGAGTTCGTCGAGCCGCTCGCGCAGCTCAACAAGGAGTGGGGCGAGCTCACCATGCAGATCGGCATGGCCGCTCTGAAGAACGCCGATGAGGCCGGCGCCGCCGCGTACGACTACCTCATGTATTCGGGATATGTCACGCTGGCATACTTCTGGGCCGCAGCGGCGCAGGTGGCCGCGGCGAAGCTCGCGGCGGGAACGAGCGAGACCGGCTTCTACCGGGCGAAGCTCCAGACCGCGCGCTTCTACTATCAGCGCATCCTGCCGCGGACCCGGATGCACGTCGCCGCGATGCAGGCCGGCGCCGCGAGCCTGCTGGAGATGGACGAGAACCATTTCCTGATCGGTTACTGACGGAAGCGATCCAATAAGATCAACCGGGGCGGCCGTGCCGCACCGCGAGTGGAGGGCTAGACCGATGACCGACAGCAAGTCCGCCAAACCGACCCCGTCAACCGGTTTCGAGGCGTACGACGCGCGGCCCTGGCTCAAGTACTACCACCCCGACGTCAAGCCCGATCTCGACCCCCTCGACTACAAGAACCTGGGCGAGCTGGTGACGCGGGTGAGCCGCGAGCACGCCAACCTTCCCGCCTACACCACGATCCTGCCCACCGGCACGAGCGGCACGCTCACCTACGCCGAGGTCGACCGGCTCAGCGACGAGTTCGCGGCGTACCTGCGCTTCGAGCTGGGGCTCCAGAAGGGCGATCGGGTCGCGATCCAGAGCCCGAACTGCCTCGCCTATCCGATCTTCGTCTTCGGCACGGCGAAGGCGGGCTGCGTGATGGTGAACATCAATCCGCTCTATACGCCGCCGGAGATCGAGTTCGCGCTGACCGATTCGGGCGCCAAGGTGCTGCTCATGGTCGACATGTTCGCGGACAAGCTCGCCGAGGTCGTGCCGAAGACGCCGCAGCTGCAGAAGATCCTGATCCACAGCGTCGCCGAGTTCTTCCCGCCGATCGCGAAGCTGCTGGTGAAGACGGTGCAGCGCCTGAAGAAAATGGTGCCGCGCTGCCCGGTGCCGGCCGAGCCGCTGAGCCGGGCGCTCCAGCGCGGCGCGCGCCACCTGCGCCAGGGGCGCACGATCGCGGAGCTCGACGTGACCCTCGACGACCTGCTCGCGCTGCAGTACACCGGCGGCACTACCGGCCGCCCCAAGGGCGCGATGCTCACGCAGCGCAACCTGGCCTCGAACGTGGCGCAGTCGTACAACAACCTGCGCCCGCACATTCAGGACAACCGCACGGCGCTGACCCCGCTGCCGCTCTATCACATCTTCGCGCTCGGCGTGAGCGCGGTGATCTACAGCGTCGGGGGCCACAACGTGCTCATCCCGTCGCCGCGCCCGATCTCGAACCTGAGGCCGGCGTTCGAGAAGTTCTCGTTCCGCTTCATGATCGGCGTCAACACGCTGTTCGTGGCGCTGCTCAACGAGGAGTGGTTCCGCAAGAACCCGCCGAAGGATCTGAAGGTGACGGTCGGCGGCGGCGCCGCGGTGCAGGAAGCGGTCGCGCAGCGCTGGAAGGAGGTCACCGGGTTCCGGCTGTACCAGGGCTACGGTCTCACCGAGACCAGCCCGACCGTCACCAGCAGCCCGGTCGACGGCCCCGAGAAGCCCGGCACCATCGGCATTCCGTTCGCGAGCACCTACGTGCGCATCGTCGACGAGAACGGCAACCCCGTGCCGGTCGGCGAGCAGGGCGAGCTCATCGTGAAGGGACCGCAGGTGATGGCCGGCTACTGGCAGCGGCCGGAGGAAACCGCCCAGGCGCTCCGGGACGGCTGGCTGTACACCGGCGACATCGCGCGCATGGACGAGGACGGCTTCTTCTACATCGTCGACCGCAAGAAGGACATGGTCCTCGTGTCCGGTTTCAACGTGTACCCCACCGAGGTGGAGGACGTGCTCGTGAAGCACCCGGGCGTGCTCGAGGCGGGCGTCATCGGCGTGCCCGACCCGGCGACCGGCGAAGCGGTGCGGGCCTACGTCGTCAAGAAGGACCCTGCGCTCACCGAAGAGGAGCTGCGCGAGCACTGCCGCAAGTACCTCACGGCGTACAAGATCCCGAAGAAGATCATCTTCCGCAACGAGCTGCCGAAGACGCCGATCGGCAAGGTGCTGCGCAAGGATCTGCGCGCGGAGGCGCTGCGGGAGATGGGCCAGGCCTGAAGCCGCGTACCCGGCGGAAACGGATCGATAGAACGACACATCGAGGAGACCAGCATGAGCGTCGTCGGAAACTGGAAACTGACCATGGAAACGCCGTTCGGCGTGCAGACCCCGCTGCTCGAGATCAAGGAAGCCGGCGGCGTCTACAGCGGCACGCTCACCGGGAGCACCGGCACGGCGGAGCTCGAGCAGCTCAAGGTCGAAGGCAACCGCGTGAGCTTCAGCGCCAAAGTCGCCACTCCCATGGGCAGCTTTCCCGTGTCGTTCAGCGCGAGCGTCGAGGGGAACGACATGAGGGGAGAGTACGAAACCATGCTGGGGAAGACGCCGTTCAGCGGCGTGCGCCAGTAACGTCGTCACCGGCCGGCCAGGGACGGCCTGCCGCTCCGTCGCACGACCGCGCCGCGTGCCGGCGAGCGGTCGCATGTCCGGCGCCGGCTTTGCACTGCGGACTGCGGCTTCTTAGAGTACCGGTTCCCAACCTCGCCGACGGAGTTCGCCATGGAACTCGTAGGCTCTTGTCATTGCGGTGCCGTCCGCTTCTCGCTCGAGTCTCCGCATCCCTATCCCTTCAACCTCTGCTACTGCTCGATCTGCCGCAAGACCGCCGGCAGCGGCGGCTATGCGATCAATCTCGGCGGCGATGCCGAGACGCTGAACGTCGAAGGCATCGAGAACGTCAGCGTCTATCAGGCGCGAATCGTCGACAGGGCGAGCGGTACCGTGCGCCAGAGCCCCGCGCAGCGGACGTTCTGCCGCAAGTGCGGCAGCGCGCTCTGGGTCTGGGATCCGCGCTGGCCGGAGCTGGTGCACCCGTTCGCGTCCGCGGTCGACACGCCGCTGCCCGCGCCGCCCGAGCACACGCACGGTATGCTCGGCTCGAAGGCATCGTGGGTCGAGGTGGACGCCGGGCCGCGCGACCAGCTGTTCGACGAGTACCCGAGCGAGTCGGTCGCGGAGTGGCACCAGCGGCTCGGGCTCGAGGGCTGACGTCCCCTAAAGCGGCGCCGCGGCGCCGTCGAGCAGCCGGTGGCGCACCGCGTAGAGCGCGATCTCCACATCGTTGTGCGCGCGCAGCTTCTCGAGGATGCGCGCGCGGTACGTGCTCACGGTGCTCAGACTCAGCGCGAGCGACTGCGCGATCTCGGTGAGCGTGCGTCCGGCGGCGAGCGCGAGGAACACCTGATACTCGCGCGTCGAGAGCCGCGCGTGCGCGGGACGCTCGTCGGCGGTGCGCGCCGCTTCCGCGAGCGCCGCGGCCGCCGCCGCGCTGAGATGCACGCCGCCGCCGGCCGTGCGCCGGAGCGCGGCGATGAACTCGGCGGGCTCGGCGCTCTTGTGCAGATAGCCGGCGGCGCCGAGCTGCACGCAGCGCACCGCGTACTGATTCTCCGGGTACGTCGAGATCACGAGCACGGCGACCGACGGATATTCGCGCCGGATCTGGCGCAGCACGTCGAGGCCGTCGCGGCCCGGCAGCGCGATGTCGAGCAGGACCACGTCGATGCCGCCGCCGCGTGCGAGCTCGCGCAGCGCCGCCGGACCGTCCGCGGCCTCGGCCACGACGCGGCAGTCCGGCGCGTCCTCGATGATCTGGCGCAGCCCGCGGCGCACGAGCGCGTGGTCGTCGCAGACGAGGACGCGGATCATGCGTCGCCGCTCCGCGCGAACGGCAGCCACACCCGCACGCGCGTCCCGCCGCCGCGCGCCGGGCCGATCTCGAGCCGGCCGCCGAGCGCGCGGGCGCGCTCGCTCATGCCGAGCACGCCGTAGCAGTCGGGACGCCGCAGCTCGGCGAGCGTCGCCCCGCGCCCGTTGTCGCGCACTTCGAGCGCGAGGCGATGCGCATCCGCCGCGATCGTCGCGTGCACTTCGGTCGCGCGCGCATGGCGCGCGACGTTGTTCAGCATTTCCTGGAAAATGCGGAATGCTGCCGTCGCGAACGCATCGTCGGGCGCCGGCGCGTGCGGCGCGATGTGCCACTCGAGCCGGCCGTGCAGTCCGCTTGCGCGCAGGAACTCGCCCATGTGCCACTCCATCGCGGCCCAGAGACCCTGGTGGTCGAGTATCGACGGCCGCAGATCGGTGACGAGACGATCGAGATCGGCGAGTGCGGTATCGATGAGCCGCGCCATGGCCGCGGCGCGGGCCGCCAGGTCGCCGTCCGGCAGCCGCGCCCGCAGTCCGCCGAGCTCCAGCTTGAGCGCGACCAGCGCGCTTCCGAGCGAATCGTGGATGTCGCGCGCGAGGCGCTTGCGCTCCTCCTCGCGCACGCGCTGCAGGTGCAGCGAGTAGTCGCGCAGGCGCGCCCGCGAGCTGCCGAGCCTTTCGAACGCGCCGACCGCTTCGCGCGCACCCGGTGCGCGCGGTTCCGAATCGCGCCGCCGCGGCCGCGGCAGGCGCACGCGCTGCAGGTCTGCCGACATGTGGGCACCTCCCCTGCGTCGCCCAGCACGTCTCGTGCCACCCGCGATGCGCGGGCGAAGCCGCGCCGCGTCCGTGAAAAATGCGAGATCGGTCGAGCAGGGGCGGGCGTCGCGCGCCCGAAAACGGTGCAGGCGCGAGCGCGCCTGCTCCGCCTTTGTGCGGCGTGACGAGCGCGCGCAGCGGGTGCAAACTAGGGGTCCGCGCCATTCGAGGATCGCTCCGCCATGACGCCCATCCGCTCACTCGCAGCGCTCGCCGGAGCAGCGGTCTTCCTCGTTTCGTTCGCCGCGGCGGCGGGCGGCAGCAACTACGGGATCGTGCCGGGCGCGCTGCCGGAGGTGGCCGGCAAGGTGAGCGAATGGCCGGTGCCGACGCCGCAGTTCGCACGCGACCCGGCCCCGGGCCCCGACGGCAACATTTATATTGCCGTGATGCACGGCAACAAGATCGCGCGCTTCGATCCTCGCCGTCAGAGCTTCACCGAATGGGTCCTGCCTGCGGGCGCCAGGCCGCACGGGCTCCTCGTCGACAGCGAAGGTCTCGTCTGGTACACGGGCAACGGCAACGGCACGATCGGCCGGCTCGACCCGAAGACCGGGAAGGTCACCGAGTACCCCGCGCCTTCGGGCGGCGATCCGCATACGCTCGTGCTCGACGACCAAGGCACGATCTGGTTCACGGTGCAGGCGGGGAACCGCATCGGGCGGCTCGATCGCCGCACCGGCAAGATCACCGAGTACGCCACCTCGGGGCGGCCCTACGGCATCGCCATCGATCGCGACGGCTACGTCTGGTTCTGCCGCATCGGCGGCAACAAGCTCGGCCGTCTCGATCCCGCGAGCGGAAAGATCGACGATCTCGACATGGGCTCCGGCTCGCAGCCGCGGCGCATGGCGGTCGCGCCCGACGGCATGCTCTGGGTGACCGGCTACGGCAACGGCAAGCTCTACAAGGTCGACCCGCGCGCGATGCGAATCGTGAAGCAGTACGACATGCCGGCCGGTGCGCGCGGCGGACCGTACGCGGTCACCGTCGATGCGGCGGGACGCGTCTGGGCGAACGAGATCGCCACCGACACGGTGGCGCTCTTCGATCCACGAACCGAGCGCTTTCGCGTGATCGCGCTTCCTTCCGAAGGCGTCGGCATCCGCAAGGCCATCATCGCCGCCGACGGCCGCTACTGGTACATGGGCAGCCATAACGGGCGGCTCGGCGTGATCGAATAGCCGCGTTTGCGCTGCGCCGAACCGGCGCGCTGCGGCGGCTTTCGTGCTGCACCGGGCGCAACACCGGCCAGCCGCCGCTGTAGGCACAATCCTCATTGACGTCCGCCCGTCGACGCGCGGAAGCTCTGGAGCCTTTTGCGCGTATCGCCATCCGGACCGTGCACCGAGCGGGCGCGCCGCGCCCCCGATCCCCCGCGCCGCCTCGAGCGCCGCCCACCCGGCAAGGAGAAGCCGATCATGGACGACAACGCCGTCATCATCGAAGCCTGGAACACCGTGCTGTTCGGGAAGTTCGTTCGCTTCAAGCACCTCCTGATCGACGGGCTCGCGGCGCACAGCGACGAGCTCCTCGGGCGCAGCCTGCATCCTCCGGGCGCGCGTGTGCTCGACGTCGGCTGCGGCTTCGGCGACAGCACGCGCCGCATCGCCCGGGCGGTCGGTCCCGAAGGCGCCGCGGTCGGGGTCGACTGCGCGGACAACTTCGTGCGCGCGGCCGAAGAGGAGGCGCGCGCGGCGGGCATCGGGAACGCGTCCTTCTTCGTCGCCGACGTCCAGACCGACGACCTGCGCGGTCCCTACGACCATGCGTTCGCGCGCTTCGGCACCATGTTCTTCAACCTTCCGGGCGCCGCCATGCGCAACATCCGCCGCGCGCTCCGGCCGGGCGGCGAGCTCGTCCAGATCGTGTGGCGCAGGCGCGAGGACAACCCGTGGCTGCACGAGGCGGAGCTGTGCGTGCGCGAGATGGTGCCGGTGGTCGCGCACGAAGACACCGATCAGGTGCACTGCGGTCCGGGGCCGTTCTCGCTGGCCGGTCCCGACATGGTGAGCACCATGCTGCGCGCCGCCGGGTTCGACCGCATCCGCTTCGAGCGCTTCGACTGCGACATCTGTATCGGCCGCGATCTCGAGGAAGCCGTCGCGTTCGCCATGGCGCTCGGCCCCGCGGGCGAGATCATCCGGCTCGCGGGCGAGGAAGGCGAGAAGCGCCGCCCCCAGGTGATCGCGGCGCTGCGCGAAACGCTCGCGCCCTACGTGCGCGCCGACGGCGTATGGGGACCGTCGAGCACCTGGTTCGTCTCCGCCCGCAATCCCGCGTAGCGCGCCTCGCGCCGACGCCGCACCAACGGAGGACGCATGACGACGCTCTATACCGAAAGCAGCCGCCGGCTGCAGGATCGCTTCGACACCCGCCGCCTCGCGGACCGGCTGGAGCAGGTAACGGTGCGCCACGAGCTGCTCGCCGGCGACCGCGAGCTCATCGAGCGCCTGGACATGTTCTTTCTCGCGAGCGTCGATCGCCGCGGCTACGTCAACTGCTCCTACAAAGGCGGCGAGCCGGGCTTCGTCCGCGTGCTCGATCCGAAGACGCTCGCCTTCCCGAGCTACGACGGCAACGGCATGTATCTCTCGGTCGGCAACGTGCTCGAAACCGGCCAGGTCGGTATGCTCTTCATCGACTTCGAGCGCCAGACGCGCCTGCGCGTGAACGGCGCGGCGCGCGTCGAGCCGGACGATCCGCTGCTCGCCGCGTACCCGGACGCCGAGCTGATCGTGCGCGTGGCCGTCCGCGACGTGTTCCCGAACTGCCCGCGCTACATCCACAAGCTGAAGCTCGTCGAGCGCTCGGCCTTCGTCCCGCGGGCCGGCTGCCCCGTCCCGGTTCCCGGCTGGAAAAAGTTCCCGTGGGCGAAGGACGTCCTGCCCGCCGGCGATCCCGCGCACGACCCGACGCGACCGGTGCGGGACCGCTAGCCGGCGGGCGCTGTTGCAATCCACGGACGACTCGGGTATTCGGCTCGCAGCGCCGATGCACGGCGCTCGACCGTTCCACCGCCTGGAGACGCCCATGCTCGATCCGCAAGCGCAAGCCGTACTGGATCTCATCGCCGCCGCCGGCCGCCCGCCGCTGCACACCCTTTCCGCGCAGGAAGCGCGCGCGCAGTACCGCGCCGCCCGCAAGGCGCTGCAGCCGCCGCCTGAAGACGTCGCCGCGGTTCGCGACCTCACGGCGCCCGGACCCCACGGCCCGATTCCGGTGCGCCTCTATCGCGCGCGCGGTACCGCCGACGCCGAACGGCTCCCGGTTCTCGTCTATTTCCACGGCGGCGGCTTCACCATAGGGGATCTCGACACGCACGACGGCGTCTGCCGCACGCTCGCCAACGAAGCGCGCTGCGCGGTCGTCTCGGTCGACTACCGGCTCGGGCCGGAGCACAAGTTTCCGTGCGCGGTGGACGACAGCTTCGCGGCGACGCGCTGGGTGGCGCAGGAAGCGGCCGCGCTCGGCATCGACGCGCGCCGCATCGCGGTCGGCGGCGACAGCGCGGGCGGAAACCTGGCTACCGTCGTCGCGCTTCTCGCGCGCGACGCCGGCGGCCCGCCCCTCGCCGCGCAGGTCTTGATTTATCCCACGACCACGCTCGAGCACGACACACCCTCGACCGCCGAGTTCGGACCGCGCGGCTACATCATCTCGCTCGACACCATGCACTATTTCCGCGACTCCTACCTCAGCGCGCCGGAAGAGCGGCGCGACTGGCGCGCCTCGCCGCTGCTCGCGCCCGACGTCTCGCGCCTTCCGCCGGCGTTCATTCTCACGGCCGGCTGCGATCCGCTGCGCGACGAGGGCAAGGCGTACGCCGAGCGCCTGCGCGCCGCCGGCGTCGAGGTGCGCTACACCTGCTACGAAGGGCAGATTCACGGCTTCATTACGATGGGCAGGATGATCGACGCCGCCGGCCGCGCGCTGCGTGAGTCGGCGGCGGCGCTTCGCAACGCTTTCGCGACATAGCGCAGCGCTCGTCCGCCACTCGCAAGAATCCCGCATTGCGGAACGCAGTGCGTCGATTGCGAAACGCTGCGCCCGCAATGTAAATTGGCGGCTCGCAATCGCGGAAGGCAGTTCGCTTCTTCGGCATGAGCAGACCGCCGCACGCTTTGCCCCGCTCGCCTTCGCATTTCGCCGGCGCCGCTTGCTTCGGCGGTGCCGGCTTGCCGCAGTCGAACGCTCACGCGCCCACCAAGAAAAAGGTCTCAACAGGAGGACGTGCATGCTCCACGAACGACTGAAGTCCGTTTTCCGGCTCGCCGCGTTCGCGGCGCTGACCTTCGGCGTCGCCTCGACCGCCTCTGCCGCAGAGGTCAAGCTTCCTTCGACGCTCGCCTGGAGCGCCTACGACGTCGGTTCCGGCGGCTACAACCAGGCGGTCGCCATCGGCAACGTGCTCAAGAACAAGTACGGCGTGAACCTGCGCGTGCTGCCGGGCAAGAACGACGTGTCGCGCAACATCGTGCTGCGGGACGGCCGCGTGCACTTCTCGGCGAACGGCGTCGGCGGCACTTACATGGCGCAGGAAGGCCTGTACGACTTCGGGGTGCCGGACTGGGGGCCGCAGCCGGTGCGCGTGCTGCTGCAGAACAACAGCGACGCGGTGCTCACCGTCATCACCGCCGCCGACGCGAACATCCATACGCTCGCCGACCTCAAGGGCAAACGCGTCGCCTGGGTGGTCGGCGCGCCGGCACTCAACCAGAACATCACGGCGCTGCTCGCGTTCGCGAACCTCACGTGGAACGACGTCAAGCGGGTCGAGTTCGGCGGCTTCGGCGCCGCCTGGAACGGCATGCTCAACGGCCAGGTGGACGCGGCGTTCGCGAGCTCCATCTCCGGCCAGTGCTATCAGCTCGAGAAGTCCCCGCGCGGCATCCGCTACCCGGTCATTCCCCGCAACGACAAGGAAGGCTGGAAGCGGCTCAAGGCCATCGCGCCGTTCTACGTGCCGGCCATGGGCAGCGAGGGCGCAGGACTGTCGAAGGAGAAGGCGGTCGAGAATGCGACCTATCCCTACCCGATCCTGATCACCTACAAGGATCAGGACATCGACCTCACCTACAGCATGACCAGGGCGATGGTCGAGAACTTCGACGCCTACAAAGACGCCGCCCCCGGCAACAACGGCTGGGCGCTCGAACGGCAGGTGTTCGATTGGGTGGTTCCCTTCCACGAGGGCGCCATCCGCTACTTCAAGGAGATCGGGAAGTGGACGCCCGAGCACCAGCAGCACAACGACCGGCTGATCGAGCGCCAAGAAGTGCTCGCGAAGGCCTGGCAGCAGATGAAGCGGCAGGATTACGCGGACGAGAAGGCGTTCGCGAAGGCATGGATGAAGGTGCGCGCCGAGGCCCTCGCGAAAGCCGGCATGGACGTCGTCGTCGAGGAGTGGGAGCTCTGAGCGCGGCCCGAGCGGCCGCGCGCCCGCCCGGCGCGCAAGCTCCCTGATGCACTCGCCGCCAGCGGCACCGGCGGCCGTGCGCTGATCGAGACGGAGCCATGCAGACGCAGACCGCCGAAGCCGTCGGGATCGAGCGCTACCGCAAGCTGCCGTCCGGGTGGCGGGCGCTCGCGATCGCTTTCGGGGTCGCGAGCATCTTTCTCGCGGTCAACCAGCTCCTCAACCTCGGCTTCTTCGTCGGCTACACGATACTCACCAGCAGCTACCTGTACCTCATCGGCGCGCTGCTGGTGAGTCTCGTCTTCCTGCTGTTCCCGGCGTGCCGCAAGGCCCCGCGGGACCGCGTGCCGTGGTACGACGCGCTGCTCTTCGCGGTGACCGCCGGCACTTTCGGCTACTTCGCCTGGAACGGCACCCGCATCGTCCAGGAAGGCTGGGAGTTCGCCGCGCCCGCGCACGCGATCGGAATGAGCTACCTCGGGCTCGCGCTCCTGCTCGAGGTGATCCGGCGCGCGGGCGGCACGGTCCTCTTCCTGGTCGTGCTCTTCTTCGCGCTCTACCCCGCGTTCGCCGGCCACATGCCCGGGCCGATCGCGGGCCTCCCGCAGCCGCTGCCCATGGTGGCGGCGTACCACTTCGCGAGCTCCGAGAGCGTCATGGGCATCCCGTTCCGGGCGTTCGGCGAGCTCGTGATCGGCTTCATCATGTTCGGCGCGGCGCTGCAGTACACCGGCGCCGGCACGTTCTTCAACAACATCGCGCTCGCGCTCTTCGGCGCGCTGCGCGGCGGGCCGGCGAAAGTGGCGATCTTCGCGAGCGGGCTCATGGGCTCCGTGAGCGGCAGCGCGGTCTCGAACGTGCTCACCACCGGCGTCGTCACGATCCCGGCCATGAAGCGCATCGGCTTCGCGCCGGCCTACGCGGGCGCCGTCGAGGCCTGCGCGTCGACCGGCGGCGTGCTGATGCCGCCGATCATGGGCGCCACGGCGTTCGTGATGGCCTCGTTCCTCGGTATCCCGTATCTCGAGGTCGCGATCGCCGCGCTGGCGCCGTCGCTCCTCTTCTATTTCGGTCTCTTCATGCAGATCGACGCCTATGCGGCGCGCAAAGGCCTCAAGGGGCTGCCGCGCGCGGAGCTCCCGTCGATCCGTCGGACGTTCCGGGAAGGCTGGTACTACCTCGCGGTGTTCGCGGTGCTGGTGTACATGCTGGTCGCGCTGCAGCGCGAAGCGCTCGCGCCGTTCTACGCGACCGCCGTGCTCCTCGCGATCAACCAGTTCTCGCCCAAGAACCGCATCGACCGGCGCGGCTTAACGAATCTCCTCGCCGGCATCACCGCCTCGCTCGCCGAGCTCGCGGGACTGCTCGCCGGCATCGGCCTCATCGTCGGGGCGTTCTCGGTCACGGGGCTCGCGGGCACGCTCGCGAACGATCTCGTGTACCTCGCCGGCGACGCGCCGCTCGTGCTGCTCGTCATGGGCGCGATCACGAGCTTCGTCTTCGGCATGGGCATGACCATCACCGCCTGCTACATCTTTCTCGTGATCGTGCTCGCCCCGCCGCTCACCGCCGCCGGGTTCGAGCCCATCGCGGTGCACCTTTTCATGCTCTATTTCGGCATGATCTCGTTCATCACGCCGCCCGTGGCGCTGGCCTCCTTCGCCGCCGCCGGTCTCGCGGGCGCGAGCCCGATGCGCGTCGGCCTCGAGGCCATGCGCCTCGGCATGATCCTGTACGTGGTCCCGTTCTTCTTCGTCTACAACCCGGCGCTGCTCCTGCGGGGATCGCCCGGGGAGGTCGCAATCGTGGTCGGCACGGCGGTGCTCGGCGTGCTGCTCATCTCCGCCGCGCTGCAGGGCAACCTCCTCGGCGTCGGCAACCTCGGCAACGACGCGCTCGGCTGGATCGCCCGCCTCGCGCTCTTCGCGGCGGGCTTGATGTTCGCCACACCCGGCGGCGGCGATGTTCCGTTCACGCACGCCGAGCTCGCGCTCGGCGCCCTCGTGGTGGGCGCCCCGGGCGTGCTGATCCCGCTGCTCCGGAACCGCCCGAAGCTGACCCGCGCCCGCGTCTGACGTCGACACGACGCACGGCGGAACGCTCGGTTCGCGCCGGATACAGCGCCGCCTCGGGTACCGTGCCCGGTGCATTCCGCCGGGACCGCCCGTAACATTGGATCCCGCCCATCCCGGGCCAAGCCGGCACCATGCCGAAAGCCGCAACCCGCAAAACACCGCTGCGCCTCGGCGACCGGCTGGCGAGCGTGCGCCAGCGCCTCGTCGTCGGCCGAACGGCCGAGGTCGCCCTCTTCCGCGAAGCACTCAAAGCGCACGAGCCGCCGTTCGCCGTGCTGCACGTGCACGGGC
>DATCLR010000183.1:0-1935 GCA_036563785.1 Burkholderiales bacterium | reverse complement strand
GGCGCGGCAGCGCTATCGGAGCCGCCTCGTCGCCTACCTGGAAGCGCACCAGGACGTGCTCGACGAGGATTCGCGCCGGCGGCTTCGCACCAATCCGCTGCGGGTGCTGGACAGCAAGAATCCGCAGCTCGAGCCCGTCATCGCGGCCGCCCCGCGCCTGATCGACGACCTCGACGAGCCCTCGGCGGCGCATTTCGAGACGCTGCAGGCCTTGCTCCGGGAGGCCGGCGTGGACTACCGGATTAACCCGAGGCTGGTGCGCGGGCTCGACTACTACAACCGCACGGTGTTCGAATGGACGACGGACCGGCTCGGCGCCCAGTCGGCGGTCTGTGCCGGCGGGCGCTACGACGGGCTCGTCGAGCAGCTCGGCGGAAAGCCCGCGCCCGCGTGCGGCTTCGCGCTCGGCGTCGAGCGGCTGCTCGCGCTGATGGAGGTCGAGCAGGCTGCCGTGCCCCTGCGCGTGCCCGACATTTACGTCGTCCATCAGGGCGAGGCGGCTGCGCGCTGGGCGTGGCAAGTGTGCGAGCGCCTGCGCGACCGGGCGCTGCAGGTGATCTTCCATTGCGGCGGCGGCAACTTCAAGGCGCAGCTCCGCAAGGCCGACGCGAGCGGCGCCCGCTTCGCCGTGGTGATCGGCGACGACGAGGCGGCAGCGGGCAAGGTGAGCCTGAAGCCGCTGCGGGAGCCGCGTCCGCAAGCGCTGGTCGACGTCGACGAGGTGCCGGCGCTCGTGACGATGCCCGCCGGCGAGACGGCGGCGCGTTCGCAGCAGGCGGCCGCGAGCGGCGGATAAGAGGAATCGCGCATGGCGTTCTACGATCTCCAGGAACAGGAGCAGCTCTCCGCGCTGCAGGCGTGGTGGAAGCAGTACGGCGCGCTGGTGCTGACGGGCGTCGCGATCGTGCTCGCGATCGTTGCCGGCTATCAGGGCTGGACGTGGTACAAGCGCAACCAGGCCGTGGAGGCGTCCGCGCTCTACGCGGCCATGCAGAAGGCGGAGCGCGACGGCGATCCCAAGCAGGCGCGCGAGACCGCGGCCACGATCGCGCAGCGGTACCGCTCGACCGGCTACGCCGCGCTCGCGCAGCTCTCGGCCGCCCGGCTGAGCTTCGAGGCCGGCGACCTTGCTGGCGCGAAGCAGAGCCTGCAGTGGGTGATCGAGCACGCGCGCGACGAGGACATGAAGGCCCTGGCGCGCTACCGGCTAGCCGGCGTGCTGTTCGACGAAAGGCAGTACGACGAGGCGCTGAAGCTCCTGGAGGCGAAGCCGGACGCGCCCATGGCGAACCTGTACGCCGATCTGCGCGGCGACATCTACGTGGCCAAGGGATCGATCGCGGAGGCGCGCGCGGCATACCAGAGCGCGCTCGAGAAGACCGAGCTGCAGAGCCCCTACCGCAGTCTCATCCAGATCAAGATCGACGCGCTGGGGAGCCCCGCCGAGGGTGCAGCCGGCGCGCAGGCAGGAAATCCGGCGGACGAGAAGGCATCGCCGGGGCAGGCACGATGAAGATCGTTCTCGCGCTCGTGCTTGCGGCCTTCCTCGCGGGCTGCCAGACGATCGGCGGCTATTACGACCGCCTGCTCGGCCGTCCCGCGGGTGGAGCGCAGAAGCCGACCGAGCTGGAGCCCGTCAAGCCGACGGCGGAGATGCGGGTGGTGTGGCAGGCGTCGGTGGGCTCGGCCGGCAAGTTCGCTTTCGCGCCCGCGGTGGCGGGTGACGCCGTGTACGCGACCAATGCCGCAGGCGAGGTCATCCGGCTCGACGCGGCGACCGGCAAGGTCGAGTGGCGGGTCGAGACCGGGACGCAGCTTTCCACCGGCCCGGGCAGCGACGGGCGGGTGGTGGTGGCGGGGTCCCCGCGCGGCGAAGTGGTCGCCGTGGAGGCGAGCGGGAAGCTCCTGTGGAAGGCCTACCTCACGGGCGAGATC
>DATCLR010000179.1:0-8953 GCA_036563785.1 Burkholderiales bacterium | reverse complement strand
GACTCAGATAGACCGCCTTGCTCGTGGCCATCCGCATCAGCAAGGCGCCCAACAGCACGAGAAACAGAGCGCCGCCGACGAGCTCGAACAGCGTCTCCGCGTATTCGAGCGACGCGATCGGCCGGAAGAAAGCGGCAATCTTGATGAGGAAGAGTTCCACGGTGGCCACCTTCGCCGCTTACCGCCCGGGGCTCGACCCGACTGCGCGCTTCGACTGCCCTCCTCCCGAACCCTGCTTGCGATGGCGGTCGACGATGCTTTCGAGCACGCCGTTCAGTCGGCGCGCCCAAGTCTCCCGGCTGTATTCCCGGCGAACCACCTCCCGGGCAGCATCGCCCAGGCGCCGACGCAGCACCGGGTCCTCGAGGAGCCCGACGAGCCGTTCCGCGAACGCCGCGACGTCGCCGTCCCGTATCAGGACGCCCGTCTCCTCCGGCCGGATTATTTCGCCCGGCCCGCCGTTGGCGAACGCGATCATGGGCCGCCCGGCCCGCATGGCTTCGATGACACAGTAGCCGAACCCGTCGTTGTACGACGTCAACATGCATACGTCCGCCATCGCGTAGTAATCGTCGACGTTCTCCACGTGTCCCGGAGCCACCACGCACCGTTCGAGACCCCGAGCCCGCACTTCCCTCAGGAACTGCCCACGCGTGACGCCGTCTCCCACGAATACGAATACGGTCGACGGCAGTCGAGCCCGCACTCGCTCGCAAACATCGAGCGCCAGCCCGTGCCGCTTCTCGGGCCGAAACCCTGCGACCATGAGCACCACCTGCGCCCGATCGTCGATGCCCAGGCGGCGGCGGAGCGACGCGATCTCCTCGCTGCACGGGTTCCGCGCCACGTCGGCAACGGCATTCGGAATGGCGTGAGCCGGCTTGCCCTTCGGGAGTGTGCCCTGAATGAACCGCGACACCGCGATGAACTCGTCCACGAACAGCCGGTAAAAGACGCGTTTCGCGAGAACGTAGCGGGTGTTCAGCGAGTTCCAGTGCTCGTTCCATATGGTCGTCTTCCCCCACAGCTTGGCGAAGAATGTCGCCCAGAAGCGCTCGAAGCCGAAATGGGTATACACCGCGTCGACGTCGAACTGACGGAACACGCGCCGAAAGACGAGGTAGTTCCGGATCGGGTTGTACTTCGAGAGGTTGCCGAAAACCACCGGTACGCCGTGGCGCTCGAGATGCGGCACACACGCCGGTTTGTCCATTGCGCCGCGATTCGCCGGATTCTTGAAGCTGTTGTACTTCCAGTCGATCTCCGGAACCAGCCAGACGAACCGAAGGTCGCTTCCCGCGGCCGCCGCACTGAGCTCCACGTACGAGCGCTCGATCTCGCAGTACGTGTCCGCCACGAATCCCGGAACCAGCAGCACCGTGCGCTTCATCCCTGCGTCCTCGCGAGCCGATCCTTCCTCTGTCCCCGCGCGCTCCGCGCACGCTGCGCGTGCAGTCTCCAGCTCACCTTGTCCCACATGACCGCCGCTACCGGCATCAACCCGCACCGCCTGATCGCATGCTGCAGGTAGCGCCCTCTGTCGGGCCGCGATCCGATATGGGACAGAAGCGCCGTTGCGAAGTGGAAGCGATACCACCATTCGCCGAAGAACTCCCGGTGTTTGCGCAACACGCCGATGCGCTCTTCGAGCTCCGTCGGCGACATGGCCTGCGCGCCGCGAAGCAGCCGGTTGGGGGCCGCGTCGGTTCCCGCCTGGTGATAGATGAACAGCGGCTCCAGCAGACAACCGATGGTGTATTTCCGTGCGAAGCGGATATAGAAGTCCCAGTCCTCGCCGACCGTCAGCTCCTCGTCGAACAGCACGTCCCGCACCGCTTCGGCTCGCCCGATGAAGGTGCACGAGCCCCATCGGTTGCCGCGCCGCAGCTCCTCGAGCGTCACGCGTGCCCCCCGATACCGCAGCGGTACCTTCCCGTCGATCAGGCCGATTCCCGCTGCGGCGTCGAGCCGCTCGCGCTCGAGATACGCGAGCTGCTTCTCGATCTTCGTCGGCAGCCACTCGTCGTCGTCGTCGAGGAACGCGATCAGCCGTCCGCGCGCCGCCGCTATTCCGGTGTTCCTGCTCGCCGACGGCCCCCGATTGCGCTCGTGCGCGAGATATCTGACCCGCGCGTCCGCGAAGCGGCCGACGGCCGCGCGCGTTTCCTCGGACGGCGCGTCGTCCACAACGATCACCTCGATATCGGAAACCGTCTGGGCCAGCGCGCTCGCTATCGCGCGCCCTACGAGCCCCGGGCGGTTGAACGTGGGTACGACCACGCTTACCAGAGGCGTCGCCGGGGACATCATCGCGTCACCGCGCGCGCTCGCGAGACGGCGGCCGCCCGCGCGCGGAGCGTGCGCTTAACGAACGTCGCGCACTTACGCCAGACTTGCCGCACCAGCACGCCCGCGGTCATGCCCACGCCGTATCGTCGGGCCGTACGCCCGATGTGGGCGAGCGCATCCTTCCGCCGGAACACGCCGTACAACAGCATTCGGCAGGCATGTTCCCGCCGAAGCCTCGGACCGAAGAAGTCCTTGTGCTTTTCCAGCATGACGAGGCGGCGCTCCAGCTCCGCGAACGGCAGCCCGACAAGGACGTTGCTGATGCGGTCGTGGCCGCCGTCGTTGTATTTGACGAGCGCACGATCGAGGAAGCCGAGGCGGTACTTGCGGGCGATGCGAATGAAGACGTCCCAATCCTGGCACTTGGGCAGCGACTCGTCGAACATGACGTCCCGCATTACGTCCGCACGCGCCATGAGCACCCCGACGCCTCCCCGGGCATAGGGGCTTCGCCGCAAGTCCTCCGGTCGGATCGGTACGGGCGATGCGCCCGCGTGCTCCGTCTCGTCGGCAACGCTGGACGAGCAGAGGACGGCGTCGTAGCCGGATAGTGCGCGCAGGTGCTCCTCGGTCTTGTGCGGCTCCCACTCGTCGTCGTCATCGAGGAACGCGATGAACTCTCCGGTCGCGGCGCGAATGCCGGTATTGCGCGCCGCCGAGCCCCCGCGGCGTTCCTCGTGCCGCAGGTAGCGGATGCGCGGGTCGCCGAGGGAGCGCACCATGTCGCCGGTTCCGTCGCTCGACGCGTCGTCGACCACGATGATCTCGAGGCTGGTATAGCTCTGGCGCAGAACGCTCTCGACCGCCCGGCGCGCGAGCGCGGCGCGATTGCAGGTCGGGATGACGACGCTCACGAGCGGAGCGCGGACATCGGTAGCCGCTTGCGCCGCGTCCGGGACGATGTGCTCCTGCGTCTCTTGCACGGTGCGGCCTCCTCCTATCCCGCGGTCGCGAAGCGCGTCACACCCGCCACCGGCGGCGTACCGCCCAGGAGCGCCGCGTAGTGCTCGACGAGCCGGTCGCTCAGCTTCTCGATGTCGTGCCGCTGAGCGATGCGCTCGCGCGCCGCGGCGCCCATCCGCGGCCAGTCCTCCGGCCGGTCGAGCAGGTCGAGCAGCGCGCGCGCCAGCGCCGCGGCATCGCCGGGCGGCACCAGCGTCCCCGTCACGCCGTCCTGCACCAGCTCGGCGACGCTTCCGACGTCGGTCGCGACGACCGGCAGCTCATGCGCCATCGCTTCCATGATCGCGACCGGCAGCGCCTCCGCGAGACTCGGGAGCAGAAAGAGATCCGCTTCCCCGAGTGCTTCGCGCACCGCGGCCTGGTCTAGCGGTCCGCAGAACTCCACCACTCCGTCCAGACCGAGGTCTCGCGCGCGCCGCACGAGCGCGGGCGCGCGCGGCCCGCCGCCGATCACGCGATAACGCAACCGCAGACGCGGCCGCCGTCGCAGCACCTCCGCGATCGCCGCCAGCGCCACGTCGATGCCCTTCACCGGCGCGAGGCGCGCCACCGTCACCACGGTCACGCCGTCGTCCGCCCCGCGCTTCGCCGCCCGCGCCGGCGGCAGCCGGACGCCCATCGGCTGATAGTGAATGCGCGCCGCCGGAAAGCCGAAGGACTCGAGCCAGCGGCGATTGAACTCCGAGATGCTGTGAACGGCGTCGGCGGCGCGCACGAGCCGGCGGTAGGCGCGTCCGCCCGTGCGAATCCCGAGCTCAACGTCGTAGAGGTGAAACGTCACCACCAGCTTGCCTCGCAGCAGCCCGAGCTCCGCGAGGATCGCCGCGTCGTCGCCGTTCGGCCCGAAGTGGCAGTGCACGATGTCGTACGCCGGCCGGTCGAGGAAGTGCGCTGCGAGGTCCAGGAGATCCAGCGTCAACGCGCGGCGGCCGTACCGGAACGCATTGAGGCAGCGGAGCACCAGACCCGGGTGGCGCCCGCCGCAGGCGCGAAGCACCCGCAGCCGTGCGCGCAGCCGATCCGGCAGCGGCGCCCCGTACGCCGAGCGCCGCAGCCGCGTGCGGCGCAACAGCCCGTACCGCGCGAAATCGCTGTGCAGCTCCGCGCCATCGCGCACCGCGTTCGTGTAGATATCGACGCTGTGGCCGCGGTCCACGAGCCCCGCGATCTGGGTCGCCACGAAGGTTTCCGAACGGACCGGAAACGCCGACGTGAAGAACGCGATTCTCATCGCGGCGCCCCGCCCTTCACGCCGCCCATTGCGGCCGCCCGAGCGCGCGCCGCTTGAGGTTCCGCAGGCCGCGGTAGAGCGCCGTGCTCTGCAGCAGCAGCCGCGCCGGGGGCGGGCAACGGCCGCCGAAGAAACGGAACACGAACGCGAGCTGCGACAGCCGCGCGCCCAGCGGGCGCAGCTGCGCGGCCCGCCGGTAGTTCACCGTCGCGAAGAACCGCCGCCCGCGCTCCCGGATTTCCGTTTCCCGCTCGCCGGCCTCGCGGCACATCGCCTCGAGCACCTCGAGCGAATCCTCGCACCATTCGCGGACCCGCGCCGCGCGCGTCAGCTCGCCCGCGTGCACGCGAAAGCTCGCGAGGACCTCGGGCACGTCGGCGCGACCGTGCCGGGCCGCGAGCCGCACGGTCGCGAGCCCGTCCTGGAACAGGTTGTGGCGGGAGCGGAAACCGCCGAGGTTTCGCAGGTATTCCGTGTGGTAGAGCGTGTTCGCGAGATACAGCGCCGTTCGGCCTTCGAACCACGCGAGGAAGAAGTCGGCGGTCGACAGACCCGCCGCGTCGTTCCTCACCGCACCGAGCGGGTGCCCGAAGGCGTCGATGACGCGTACCCCCGTGCGGATCACGCCGACGTCCGTCCTGTATCCCACGCGCTCGAGGCACGCGGCGACGAAGTCGGGGTCTATCGCGTCGTCGTCGTGCAGCAGCTGGAAATAGGCGCCCCGCGCCTGCGCCAGGCAGAAGTTGAAGTTCTCGTTCGGCGTGAGCGCGCGCGCATGGCGGACGTAGCGCAGCCGCTCGTCCGACCGGCGGCGCATGAACGCCTCGGTGCCGTCGGTGGAGCAGTTGTCCGACACGAGCACCTCGAGCGGGGCATAACGCTGCGCGAGCGCGCTTTCGAGCGCGACGGGCAGATAGGTCGCGGCGCGGTTGTACGTGGGAATGGCGATGGTTACGAGCGGGCGCTCGCGCCCATTCCCGGGTCCTCGCCCACCTTCCATGGTGGATACTCCCGCTATTATCGTGATGCTCTCCCGGTGGGGAGTGCGCGCGCTATTGTGCCAAAGGCGGGCGCCGAAGGGACGAGAATAGAAGTGGGGTCTTGGACGGCCGCTGCCGTCTGGTCCGTGCGCATGTCGCCGACCTCGTCCTGTGCGGGCGCGGTCCGCACCTCGGCTACTTGCCAGCCGCTCCCCTCCCGCGCCGCGGGCACCGGACGAAAGACGGTGACGCCGCGAAGACCGTCCACGCCAAGGGCGTCGATCTGCGCCGCACAGTCGCTCCGCTCGTCCGCCGCGAAGAACGCGCCGTAGAGATCGCCGCCGTTCCTGTAGACGAACGGGCTGCGCGCGAGGAACGCCGCCATGCCGCGGCACGGACGCACGAGCCGGAACACGAAGCACCGCTCGGTCGCGTCGGCGAGCCGCATTCCTCGCTTCGCCTTGTATCGCAGCGCCCCGTCGGCGAGAAACGGGCGCGAGGCGCCGACGTGCAGTCGCGCGTAGCCTTTGCTGCGCAAGTATTCGATCTCGAAGACGTGGATCGCCCCGATCGCGCCCGCCCGCACGTGCTCGCGGTCCCCGCTCTCCACTCCCAGCAGCCACGCGCGCACGCCCCCGTCTTCGTACATGTACACCTGTCCGGCCACCGGCCGGTTCCCCTCCCGAACGAGAAGCAGCTCGCACCGTGCGGCGTTCGCCCCGACCTCGGCCCAGGGCGTACAGAACGCACGTTCGCGGTGGACACTGTCGACGTACGGGACGTACATCGCGTCGTAGAAGCGTCGGAGCGATTCGATGCCGCTTTCGATCGAATACGCGTATCCGCGCCTGCGGATCCGCCGCAGATCGGCCTGCACTTCGCCGCTCGAGCGGCGCAGATCCTCCGCCCGGGCGAAGTCGATCTCTCCCCCCACCCAGCACGGAATCACGATCGTCGCCGCCGCCGCGCGGCCCGGCGGCGCCGGGTGCTCGACGATGGCCGCCGCATGCCCGAGGCTCCGGTCGACGGCCAGCCGCGCGAGTCGCCAGCGCGTCATGCGGGCGGCGCGCTCGCTCCACGCGCCGCCGAACACGAGCTGCGCGAGATAGTTCTTGTTTTGCACGACGCCGCTGAAGAGGAGCGTCGTCGGCTCGCCGCTCGCGCGCTCGCGCCCGGTGAGCAGCCAGACGTTGCGCATGAGCGCCGCGCGCACGCCGCGACACGCCCGCGCTCCGGCGCGCACGAGGGGGACTCGCCGAAGCGCTTCTCTCAGGCGGTATGGAACGACGGACCGCGTAGCCGCTCCAGCAGCCGGCGCCAGCGCCGCTGCAGTCTTCCCTTCTTGTTCGGATTTATCGGCTCGCATAGCAGCTCCGGCCACAGGTGGCGGATCATCTCTTTGAAAAGCGTGTAGTCCGGCGCGCGCCGCAGGCGCTCCGGGGCGGCGAGGAACGTCGTCAGCAGCTCGCGGCAGTTATAGGGCGTGAAGATGTCGCGCCACGCCGTATCGAACTCGAGCTGGGTCATCGCCAGCCAGTTGCCGTGCCCCTGCTCCCACTCGAACAGATCGAGCAGCTTGACGTTGGCGCGCGACGCCGCATCTTCGAGCCATTCCTCGAAGCAGCGGCGCGCGTACGGGTGATACATTCGCTGCAACCGCGCGAGATGGCCGGCGGTGATACGGCGGTAGTCGGAGAACGGCAGCTCGCGCCGAAAGGAGCACCGTCCCACCTCCGCGCCGCTGCCCGTCATCGCGACCTTGCGGCGTCCGTAGTGCTGGAGGATCGCTTCGGCGTCCGCGCCGTAGTGATCGTGCGCATAGAGCACGTTCCGCTTGTACGCCCAGCTGAACGAGGCCGACATGGCGGCGCGCGCGCGAATCACCTCGTGCGGCAGACCCACGCGGGCGAGCAGGCGCGCGGGGACCCGTATGTCGTCGTGATGATCGGGCATGCGCGCCTGCCGCACGGTCACGTAGCTGAGCCTGTCGCGCACGTCCCGCGCGGCGGCGAGCACGAGCCGGCTGTCGAGACCCGCGGTGAGCGACAGCGCCAGCTCGTACCGCAGCGCGGCGGCGCGCACCAGGCCCCGAAGGAGCTCCGCCGCGCGCTCGATCGCTTCGGATGGACGCAACGGTGCGAGCGGGCCGTCCGGCCAGTAGCGCGCGACCCGCCCCGTGCGGAGATCGAGCACGTGGTTCGGCAGCAGATGGCGCAACCCCGTCACCGGCGCCTCCGCGCCCGGCCAGCGATACTCGGCCGCGGCACGAAACGCGTAAGAGTCGACGAAAGCCAGGGCGGCAGGATCCAGACCGCAGCCCAGGCATTCGATCGCCAGACCGGGCTGCGACATGGCCCAGACGCCCCCGTGCTCCGCACCGCGCGTATGAAAGACCTGCCGCAGCCCGAGCGCATCGGTGAAAACGTGCTCGCCGTCGTCGGTAGTGGCCACGAGCGCCCAGCGCCCGCCGAGCCCGCCGGTCGCGCGAAGCAAGTGCGGAAGCGACCTCGCCTCCTTCAGCAGACGCTCGAGGATCTGCGTATCCGTCGCCTCGGGCTCGCGCGGATCGAGGACGAAGCCGATCAGCACGAGCTCGCCCTCGGCGGCGACCGCGCGGTGCACGGGAAGCTCGGGATGCGTTCCGAGCCACGCGCCGTTCGACAGCCGCTGCGAAATCCACCCCGCCGGAAGCTCGACGTGCTCAGGACCGAGCAGGAACTGTCCCCAATGGAGCGCAGAAGCGCTCGGCGCCGAATCGGCCGACCTTAGCTCCCCGTCCGCCCGGGCCATCGAATCGGTCATCATGGCGCCCCTCCTTGTAGTTGCTATGACCGCCCGCTGCCGTGCACCGCTCCGTTACGTCCGCCCGCTCCCGCCCGCGGCGTCCCTCACCGCCTGGATCGAGCCGGCCGCTGCTCGGATGCGGTCTCCGGCGTTTCCCAGCGGCCCGACTGCTCGTTCCAGCGCTTGATGACGCGCGCCGGCGCGCCGACGGCGATCGAGCGCGGCGGCACGTCCCGCGTGACGACACTGTTCGCGCCGATGATCGCGAGCTCCCCGATGGTGACGCCGGGAAGCACCTGCACGTTCTGGCCGATCCAGGCGCCGCGCCCGATCCTTATCGGAGCGATACGAAAGATCGGCTGGTACTTGTACGGCTCATCGGCGTTGGCGTATCCGTGCAGACCGTCGGTGATGTTGATGTTCGCCGCGAACAGCACGTCGTCCTCGATCACGATCTCCTGATGCGCCGCGAGCGTCAGCGCGCCGGTCGCCGTGACACGGTTACCGATCACGAGACGCGGCCGGAACTGCTGCACGGCGCGCGGCCGCCCGTCGACGTCCGCATACGGCATCAGCGGATAGCGATCGAGCGCGATCAGGAGACAGCCGGGTCCGAGATGCACATCGTCGCCGATGTGCATGTACC
>DATCLR010000177.1:0-28503 GCA_036563785.1 Burkholderiales bacterium | reverse complement strand
CTGTGCCGCAGGTAGGGCAGCTCGATTCCCCATTCGCCGCCGCGCATGCCGTAGCGCAGCGCGAACGTGACGCGATGAGTCTCGCCGTCGAGCAGCAGACGCTCGCCCGTGTGCGAAGCGGCGAAAAAATGATTCGCTACGTCGACGGAAACTCGCGCTTCCCGTTCTCCCGCCGCGAGCACGCGCGCGCTGCCGGGATGCGGCAATCCGTAAATCTGCACGAGCGGGCTCTGGTTGTAGGTCGGAAGCGGAGCATCGGGATCGGCGGCGAGTGCGGTCGTTGCCGGCGCGAGCAGCATCCAGACGATCGGGCGGAAGACGGCGATGCGCATCGGGCCGCGAGTCGAGTGGCCGGCGAGTATAGCGGCGCGCGGCCGCGCGACCAACGAATCGAGGTCACGCGCGTTCTCGCACCGACGGTCCGGTCTTCCGTCCCCATGGCATTTGGGGTCAAATTGCGCCCGTGAGCGCACCCTTCGTTCATCTGCGGGTTCACTCGGAGTTCTCCCTGGCGGACGGCATCGTCCGGCTGCCGGATCTCGCCGCCGCCGCCGCCGCCGACGGAATGCCGGCGGTCGGGCTCACGGATCTCTGCAACGTGTTCGGCGCCGTGAAGTTCTATCAGGCGGCCGTCGCTGCCGGCGTGAAGCCGATCATCGGCGCCGACATGTGGCTCGCGAATCCGTCCGATCCGCACCGGCCCACGCGGCTGACGCTGCTCTGCCAGAACGAAACCGGCTACCGCAACCTGTCGCGGCTGATGACGCGCGCGTACCGGGAGGGCCAGCATTCGGGGCGTCCGTGCCTCGCGCGCGCCTGGCTCGACGCGGACAGCTGCGCCGGCCTGATCGCGCTCTCGGGCGCGCACGAAGGCGAGATAGGTCTCGCGCTGCTCGCCGGCAACGAGGCGGCGGCGGAAGCGGCGGCCGCGGATCACGTCGGCTGGTTCCCGGGGCGGTTCTACATCGAGCTGCAGCGCATCGGCCAGCCGCGGCAGGAGGAGTACAACCACGCGGCGGTCGCGTTCGCCCACGCCGTCGGGCTCCCGGTGGTGGCGACCAATCCGGTGATGTTCCTGAAGCGGGAGGAGTTCGAGGCGCACGAGGTGCGCGTCTGCATCCAGGAAGGCCGGGTGCTCACCGACACGCGCCGGCCGCGGCGGCACACGCCGCAGCAGTACTTCCGCTCGAGCGCCGAGATGCGGGAGCTCTTCGCCGACGTTCCCGAGGCGCTCGCGAACAGCGTCGAGATCGCGCGCCGCTGCAATTACCGCATCACGTTCGGGCGCTACTACCTGCCGAAGTTCGAGACCGCGGAGGGCGGCGGCCGCGAAGAGGACGTGAACGAGGTGCTCCGGCGCAACAGCCGCGCCGGCCTCGAGCGCCACCTCGGCACGTTCCCCGAGGAGGAGCGTGCGCGCCGCGCCAGGGAGTACGAAGCGCGCCTCGAGCTCGAGCTCGACGTCATCGTGAAGATGGGCTTCGCCGGCTACTTCCTGATCGTCGCGGACTTCATCCAGTGGGCGAAGCGCAACGGCATTCCCGTGGGGCCCGGCCGCGGCTCGGGCGCGGGATCGCTCGTCGCCTACTGCCTCGGCATCACCGAGCTCGATCCGATCAAGTACGATCTGCTGTTCGAGCGCTTCCTCAACCCGGAGCGCGTCTCGCTCCCCGACTTCGACGTGGACTTCTGCATGGAGCGGCGCGACGAGGTGATCGAGTACGTGACGCGGCGCTACGGCGCCGAGCGAGTCGCGCAGATCATCACCCACGGCACGATGGCGGCGCGCGCGGTGGTGCGCGACGTCGGGCGCGTGCTCGGCCACCCGTACGGCTACGTGGACAAGATCGCGAAGCTCGTGCCGTTCGAGATCGGCATGACGCTCGACCGCGCGCTCGAGATCGAGCCCCTGCTCAAGGAGCGCTACGAGAAGGAGGAGGACGTACGCGCGCTCATCGACACCGCGAGGATGCTCGAAGGCCTCGCGCGCAACGCCGGCAAGCACGCGGGAGGCGTCGTCATCGCGCCGAGCCCGCTCACCGACTTCATGCCGCTCTACTGCGAGCAGGGCGGCCACCAGGCCGTCACGCAGTTCGACATGGAGGACCTCGAGAAGCTCGGGCTCGTCAAGTTCGACTTCCTCGGTCTGCGCACGCTCACGATCATCGACAAGGCGGTCAAGATCATCAACCGCGAACGCGCCCGCAAGGGCGAGGCGCCGCTCGTGATCTCGCAGATCCCGATCGACGATCCGGCCACTTACGCGCTGCTCAAGTCGTACAAGACGACGGCGCTGTTCCAGCTCGAGTCGCGCGGCATGAAGGATCTCATCAACCGCCTGAAGCCGGACAAGTTCGAGGAGATCATCGCGCTCGTCGCGCTGTTCCGGCCCGGACCGCTGCAGTCCGGCATGGTCGACGACTACATCGACCGCAAGCACGGGCGCACGCCGGTCAAGTATCCGCATCCGAGCCTCGAGCCGATCCTGAAGCCGACGTACGGCGTGATCCTGTACCAGGAGCAGGTGATGCAGATCGCGCAGGTGCTCTCGGGCTATACGCTCGGGTCGGCCGACCTGCTGCGCCGGGCCATGGGCAAGAAGAAGCCCGAGGAGATGGCGAAGCAGCGCGAGACGTTCGTGAACGGCGCGCGCGAGCGCGGCGTGGACCCGAAGCTCGCGGCTCAGATATTCGACCTGATCGAGAAGTTCGCGGGCTACGGCTTCAACCGCTCGCATTCGGCCGCGTACGCGCTCATCGCGTACCAGACCGCCTGGCTCAAGACGCACTATCCGGCGGCGTTCATGGCGGCGGTGCTCTCGTCCGATATGGACAAGACCGACAAGGTGGTCACCATGATCGCCGAGTGCCGCGACATGAAGCTGACGGTGCTGCCGCCCGACATCAACCGGTGCGAGTACGAATTCGTGCCGGTGGACGACAAGACGATCCTCTACGGGCTCGGCGCGATCAAGGGGCTCGGCCAGTCGGCGATCGAGGCGATCCAGCAGGCGCGTGCCGAAGGGGGGCCGTTCACCGACCTCTTCGATTTGTGCAAGCGCCTCGATCTGCGCCGCGTCAACCGGCGCGTGCTCGAGTCGCTCATCAAGGCCGGCGCGCTCGACAGCCTCGGCACACACCGCGCCGCGCTGATGGCGTCGCTGACGCGCGCGCTCGCCGAGGCCGACCGGCACGCGACCAACAGCGCGGCGGGGCAGGGCGATCTGTTCGGCGGAACGGTCGCGGCCGCGCCGGTGCCGGCGTACGAGGAGGTGCCGGAATGGACCGAGGAGCAGAGGCTGGAAGGCGAGAAGGAAACGCTCGGGCTGTATCTCACCGGCCACCCGATCGAGCGCTACATGCACGACTTGAAGCACATCGCGAGCAGCACTATCGCGGAGCTCAGGCCGACCGAGGACAGCCCCATCGTGGTCGCAGGGCTCGTGGTCGGCCTGCGGGTCATGCAGACGCGCCGCGGCGACCGCATGGCGTTCGTGACGCTCGACGACCGCACCGGACGCCTGGAGCTCGCGGTGTTCTCCGAGCTCTTCGAGCGCTGCCGGGAGCTACTGGTGAAGGACGCGCTCCTCGTGGTGAAGGGGCACGTGTCGGTCGACGAGTACACCGGCGGATTCAAAATGTCCGCGGAGGAGATCTATAATATCGACCAGGCGCGCGCAGCGTTCGGCTCCCGGGTCGTCATCTCCGTGGACGCCGCGATCGCCGCGAACGGATTCGTGGACGAGCTCAAGCAGATCCTCGCGCCGAGCCAGGGGCCGTGCCCGGTCCACGTGCGCTACCGGAGCGAAGCGGCCGAAGTCGAGCTGGTGCTCGGCGAAGAATGGCGAATCGTTCCTAGCCGCGCCGTTCTCGAACGCCTCGGCCGGCTGGCCGGAGAACGGAACGTTCACCTCGAGTACCGCTGATGGAGGCGCCTGTCTCGGCCGTCGTCGGCCCGCGCGAGCGCCGTCGTCCGGAAGGCTGAAGGCGGACAATGAACCATAACTACCTGGACTTCGAGCAATCGATTGCCGAGCTCGAGGCGAAGATCGAGGCGCTGCAATCGGCACCACACGGCGCCGACATCGCCGAAGAGGTCAACCGGCTGCGGGCGAAGAGCCGCCGGCTGACCGAGTCCATTTTCACTTCACTCACTCCGTGGCAGGTCTCGCAGCTCGCGCGCCATCCGCTGCGCCCGTACACGCTCGACTACGTCCAGCGCATTTTCACCGACTTCCACGAGCTGCACGGCGACCGCAATTTCGCGGACGACCCCGCGATCGTCGGCGGCCTAGCGCGGCTCGAGGGCGAGCCGGTCGTGGTGATCGGCCACCAGAAAGGCCGGGACACGCGCGAGAAGGTGCGGCGCAATTTCGGCATGCCGCGACCCGAGGGTTACCGCAAGGCGCTGCGACTGATGCAGATGGCGCAGCGCTTTCGCCTGCCGCTCATCACGTTCATCGATACGCCCGGTGCGTATCCGGGCGTCGGCGCAGAGGAGCGCGGCCAGAGCGAGGCGATCGCGCGCAATCTCTACGTGATGGCGCGCCTGCAGACACCGATCGTGAGCGTGGTGATCGGCGAAGGCGGCTCCGGCGGCGCGCTCGCGATCGGCGTGTGCGACCGTTCGTTGATGCTGCAGTACAGCACCTACTCGGTGATTTCGCCCGAGGGCTGCGCCTCGATCCTGTGGCGCGCCGCCGACAAGGCCGGGGCCGCGGCCGAGGCCATGGGCATCACCGCCGAGCGCCTCGCGCGTCTCGGTCTCGTCGACGTCGTGGTGCCGGAGCCGCTCGGCGGGGCGCACCGCGACGTGGACGAGATGGCGCGGCGTCTGAAAGCCGTGCTGCTCGAGGAACTCGAGAAGCTGCGCGCGATCCCGCCGGCGCAGCTGCTCGCGGCCCGCTACGAGCGGCTGATGCGCTATGGGGAATTCAAGGAATCCTGACGCGGAGCGCTCGCCGCCTCAGGAACGATCCCCTCGCGACCGCTTCGATCCCGACGCTCTCGCGCACGTACTAACCGAAATCCTGGGCCTCGGCCCGAAGGATCCGCTCGTCGTCGCCTACAGCGGCGGTATGGATTCACACGTCCTGCTCCATGCGGCCGCGGCACTGCGTGCGCGGGCACCCTGGGAGGTGAGCGCGCTGCACATCGATCACGGGCTGCAGCCGGCCTCGGAGGCGTGGGCGCGCCATACGGCGGCGGTTTGTGCGGCGCTCTCGGTGCCCCACCGGGCGGAGCGGGTCGCGGTGCGCGACATCGCCGATCTCGGTCTCGAGGAGGCTGCGCGCCGCGCACGCTATGACGCGCTTCGCCGGCTGCTGCCCGCGGATGCGGTACTCCTCACGGCGCACCACCAGGACGATCAGGCGGAAACGGTGCTCCTGCAGCTGCTGCGCGGTGCAGGACCCGCCGGGCTCGCCGCGATGCCCGCCATTGCGCCGTTCGGCCGGGGCCGCATCGCGCGTCCGCTGCTCGACTTTCCGCGCGCGGCGCTCGCGCGCTACGCCGCCGAGCACGGGCTGACGTGGGTCGAGGATGCGAGCAACCGCGACACCGCGCTCGCGCGCAATTTTCTGCGCCAGCGCGTGTTCCCCGTGCTCACCGAGCGCTGGCCGCGTGCGGCCGCGCGTCTGGCCGCGGCCGCGCGCCATCAGGCCGAGGCGCTCGTGCTGCTCGAGGCGCTCGGCCGCGAGGATGTGGCGGCGTGCGCGGACGAGGAAGGAGCGCTCTCGGTCGACGCGCTGCTGGCGCTCGCGCCGGAGCGCCGTCGCAACGCGCTGCGCTACTGGCTGCGCGCCCGCGGCGCACGCGCGCCGTCGGAGCGCGTGCTGCGCGAAATGCTCGCGCGAATCGAGACGGCACCGCAGACGCGGCACGCGGCGGTGCGGCTTCCGGAGGGCGAGGTGCGTCGCTACCGCGACCGCCTCGTGTGGCTCGCGCCCGTGCGGGCGCCGAGCGGCGCATGGGAAGCGATGTGGGAACCGACGCAGGTGCTCGAGGGGCCGGGCGGCGCGTGGCGGCTGCGCGCCGCGCCGGCACACGGCCGCGGGCTGTCGCAGGCACGCGTCGCCGGGCGGACGCTGCACGTGCGGTTGCGCCGCGGCGGCGAGCGCTGCCTGCTGCGCGGGCATCATCGGAAGGTCAAGAAGCTGCTGCAGGAAGCAGGCGTGCCGCCGTGGGAGCGCACGCACCTGCCGCTCGTTTACGTCGACGACACGCTCGCGGCGATCGGCGATCGCTGGGTGTGCGATCCCTATGCGGCGCGCGCCGACGAGCCCGGCTTCGTGCTCGTGCTCGAGCGGCCGTCGCGTGAATGGACGACGCTCTGATTCACGTTCGACGGCCACCGCGTGCCGCGGCACCCGCGCGCACGCGCCGCGGTTCGTGGCGATCGTCCTTGCGCACCGTTTCGGTTCGCGCGTGCGGTTGTGCAAACGGACCCGGTCTGGTACCGTGTACTTCCGTTCCGACGTCGCGGCAGCATAGTTCCCCGAGCCCACACCGGCGCTCGGGGCGGCGTTTCGGCCATGACCATGCGAGCGGCCGCGCAATGCGGCTGCAGCCGGCGACTCACTTAGTCAGAACGGGTTTCCATGACCAAATTCGTCTTCATTACGGGCGGCGTCGTTTCATCCCTGGGCAAAGGTATCGCCGCCGCCTCCCTCGGTGCCATCCTGGAAGCCCGCGGTCTGAAGGTCACGCTGCTCAAGCTCGACCCCTATATAAACGTTGATCCGGGCACCATGAGCCCGTATCAGCACGGCGAGGTGTACGTCACGCACGACGGCGCCGAGACCGATCTCGACCTCGGGCACTACGAGCGCTTCGTGCGCACCCGCGTCGGCAAGCGCAACAACTTCACCACCGGCAAGATCTACGAGAACGTGATCCGCAAGGAGCGCCGCGGGGACTACCTGGGCGCGACGGTGCAGGTGATTCCGCACGTCACCGACGAGATCAAGCGCTGCATCGAGGAGGGCGCGGCGGGCGCCGACATCGCGCTGGTCGAGATCGGGGGCACGGTCGGCGACATCGAGTCGCTGCCGTTCCTCGAGGCCATCCGGCAGATGGGCATCGAGCACGGGCCGGGCAACTGCGTCTTCGTGCACCTGACGCTCGTGCCGTACATCGCCGCCGCCGGCGAGCTCAAGACCAAGCCGACGCAGCACTCGGTGAAGGAGCTCCTGTCGATCGGCATCCAGCCCGACATCCTGCTCTGCCGCTCGGAGCGCATGCTGCCGGAGGACGAGCGGCGCAAGATCGCGCTGTTCACGAACGTCGCGCCCCGGGCGGTCATCTCGACGCCGGACGTCGACAACATCTACAAGATCCCGCGGCTGCTGCACGAGCAGGGGCTCGACGAGATCGTGGTGGAGAAGCTGCGCATCAACGCGCGCCGCGCGAACCTGTCCGAGTGGGACAAGGTGGTGCACGCGATGGAGCATACGACCGGCGAGGTCGAGATCGCGTTCGTCGGCAAGTATGTGCACCTGACCGAGTCGTACAAGTCGCTGAGCGAGGCGCTCAAGCACGGCGGCATCCACACGCGTACGCGCGTCAACATCCGCTACGTGGATTCGGAGCTCATCGAGTCCGAAGGCACGGCCTCCCTCGAAGGCGCCGATGCGATTCTCGTCGGCCCCGGGTTCGGCGAGCGGGGCATCGAGGGGAAGATCGCCGCGGCGAGCTACGCACGCACGCACGGCATTCCGTATCTCGGCGTCTGCCTCGGGATGCAGGTGGCGGCGATCGAGTTCGCGCGCAACGTCGCCGGCCTGGAAGGCGCGCACAGCACCGAGTTCGATCCGAAGACCCCGCACCCCGTGATCGCCATGATCACCGAATGGATGACGCCCGAGGGCATCAAGGAGTATCGAAGCGCCGGCGGCGATCTCGGCGGCACCATGCGCCTCGGCGCCCAGGAGTGCCGGCTGCGCCCCGGAACGCGCACGTACGCGATCTACGGCAAGGACGTGATCGTCGAGCGCCACCGGCACCGCTACGAGTTCAACAACAACTACCGCGAGCCGCTCGAGGCCAGGGGTCTCGTGATCGCCGGGACCTCCATCGACGGCACGCTGGTCGAGGTGATCGAGCTGCCCGATCATCCCTGGTTCATCGGCGTCCAGTTCCATCCCGAGTTCACCTCGACGCCGCGCGACGGACATCCGCTCTTCACCGCTTACATCGAGGCGGCGCGCGCGTGTCGCGCGAACGCACAGCGTCGGCAGGCGGCGGCTCGATGAAGCTCTGCGGCTTCGAGGTCGGCCTGGAGCAGCCGTTCTTCCTGATCGCCGGTCCCTGCGTCGTCGAATCCGAGGCGCTGGCGCTCGAGTCGGCGCAGCAGCTCAAGGAGATCACGGACGCGCTCGGCATCCCGTTCATCTACAAGTCCTCGTTCGACAAGGCCAACCGGAGCTCCCACACGTCGTTTCGCGGCCCGGGGCTCGAGCGCGGGCTCGAGATCCTCGCGCGCGTGCGGCGCGAGGTGGGCGTGCCGGTGCTGACGGACGTGCACGACATTCCCGAGATCGCGCCGGTCGCCGCGGTGGTCGACGTGCTGCAGACACCCGCGTTCCTTTGCCGCCAGACGGACTTCATTCAGGCGGTGGTGCGCGCGGGCAAGCCGGTCAACATCAAGAAGGGCCAGTTCCTGGCGCCGCACGACATGAAGAACGTCGTGGAGAAGGCGTTCGCCGCGGGCGGGCGCGGGCGCGTGCTCGTGTGCGAGCGGGGCGTCTCGTTCGGGTACAACAACCTGGTATCCGACATGCGCGCGCTGGCGATCATGCGCGAGACCGGCTGTCCGGTCGTGTTCGATGCCACGCATTCGGTCCAGCTGCCGGGCGGACTGGGCCAACGCAGCGGGGGACAGCGCGAGTTCGTTCCCGTGCTCGCGCGTGCGGCGATCGCGGCGGGTGTCGCGGGGCTTTTCATGGAAACGCACCCGGATCCCGACAAGGCGCTGTCGGACGGACCGAACGCCTGGCCGCTCGGGCGCATGCGGGAGCTGCTCGAGACGCTGAAAGAGCTGGACGCGGTGGTGAAGCGCCGCGGTTTCGCCGAGCAGGCGATGATGTCGGCCTAGCCAGCGAGATTCACCGCGAGGACGCGGAGGGCGCAGCGGAGACGGCCATGTTGCCCGATTCTTCTGCGGCCTCGGCGTCCTCTGCGTTTTGTGCCGTGAAGCGAGAGGAAAACCGAGCATGTTCAAGATTGCCGATATCCGGGCCCGCGAAATCCTCGACTCGCGGGGCAACCCGACCGTCGAGGCCGACGTCATCCTCGAATCCGGGGCGATGGGCCGCGCCGCGGTGCCCTCGGGCGCATCGACGGGCTCGCGCGAGGCGCTGGAGCTGCGGGACGGCGATCCGAAACGCTACCTCGGCAAGGGCGTCACCCGGGCGGTGGCGAACGTCAACACGGAGATCCGCAAGCTCCTCGTCGGCCGGGACGCAGCCGACCAGGCGGGCCTCGACCGCGCCATGATCGAGCTCGACGGCACGGAAACGAAGTCGCGCCTGGGCGCGAACGCCATCCTCGCGGTGTCGATGGCGGCGGCGCGCGCCGCGGCGGCCGCCGCCGGGCAGCCGCTCTACCGCTATCTCAACCGCAGCGGCGAGTTCGTCATGCCGGTGCCGATGATGAACATCATCAACGGCGGGGCGCACGCCGACAACAGCGTCGACCTGCAGGAGTTCATGATTCTGCCGCTCGGCGCACCGACCTTCGCCGAGGCGCTGCGCTACGGCGCCGAGGTGTTCCACGCGCTCAAGAAGGTGCTGCACGGGCGCGGGCTCAGCACTGCGGTCGGCGACGAGGGCGGCTTCGCGCCGGATCTGCCCTCGAACGAGGCCGCGCTGCAGGTGATCGTTGAGGCGATCGAGAAGGCCGGCTACCGGCTCGGCGAGGACATCGCGCTCGGCCTCGATTGCGCGAGCAGCGAATTCTACAAGGACGGGCGCTATGTGCTGGCCTCGGAGAAGCGGGAGCTCACCGCCGCTGAGTTCGTGGACGTGCTCGCCGACTGGTGCGCGCGTTATCCGATCGTCAGCATCGAAGACGGCTGCGCCGAGGGCGACTGGGACGGCTGGAAGGTCCTGACGCAGCGGCTGGGTGCCACGGTGCAGCTCGTCGGCGACGACCTCTTCGTCACGAATACCGGGATCCTGAAGCAGGGAATCGAGCAGGGCATAGCGAACTCGATTCTTATTAAGGTGAATCAGATCGGGACGCTCACCGAGACGCTCGAAGCCGTCGCGACGGCGCGCGCGGCCGGTTATACCGCGGTGATTTCCCACCGCTCGGGCGAGACGGAAGACGCGTTCATTGCGGACCTCGCCGTGGCAACGGGCGCCGGGCAGATCAAGACCGGTTCGCTCTCGCGCTCCGACCGGATCGCCAAGTACAACCAGCTGCTGCGCATCGAGGAAGCGCTCGGCGCCGCCGCGCGTTATCCCGGACGCGCCGCATTGGCGAGGAAGCGCGCCTGAGGAGGCCGCTTCCGCAGGCCGACGAGGGGCGCACGGCGCGCGTTCATCTTCGCAGGAATGTGCGCTAATCTCCGCGTAACGACAACAGCCGGACAGCTCGCGTGCGACGCCTGCCGCCCTGGCGCCTGGCCTTTTACGGTCTGCTCGCGCTCCTGATCGTGCTGCAGTATCCGCTGTGGCTCGGCAGCGGCGGCGTGCTCGCCGTCTGGCGGCTGAAGCGCGAGATCGCCGAGCAGCGCGCGGAGAACGGGCGGCTGCGCGAACGCAACCAGGCGCTCGCCGCCGAGGTGGTGGATCTCAAGCAGGGGCTCGCGGCGATCGAGGAGCGCGCCCGCATCGAGCTCGGCATGATCAAGAACGGCGAGACGTTCTATCAGGTGATCGACGGCACGCCGCGCTCCGCCCGGGCGCCGGCGCGCGGCAGGGCCGCGGCCCGCTGACCGCGCGACTCGGCGAGCTGTCACGGTGTCGGCGGGTCGGTTATGGCGTAGGGCAGCGCCTCGACGCCGAGCGTCGCCCCGGTCGGGCTGCCGAGGCGGAGGTCCCGGTCCACCCGATCGCTGTAGATCACGGCGAGCAGATCGCAGCCCCCTCCGGGCGCCGGAGCGGCGAGGACCACCGTGCCGCTTGTCTGGTCCGAGACTTCCGGCGCGTATATCGGCACTCCGGGCTCGGGCGCCGTTTCCGTCGCAACATGCGCCCGGTACATGCGCTGCTTCACGCGCCCGCGGTAGTGCACGCGCGCGACGATCTCCTGTCCGACATAGCACCCCTTGGTGAAGCTGACGCCTCCGAGGAGTTCGAGATTCGCTTCCTGCGGCAGGAACGCCTCGCTGGTGGCGGGGAGCACCACGGGAATGCCGGCGGCGATGTCGTGCCAGTCCCATACCGCTGCGCCTGCGGGACGCGCCTCGCGCTCGAGGGTTGTCCACAACCGTTGCGCTTCGGGAAAGGGCGCGACGAGCGCGAAGCGCGCGTGGGCGCCCGCGATCCGGAGGACGGTCACGTCGCCCGCGGTCGCAACGCCGTTCTCCGTCGGCGGAATGTTGCCGAGGGCTTCCTCGAGGAGGGCGGCGGCGCGCGGTCCGGCGACGCCGAAACGCACGTGTGTATCGTCGAGCGTGTCGAGCACGACTTTCGCCCGCAGCACATACGTGCGCAGCCGCTTAAGAATGTCTGCGCACAGCACCCGCGGAAGCTGCAGAAGGTAGGCCTCCTGCGCGCGCCACAACCGGAACACCGCGAGCATGCGGCCTTTCGGGCTGCACCAGGCGCCGAGGAGGCTGCGCGTTTCGCCCGCCTCGCGCACGTCGCACGTGAGCTGTCCGTTGAGGAAGGCGGTCGCATCCGGGCCGGCGGCGCGAATGATCGACACGTGCGAAAGGTCGACGAGCACGGTGGCATCGCGCGCCGCGCGTTGCGAGTCGCCGAACGCCGCGACCGCACCGCCGGCGCGTACCGCGCCGCGCCCTTCGAGGAAGACATCCCAGTCGTGCTGCGCCGAGCTCATCGCGAGATCGCTTCCAGACGGTGCAGAGGCCCTATATAATACCCCGCCGCCGCAGGGTGCTTTGAGGGCGTTTCCCTTTATTCCTGCCGAGCCGAAATTCCAAGAAAAGCGATGCAACAAGCCGCCAAGCGTCCGGTTTTCCTCAATCTGCTCCAAATACGACAGCCGATCGGCGCCGTCGTCTCGATAACCCACCGAATTACCGGCGCCGTGCTCGCGCTCGTCACGCCGTTCGCGCTGTGGGCATTGCACGCGTCGCTGCAGGGCCCCGAGCGTTTCGCGCAGGTGCAGCGGTTCTTCGGAAGCGGTATCGGACGCATCCTCGGGCTGCTCGTGCTCTGGCTCCTGGTGCAGCACCTGTACTCGGGCATACGCCACTTGCTGATGGACGTCGGCGTGGGGCACGACCTCGCGACCGCGCGCCGCAGCGCGTGGCTCACGTTCATCGCCTCGGTGCTCACCGTGATCATCGTGGGGGCCGCGCTATGAGCCGCTCCCGCCCGCTCGGCAGCGCCCATCGGGGAACCGCCGCATTCCTGATCCAGCGCCTGAGTTCCCTCTATCTCGGCGCATTCACCGTGTATCTCGTGATCTGCCTGCTGGTCGGGCCGACGCCCGATTACGCCGGGTGGACCGAATACTTCAGCTCGACGGCGGTGCGTCTCGCCTGGACGCTTTTCATCGGAAGCCTGCTCGCGCATGCGTGGACCGGCCTGCGGAGCATCTACCTGGACTACATCCATCCGACCGGCCTGCGCTTCGCGGTGAGCACGCTCACCGCGTTCGGGCTCATCGCGCTCGCCGTCTGGGCCGTGCAGATTCTTTTCGGAGGCGGGGCATGACGACGCTGCCGGTGCATCGGTTCGACGCGATCGTGGTGGGTGCCGGCGGGGCCGGCCTGCGTGCGGCGCTGCAGCTCTCGGAGGCGGGGCTCTCGACGGCGGTTCTGTCCAAGGTGTTCCCGACGCGCTCGCACACGGTCGCGGCGCAGGGCGGCATCGGTGCCGCGCTCGGCAACATGGAGCCGGACGACTGGCACTGGCACATGTACGACACGGTCAAGGGCTCCGACTATCTCGGCGACCAGGACGCGATCGAGTACATGTGCCGCAACGCGCCGGCTGCCGTGATCGAGCTCGAGCACTACGGCATGCCGTTCGACCGCAACCCCGACGGCACGATCTATCAGCGGCCGTTCGGCGGGCATTCGCAGAACTTCGGGGAGAAGCCGGTGCAGCGCTCCTGCGCCGCCGCGGACCGCACCGGCCACGCAATGCTGCACACGCTCTATCAGCGCAACGTGCGCGCGAATACGCGCTTCCTGGTGGAGTGGATGGCGCTCGATCTGATCCGCGACGCGAGCGGGCAGGTGCTCGGCGTCACGGCGATGGAGATGGAGACGGGCGAGATTTCGATCCTTCACGCGCGCGCGACCATCTTCGCGACCGGCGGGGCCGGACGCATCTACGCCGCGAGCACGAACGCCTTCATCAACACCGGCGACGGGCTCGGTATGGCGGCGCGCGCCGGCATTCCGCTGCAGGACATGGAGTTCTGGCAGTTCCATCCGACCGGCGTCGCCGGGGCCGGCGTGCTCATCACCGAGGGCGTGCGCGGCGAGGGCGGATTCCTGCTCAACAAGAACGGCGAGCGCTTCATGGAGCGCTACGCACCGAACATGAAGGATCTGGCGAGCCGCGACGTCGTGTCGCGCGCGATGGCGACGGAGATCAAGGAAGGTCGCGGTTGCGGCCCCGACGGTGATTACCTCCTGCTCAAGCTCGATCACCTGGGCGAGGAGAAGATTGCGAAGCGCCTGCCCGGCATCCGCGAGATCGCGAAGAAGTTCGCGAACGTGGACCCGGTGCGCGATCCGATTCCGGTGGTGCCGACCGTGCACTATCAGATGGGCGGACTGCCGAGCAATTACCGCGGCGAAGTGGTGGTGCCGCAGAACGGCAACCCCGAGGTGCCGGTGCCCGGCTTCTACGCCGCGGGCGAATGCGCCTGCGCCTCGGTCCACGGCGCGAACCGCCTCGGCACTAATTCGCTCACCGATCTGCTCGTGTTCGGCCGCGCGGCCGCGGAATCCGCGATCCGCTTCCTGCGCGAGAATCCCGGCCACAAGAACCTGCCGAAGGACGCCGCCGATCGCACGCTCGCCCGCCTCGCGCGCCTCGAAAACCAGAAGAACGGTGAGCGCGTCGCGGACGTCGCCGCGGACATGCGGCGCACGATGCAGACGCACTGCGGCGTGTTCCGCTTCCCGGACCTGCTCGTCGAGGGGGTCAAGAAGATCAAGGAGATCGCCGAGCGCGCGGCCCGCACCGAGATCAAGGACAAATCGAAGGTGTTCAACACCGCGCGCATCGAGGCGCTCGAGCTCGACAACATGATCGAGGTGGCGGTGGCGACGCTGGTGTCCGCCGAAGCGCGCAAGGAGAGTCGCGGGGCGCACGACCGCGCCGACTTCCCGAAGCGCGACGACGTGAACTGGCTCAAGCACACGCTCTACTTCAAGGAGGGCCACCGCCTGGAGTACCGGCCGGTGCACCTGAAGCCCCTGACCGTCGAGCCGTTCGAGCCGAAGGCGCGGACATATTGATGCACGCGCCCGCGCGAGCGGGCGCGCCGTTGCGGAGACAGTCGAGCACAGCAGCGCGGTTGCAGTTCTGTTAGCGAGGTCCTGACGTGCGCTTTTCCATCTTTCGCTACAACCCGGAGGTCGACGCCAAGCCGTACATGCAGGACTACGAGATCGCCCTGCAGCCGACGGACCGGATGCTCCTCGATGCGCTGGTGCGCATCAAGGAGGTCGACGACACGCTCGCTTTCCGCCGCTCCTGCCGCGAGGGCGTGTGCGGCTCGGACGCGATGAACATCAACGGCAAGAACGGGCTCGCGTGCATCACGCGCCTCGCCGACCTCAAGGAGCCCGTGGTGCTGAAACCGCTGCCCGGTCAGCCGGTGATCCGCGACCTGATCGTGGACATGTCGCAGTTCTTCAAGCAGTACCACGCGGCCAAGCCGTACCTGATCAACAACGATCCGCCGCCGGAGCGTGAGCGGCTCCAGTCGCCCGAGGAGCGCGAGAAGCTGAACGGCGTATACGAGTGCATCCTGTGCGCCTGCTGCTCGACGCAGTGCCCGTCCTTCTGGTGGAATCCCGACAAGTTCATGGGGCCGGCTGCGCTGCTCTGGTCCTACCGCTTCCTCGCCGACAGCCGCGATCAGGCGACCGGAGAGCGTCTCGACGATCTCGAGGATCCGTACAAGCTGTTCCGCTGCCACACGATCATGAACTGCACCGAGGTGTGTCCGAAAGGCCTCAACCCGAGCCAGGCGATCGGGCACATCCGGCAGATGCTGGTCAAGCGCGTTACGTGACGTGTCCGGGCGGCGCGGCCGCCCGGAAGCAAGGAGCCGATTCGCGAACGCCGCGACGCATGGATACGCCGATGGACGAGACGCGCCGCCGCGAGCGGCTGCGCTGGCGCTGCCGGCGCGGAATGCTCGAGCTCGATCTCCTGTTCCAGGATTTTCTCACCCGCGATTTTCCCCATCTCGACGCCCGCGAGTACGCGGCGCTCGAGCGCCTGCTCGACCTGCCGGACGCCGAGCTGCTCGAGTACTGCTACCGCCGGTCGCGTCCCGCCGATCCGGAGCTGGCGGCGCTTGTCGACCGCATCGCCGGCTGAGCTCGCGCTCGAGCTCGGCGCGTCGCGCGGGCTCGCCGCCGTCTTCATCGCCGTCTACGGCGGCGCCTTCCTCATCTGCACGGTGCTGCCGCTCGCGCTAGGGTGGCGGCTGTCGCTTGCACTGCTGGTCGCGGCGGCGTTCTGGCGCGCGCTGTACCGGCATGCCTGGCGGCGCGGCCCGCGCGCCGTCACGGCGTTCAAGATCGGCGCCGACGACGCCTGCGCGATCCGCAGGGGCGCGGGCGACTGGGAGCCCGCGCGACTCGTCGAGCAATGGGTGCATCCGTGGCTCACGGTGCTCGTGGTGCGCCCGGCGCGAAGCCGGGTCGCGGCCGGGGTGCTGGTGCCGGCGGACGCCGTTTCGCCCGAGGCCTTCAGGCGGTTGCGCGTGCGGCTGCGGCTGCAGACGGCGGCGTGAGCACCGTGTCGCGCCCGGCGTAGTCGGGTGCGGGCGCCGGCCAGTCGCGCATGTAGTGCAGGCCGCGGCTCTCCCGGCGCGAGAGGGCGGAGCGCACGATGAGCTCGGCGACGAGAACGAGGTTGCGAAGCTCGATCAGGTCGTTGGTGACCCGGAAGTGGCCGTAGTACTCTTGGATCTCCTCGGCCAGCAGCTCGATGCGCCGGCGCGCGCGCTCGAGGCGCTTGGTGGTGCGCACGATGCCGACGTAGTCCCACATGCAGCGGCGCAGCTCGTCCCAGTTGTGCGCGACGACCACCTGCTCGTCCGCGTCCGTCACGCGGCTCTCGTCCCAGTCGGGGAGGGCGGGCGGCGCCGTATCGGGAACGGGCGCCGCCGCGATAGCGCGCGCCGCCGATTCGGCGAAGACGAGACACTCGAGCAGCGAGTTGCTCGCGAGCCGGTTGGCGCCGTGCAGCCCGGTGTGGGCGCATTCGCCGATGGCATAGAGCCCCTCGAGATCGGTGCGGCCGTCGAGATCGGTCATGATGCCGCCGCAGGTATAGTGCGCCGCCGGCACCACCGGGAGCGGCTCGCAGGTCATGTCGTAGCCGAGCTCCAGGCAGCGGCGATAAATGGTCGGGAAGTGACTGCGGATGAATTCCGGGTCGCGGTGGCTGATGTCGAGATGCACGTAATCGAAGCCGCCGCGCTTCATCTCGTAGTCGATCGCGCGCGCGACGACGTCGCGCGGCGCGAGCTCGGCGCGCGGGTCGTGACTCGGCATGAAACGCGTGCCGTCGGGGAGCAGCAGCCGTCCGCCTTCGCCGCGCACCGCTTCGCTCACCAGAAAGGACTTGGCGCGCGGATGGTACAGGCAGGTCGGATGGAACTGCATGAACTCCATGTTCGCCACCCGGCAACCGGCGCGCCAGGCCATGGCGATGCCGTCGCCGGTCGAGGTGTCGGGGTTGCTGGTGTAGAGGTACACCTTGGAGGCGCCGCCGGTCGCGAGCACCACATGCTGTGCGGAGAAAGCGCGCACCCTGCCGCTGCGACGGTCGAGGGCGTAGAGGCCGAGGCAGCGGTCGGGCCCCGACAGCCCGAGCCTGGCCGCGGTGACGAGGTCGAGCGCGATGTGGTCCTCGAGCAGCGTGATGCGGGGATGGGCGCGGGCCTTCGCGAGGAGCACCGTCTGGATCGCGCGGCCGGTCGCGTCCTCGGCGTGGACCACGCGCCGGAACGTATGGCCGCCTTCCCGGGTGAGGTGCAGCCGGCCCGGGAGCGCGGCGCCGTCCGCGGTGGTGAACGGCACGCCCTGCGCGAGCAGCCAGGCGATCATCGCCGGCCCCCGGCGCACCACGTACTCGACGGTCTCGCGCCGGCAGAGCCCGGCGCCGGCGGCCAGCGTGTCCTCGATGTGCGCCTCGAAGGAATCCTCGCCCGGGTCCATCACCGCGGCGACGCCGCCCTGGGCGTAGAAGCTTGCGCCTTCGGTCGCTGCTCCCTTGGCGAGGACGGTAACGCGCCGCTCGTCGGCCAGACGGAGCGCGAGGCTCAATCCGGCGACGCCGCTGCCGACGACGAGCACGTCCGCGTGAACCAACGGTGGCATTCGGGATTTGGCGGGGAGTGGCGCAGTAGTTGTGGCGTCGCGGTTATCCTATCATAGCCCCCTCGTGTGCCACCTCGATCGTTTTCCGCTTCGACCGGCTGTCCGCGCCGCGCACAAGCACAATAACAACCGAAAACACCCGTTGGAGAGTCGAACTTTATCCATGAGCGCCGGTCAGTTATTGGCAGTCGGATGCCTGCGTCCAGCTTCGGGACGAGCCGCCTGATGTCTGAGCGCAGCATCGACCAGAAGCTCGTCGCCCGGGTTCAACGGGGCGACAAGCGGGCGTTCGATCTCCTGGTGCGCAAGTACCAGCACAAGGTGGCGAAGCTCGTGGGACGCTACGTGCGTGACCGCGGCGAGGTCGAAGACGTCACGCAGGAAGCGTTCATCAAGGCGTACCGGGCGATCAACGGGTTTCGCGGCGAAAGCGCGTTCTATACTTGGCTGTACCGGATCGCGGTGAATACGGCCAAGAATTATCTCGATTCGCAGGGCCGGCGACCCCCGAGCAACGACATGGAGGTGGAAGGGGCGGAGCTGATCGAGAGCGGCGAGAGCCTGCGGGACCAGGCCACCCCCGAGCGGGCACTGCTGTCCGACGAGATCGCCGCGACGGTCAATCGAGTGATCGAATCGCTGCCCGAAGACTTGCGCACCGCCATCACCCTGCGGGAGATCGAGGGGTTGAGCTACGAGGAGATCGCGCAAGTGATGGATTGTCCGATCGGTACCGTGCGCTCGCGCATTTTCCGCGCGCGCGAGGCAATCGATCACGAGCTGCGTCCATTGTTGGAACGATAAGACGAGTCGGTGTGATCATGAAGGAAAGACTTTCCGCGTTGATCGACGGCGAGCTCGATGAACTGGAGGAGCGCCGGGTGCTGAACGCCATCGGCGAGGACGTCGAGCTGCGGCGCACCTGGGAGCGCTACCACCTGATCCGCTCGGCGATGACGCGCCAGCTGGGCGTCGTCGTCTCGGCCGATCTCCCCGAGCGCATCGTCGCCCGACTCGAAACGGGGACGGAGACCCCGGAGGAAGCGTCGGGCGCGCTGCGATTCTGGCCGCTCGCGGGCGGGTTCGCGGCTGCCGCTGCCATCGCCGGCATCGCGATCTTCGGTATGCAGGCACTGCATAGTCCGCTCGGTAACGTGCCGGATACCCGCGTCGCCACCGCCGCCAGCGCTTCCCCTGCCGCCACCGCTTCTCCCGCCACCGAAGTCGCCGTTTCCAGCGTTCCGTCAGACTCCACCGATCAGCTGAGCCCGTACGTCGTCGGACACAACGAGTTCATGCCGACCGGCGGCATGGCGAGCCTGTTTCCGTACGTGCGCGTGGTGGCGCACGGCAACGCCGAGCAATGATCGGCTGGCGCCGTCTTCTTCCGCTGCCGCTCGTCGTCGCGGTGCTCCACTTTCCGGCGCCGGCGGCGGCGGGCGAAGCGCTCGATTGGCTGCTCCGGATCCATCGCGCCGCGCAGGAACTGACGTACGAGGGGACGTTCGTCTACCAGCACGGCGGAAAGCTCGACACGATGCGGGTGTTCCATCGCGTGGACAACGGCGTCGTCACCGCGCGGCTGGTGTCGCTCACCGGTCCGGCGCGCGAAGTGATTCGCACGAACGACGAAGTGCTGTGCTACCTCCCGGATCAGAAATCGGTGTACGTCGAGCACCGTCGCCTCGACGGGAAGGGCTTCCTCGCCATCGTCCCGGAACGCCTCGCGGACCTCGAGCAGAACTACACGGTCGAGCTCGGCAAGCGCGCGCGCGTCGCGGGGCGGCTGGCGCAGCAGCTCACCATCCGTCCGCGCGACGATTATCGCTACGGGTACCGGCTCTGGGCCGACCGCGAGACGGGGCTGCTGATCCGGGCGGAGCTGGTCGACGAGAGCGGTCGACCGCTCGAGCAGTTCATGTTCACGCAGATCGCGATCGGGGCCGATATCCCCGACGCCGCGCTCGAGCCGCAGACGCCCGTCGAGGGGCTCACGTGGTATCGCGACGGGGAGGGCGCGCGCGAAGCGCCGACCAAGAGCTGGCGCGCCGCGCAGCTGCCTCAGGGCTTCCGGCTGTCGAGCAGCGTGATCCGACGGCTGCCGCTCGGCAACCGCGTGGTCGAGCAGCTCGTGTACAGCGACAGCCTGGCCGCGGTTTCGGTTTTCGTCGAACGCCTCGGCGATCGCGGCACGGCCGGCATGCTGCAGGGGCCCGTGCGCATGGGCGCCCTGCACGCCTTCGGCAAGGTGCTCGACGGCCACTATGTGACCGTGGTGGGCGAAGTCCCGCCCAAGACCATCGCGATGATCGGCGAATCGCTCGTTCCCGTCCCGAAGCAGTAAGGGCCATGTCCGTGTTCGTCCCGAACGTGCTGCGGCGGATCGCGCTCGGCGCGCTGCTCGCAACGCCCGCGTTCGCGCCCGCGGCACCGCGCGCCGCGCCCGACTTCGCCGCGCTCGTCGCGGCGCATGTCGACGAGGTGGTCAACGTGAGCACGCTGCAGCCGCGGCGCGACGGCGGACCGGACTGGGGCGAAGGCGGGCCGGAGCTCGGGGACGGCACCTCGCTCGGCTCCGGCTTCGTGATCTCGCGCGACGGCTTCATTCTCACGTGTGCGCACGTGGTCGACGGCGCGCGCGAGATCGTCGTCCGTCTGGCCGACCGCCGCGAGTACCGCGCGCGCCTCGTCGGCGCCGATCGGCGCAGCGACGTCGCGCTGCTGAAGATCGACGCGACCGACCTCCGTCCGGTGACCATCGGCGATCCCGCGAAGCTGCGCGTCGGCGACTGGGTGCTCGCGATCGGGGCGCCGTTCGGGTTCGAGAGCTCCGCGACCTCGGGCATCGTGTCGGCCAAGGGGCGGAGCCTTCCCAATGAGAACTACGTGTCGTTCCTGCAGACCGATGTCGCGATCAATCCAGGCAACTCGGGCGGACCGCTGTACAACCTGAAAGGCGAGGTGGTCGGCGTCAATTCGCAGATCTACAGCCGCACCGGTGCCTTCGCCGGCGTGGCGTTCGCGATTCCGATCGACATCGCGATGCGCATCGCCCAGCAGCTCAAGGCCGGCAGCGGGGTGCACCGGGGCTGGCTCGGCGTGAGCCTCCAGGAGGTGACGCACGGGATCGCGCGTGCGTACGGCCTCGAGCGGCCGCGCGGGGCGCTCATCGCGGACATTCTGCCGGGCGGTCCGGCGGCGCGCTCGGAGCTCAGGCCCGGCGACATCGTGCTCGAATACGAAGGGCGTCCGATCGGGCTCTCCTCCGAGCTGCCGCCGCTGGTCGGGCTCACGCCGCCCGGCACGCGCGCCCGGTTTAAGGTGTTCCGGCGCGACGGCGGCATCGTCGATGTGATCGTCCCGATCGGCGAGCTCAGCGAGGAGCCGGCGACGCGCGTCGCGGCGCCGTCGACCCGGACGAACGGCGGGCGGTTCGGGCTCGTGCTGAGCGAGCTCACGGCGGCGCAGCGGCGCCAGTACCAGGTGAGCCAGGGCGTGCACGTCGACGAGGTGCTCGACGGGCCGGGGCGGGAGGCGGGGCTGCAGCCGGGCGACGTGATCGCCGAGGTGGACGGGCGCCCGGTGACCGGCATCGGCAACTTCTATCGACTGATGAGCCAGAGCCCGGCGGAGCGGCCCGCGCTCCTGCGCGTGCGCCGCGGTCCGTCGTTCCTCTTCCTCGCCCTGAGTCTCCGTTGAGGCGCGCGTTTATTCGGTCCGCGGAAATCGGTTATCCTAGCCGCGGTCGGAGCCCGCTCCGGGCGGGCGCCGACCCGTAGTCGACGGGCGCCGTGGCGAGCGCCTTTTTTCATGCCCCGGCCGGCACGAGCCCATGAGCGGTTGGCAGCAGGAACGAATCCGTAACTTCTCCATCATCGCGCACATCGATCACGGCAAGTCCACGCTCGCCGATCGGTTCATCCAGCTCTGCGGCGCGCTCGAGGAGCGCGAGATGCAGGAGCAGGTGCTCGACACCATGGAGCTCGAACGCGAGCGGGGCATCACGATCAAGGCGCAGAGCGTCGCGCTCGACTACCGGGCACGCGACGGCCAGACCTACCGCCTCAACATGATCGATACGCCCGGGCACGTCGACTTCTCGTACGAGGTGTCGCGCTCGCTCACGGCGTGCGAGGGGGCGCTGCTCGTCGTCGACGCATCGCAGGGCGTGCAGGCGCAGACGGTCGCGAACTGCTACACGGCCGCCGAGCTGGATCTCACGATCCTGCCCGTTCTCAACAAGATCGATCTTCCGGCGGCGGACCCGCAGCGCGCGATGCGCGAGATCGAAGACATCATCGGCATCGACGCGCAGCACGCGATCCGCGCGAGCGCGAAGACCGGAGAGGGTGTCGCGGACATTCTCGAAGCGATCGTGGCGCAGATACCGCCGCCGCGCGGACGCGTCGATGCGCCGCTCAAGGCGCTCATCATCGATTCCTGGTTCGACAACTATCTCGGGACCATCTCGCTCGTGCGCGTCATGGACGGGCGGCTCGCGGTCAAGGACAAGATCCGCCTGATGGCGACCGGCCGCGACTACGTGGTCGAGGAGCTCGGCATCTTCACGCCGAAACGGCGCCCGGTCGAGGCGCTGAGCGCGGGAGAGGTGGGCTACGTCGTGGCCGGCATCAAGGACGTGCGCGGCGCGCGCGTCGGCGACACGATAACGCACGCGCAGCGCCCGGCGCCCGAGCCGCTGCCCGGGTTCAGGGAAATCAAGCCGCGGGTGTTCGCCGGGCTCTACCCCGTGGACTCCTCGCAATACGACGCGTTCCGCGACGCGCTCGCGAAGCTCTCGCTCAACGACGCGTCGCTGCACTACGAGCCCGAGACCTCGCAGGCGCTCGGTTTCGGCTTCCGCTGCGGCTTCCTCGGGATGCTGCATATGGACATCGTCCAGGAGCGTCTCGAGCGCGAGTACGGGCTGAACCTGATCACGACCGCGCCGACAGTCGTCTACGAGGTCGAGACAACCCAGGGCGAGACGCTGCGCGTCGAAAACCCCGCGAAGCTCCCCGAGCCGCAGCGGATCAAGGAGATCCGCGAGCCGATCATCAAGGCGACGATCCTGGTCCCGCAGGAATACGTCGGCGGCGTGATCGGGCTGTGCGTGGAGAAGCGCGGGGTGCAGAAGGGTCTCATGTACCACGGCCGCCAGGCCGTCCTGACCTACGAGCTGCCCCTCAACGAGGTCGTGCTCGACTTCTTCGATCGCCTCAAATCGGTGAGCCGCGGCTACGCCTCGCTCGACTACGACTTCCTGGAGTTCCGGCCCTCGGACGTGTGCAAGCTTGACGTGCTGATCAACGGCGATAAAGTGGACGCGCTGTCGATCATCGTGCACCGGCAGCAGACCGAATACCGCGGGCGGGAGCTCGTGAAGAAGCTGCGCGAGCTGATTCCGCGCCAGATGTTCGACGTCGCGATCCAGGCGGCGATCGGCTCGAAGATCATCGCACGCGAGACGGTCAAGGCGCTCCGCAAGAACGTCACCGCCAAGTGCTACGGCGGCGACGTCACGCGCAAGCGCAAACTCCTCGAGAGACAGAAAGAGGGCAAGAAGCGCATGAAGCAACTCGGTTCCGTGGAGATACCGCAGGAGGCGTTCCTCGCCGTGCTGCGCGTCGAGAGCAAGTGACCGTGGATTTCTCGCTGATCCTGTTCGTACTGGTCGTCGCTACCGGCCTCATCTGGGCGCTGGACCGGTGGGCCTGGGCGGAGGCGCGCGTGCGCGCGGCGAAGGCGGTGGTGCAGGCGGGCGGCAGCGAGGAGGCGGCGCGGCGGGCGGCGCGCGAGCCGCTCTACGTGGAGTATGCGCGCGCCTTCTTTCCGGTGATCCTCGTGGTGTTCGTGCTGCGCTCCTTCGTGGTCGAGCCGTTCCGGATCCCCTCCGGGTCGATGCTGCCGAGCCTCCTGGTCGGGGATTTCATCCTCGTCAACAAGTTCTCGTACGGGATCCGCCTGCCGATCATCAACACCAAGATCCTCGACCTCGGCTCGCCCGAGCGCGGCGACGTGGCCGTGTTCCGCTTTCCGCGCGACGAGTCGATCAACTACATCAAGCGCGTGATCGGGCTTCCGGGCGATCATATTCGATACGAAGGGAAGCGGCTTTACATCAACGGGGAGCTCGTACCGCAGGGCCAGGCGACGGCCTACACCGTGCAGCATAACGGCGAAGTGCTGTACGAGGCGGCGCGAATGACGGAGCGCCTGGGCAACGTTGAGCACGCCATCCTCATATCCCCGACGCCGGATCATTCGTCGCGCGAGTTCGTCGTTCCGCCGGGGCACTACTTCGTCATGGGCGACAACCGCGACCACAGCAACGACAGCCGCTACTGGGGCTTCGTGCCCGAGGAGAATCTGGTCGGGAAGGCGTTCCTGATCTGGTTTTCGTGGGACAGCACGACCGCCGATCCCTGGTTCTGGCAGCGCATCGCCTTCGAGCGCATCGGCACCGTCATCCGCTGAGCTGCTACTATTGTTACCGTAGTCCTTCAGGGGGGAGTGAGCCATGGCGCGTGCGCGGCAACGCGGTATGACGATGTGGGGGACGGCGATCGTGATCGCCGTCGCGGTGTTCTTCCTGTTCCTGCTCTTCAAGCTGCTGCCGCCGTACCTCGAGGATTTCAAGGTCAAGGCCGCTCTGGACAGTCTCGTGCGGGAGCCCGGGGTCGGCGCCATGTCGCAGGCCGAGCTCGCGGAGCGCCTCGGCCGGCGCTTCGACATCGACAACGTCACGAACGTGAGCGCGTCGCAGCTGAACGTTCGGACGCAAGGCAGATCAAAAGTGATCGGAATATCGTACGAGGTGGTCGTGCCGCTCGCCTACAACATCTCGGCGCTGCTCGTGTTCGACCATGCACGCCAGGTCAGTGCCGCTGAATAAGGCACAAACCGAGCTCTGTCGGCGGCTCAACTACGACTTCGCCAATCCTGCGCTGCTCGAACGGGCGCTCACGCATCGCAGCCGCAGCGCCGAGCACTACGAGCGCCTCGAGTTCCTCGGCGACAGCGTCCTCAATTTCGTCATTTCGAGCGAGCTGTACGCGCGCTTTCCGGAGCTCACCGAGGGCGAGCTGACGCGCCTGCGCGCCAGCCTGGTGAAGCAGGAGTCGCTCGCGCTCGTGGCGCGGCGGCTCGCGCTCGGCGAGTCGCTCATGCTCGGCGCGGGGGAGCTCAAGAGCGGCGGGTTCGACCGCGATTCCATCCTCGCGGATTCGCTGGAAGCGCTCTTCGGCGCGGTTTATCTCGACGGGGGCATCGAGCCGGCCGCCGCCCTGATCCGCCGGCTGTTCCTGCCGGCGCTCGAAGGGCTCGATCCGCGGAGCGTGCCGAAGGATCCGAAGACGCGGCTGCAGGAATACCTGCAGAAGCAGGCGCTGCCGACGCCGATCTACACCGTGATCGAGGCCACCGGCGATCCGCACAACCAGCGTTTCGTCGTCGAATGCCGGCTGCCCGGGCTCGGGCTCGAGACGCGCGGAGAAGGAGGCACACGGCGCGCGGCCGAGCAGGAGGCGGCGCGCGCGGCGCTGGAGCGGCTCGAGTCGCCGTGACCGCGGGCGGGTTTCGCAGCGGGCTGGTCACGATCCTCGGACGCCCGAACGTAGGCAAGTCGACGCTGCTCAACCGTCTCGTCGGCGAGAAGGTGAGCATCGTGTCGCGCCGGCCGCAAACCACCCGCCATCGCGTCCTCGGCATTCGCACCACCGAGACCGCGCAGATCGTCTACGTCGACACGCCCGGCCTCCACCCGCCGGAAGGGCGGCAGCTCAACCGGTATCTCGCGCGGCTCGCACGCGGGAGCGTCGAAGGCGTCGATGCCGTGGTGCTTATGATCACGGCCGACGGCTGGCGGCGCGAGGACGAGCTCGGGCTCGACGTGGTACGCAAGCTCACCGTCCCGGTGCTGCTCGTCATCAACAAGATCGACCGCCTCAAGGGCCGGGCGGCGCTCCTGCCCTTGATCGAGGAATCGGCCAGGCGAATGGCGTTCGCCGAGATCGTGCCGCTCTCGGCCCGCACCGGCGACAACGTCGAGGCGCTCGAGCGCGTGCTGCCGAAGTACCTGCCGGAGCAGCCTCCGATCTACCCGGTCACGCAGCGCACCGACAAGAGCGAACGCTTCCAGGCCGCCGAGATCGTGCGCGAGCAGGTCTACGCGCTCTACGGGCAGGAAGTGCCGCATGCCACCGCCGTGGAGATCGACCGCTACCGGCGCGGGAAGGGCCGGCTCGACATCGCGGCGACGCTCTGGGTCGAGAAGGAGGGCCAGAAGGCGATCTTGATCGGCGCCCGCGGCGAGCGGCTGAAGCAGGTGGGGATGCGCGCCCGGCAGGCGCTCGAGCGCATGCACGGCGTCAAGGTCAACATCGAGCTGTGGGTGAAGGTGCGCAAAGGGTGGTCGGACGACGTGCAGGCGCTGCGTCGCCTTGGCTACCACGAGGAGTAGGCCCGGCCGCGCGCGTAGCGCATCGAAGCGAGGCGATGTATGCTCCCTGCGTCCGGCGCCTCGCTCCATGGGGCGCGTGAAGTTGCATGCGCGAACAGCAGCAAAGCGCTTTCGTACTGCACCAGCGCAACTACAGCGAGACGAGCCTGCTGCTCGAGGTCTACACGCGCCAGCACGGCCGCCTCGGGCTGATCGCGAAGGGCGCCCGGCGGCCGAGCAGCCGGCTGCGCGGCGTGCTGAAGCCGTTTCAGCCGCTGCTCATCGGCTGGAGCGGGCGCGGCGAGCTGATGGTGCTCACGGGCGCCGAGCCCGACGGGCCCGCCGTCGAGCTCGCGGGCAGCGCGCTCTACTGCGGCTTCTATCTGAACGAGCTCCTCGTCCGGCTGCTCCATCGGCACGATCCCCACGAGGCGCTGTACGACCGCTACCGCATCGCGCTCGCGGGGCTCGCGGATGAGGGTCGGCACGAGGCGGTCCTGCGCGTGTTCGAGAAGCATCTCCTGGGTGAGATCGGCTACGGGCTGCTGCTCGACCGCGACGCCGAGGAGAACGCGCCGATAGAGCCGGAGGCCGTCTACGACTACGTGCTCGAGAAGGGGCCGGTGCGCGTGCGCCACCCGGAGCTCGGGGGCCGCCTGCGGGGCATCCGGGTGCGCGGCGCGACGCTGCTCGCGCTGGCCGAGGAGCGGCTCGAGGAAGCGACGGTGCTGCGTGAGGCAAAAGCGCTCATGCGCGCCGCGCTCGCGACGCACCTCGGCGACAGGCCGCTGCACAGCCGGCGTCTGTTCCAGGAGCGCGCCCCGGCATCGGCCGGGCGCAGTGCGCTTCCGTCATGATCGAGCTCGGCGTCAACGTCGATCACGTCGCGACGCTGCGCCAGGCGCGCGGCACGCGCTACCCCGACCCGGTGCACGCCGCGCTCCTCGCCGAGCAGGCGGGGGCGGACCTCATCACGCTGCACCTGCGAGAAGACCGCCGCCACATCCAGGACCACGATGTCGAGCGCCTGCGCGGACTGCTGCAGACGCGCATGAACCTCGAAATGGCGGCGACCGACGAGATGATCGCGTTCGCCCGCCGCGTGCGGCCGCACGACTGCTGTCTGGTCCCCGAGCGGCGTGAGGAGCTCACGACCGAAGGCGGTCTCGACGTGGCGGGCAACCGCGAGCGCCTGGCGCGGTGCTGCGCCGAGCTGGCGTCGGCCGGCATCCGCGTGTCGCTGTTCATCGACCCGGACCCGGCGCAGGTCGCGGCGGCGGCCGCGATCGGCGCCCCCGTCATCGAGCTCCACACGGGGCACTACGCGGATGCGCCGGACGAGGCGCGCCGCCGGCACGAGCTCGCGCGCATCGCGCGGGCTGTGGAGCAGGGGCGCGGGCTCGGTCTCAAGGTCAACGCCGGCCACGGCCTCAACTACCACAACGTCCAGCCCGTGGCGGCGATCCCGGGCATCGCCGAGCTCAACATCGGTCACGCCATCATCGCACGTGCCGTGTTCAGCGGCCTCGAGGCGGCCGTGCGCGAAATGAAGCGCCTGATGCGCGAGGCGCGCGGCCGGTGATCCACGGCATCGGCACGGATATCGTGCGGGTCGAGCGCATGCAGCGCAGCCTCGACCGTTTCGGCGAGCGTTTCGCCGCGCGGGTGCTCACGCCCGCCGAGCTCGAAGATTTCCGCCGCAGCCTCAGGCCCGCGCATTTCCTCGCGCGCCGCTTCGCCGCGAAGGAGGCGGCCGCGAAGGCGCTCGGCACCGGCTTCGTGCGCGGTCTGCGGCTGCGCGATATCGGCGTGGGACACGACGCGGACGGCAAGCCGGTGCTCGTCTTCCACGGGGCCGCGGAAGCGCTGCTGCGCAAGCAGCACATCCACGCGGCGCATCTGACCCTCGCCGACGAAACCGACTACGCCGTGGCGTTCGTGCTGCTCGAGGCGCGGCGCTAGCGAAAGTGGTGCTCCGCCGCGCCGCCGTCGGTGCGGCGTCACGTCGGTCGTGGAGCCGCTTTCGGGCGCAGAAACCGTCGGGTTCCCGGAGGATGAAGGCGGTCAGCGAACGATAACGCCGATGCCTATGCCGAAATGCACGTTCGAGCCGCGCGGGGCCCGATCGCCGGGCGGCCAGAGATAGATCTCGTCGGCCTCGAGCACGGGATAGACATAATCCGCCTCGCCCACCCGTCCACGCCGGGTGCCGGTCACGGTGCCCACGGCGGTGATCAGTCGGCCAGAGCGGAAATCCGCCGCCTCGAGGTAGCCCTGACGTACGAGAAGAAAGCGCTGCTGGGGCGGCGCTCCGGTCTGCGGGCGCCCCGAGTCGTCGAGCGGAT
>DATCLR010000176.1:0-1795 GCA_036563785.1 Burkholderiales bacterium | reverse complement strand
GCGCGCGCGAAGCGGTCGTGATCCGCCCGCTCGCCGGCACGCGTCCGCGCGGCGCGACGCCCGAGGAAGACGAGGCGCTCGCGCGCCAGCTCCTCGCCGATCCCAAGGAGCGCGCGGAGCACGTGATGCTGATCGACCTCGCGCGCAACGACATCGGGCGCATCGCCGAGATCGGAAGCGTGCGGGTCACCGAGCGGATGGTGATCGAGAAGTACTCGCACGTGCAGCACATCGTCTCGAACGTCGAAGGCGTGCTGAAGCCGGGCCTCGGCAGCATCGACGTGCTGCGCGCGACGTTCCCGGCCGGCACGCTCACGGGCGCGCCCAAGGTGCGGGCGATGGAGATCATCGACGAGCTCGAGCCCGTGAAGCGCGGCATCTACGGCGGCGCCGTCGGCTACCTGAGCTTCAGCGGCGCCATGGACCTCGCGATCGCGATCCGCACCGGCGTACTCAAGCACGGCACGCTGTACGTGCAGGCCGCGGCCGGCATCGTCGCCGACTCCGATCCGGAAGCCGAATGGCGCGAGACCGAGGCCAAGGCGCGCGCGGTCCTGCGCGCGGCCGAGCTGGTGCAGGACGGGCTCGACCCGGAGGCGTGACATGCTGCTCATGATCGACAACTACGATTCGTTCACCTACAACCTCGTGCAGTACTTCGGGGAGCTCGGCGAGGACGTGCGCGTGTACCGCAACGACGAGATCACGCTCGAGGAGATCGAGCGGCTCGCGCCGGCGCGGCTCTGCTTGTCGCCCGGACCCTGCGACCCGGCCAGGGCCGGCATCACGCTCGCCGCGATCCGGCACTTCGCGGGCAGGCTTCCGATCCTCGGCGTCTGCCTGGGGCATCAGGCGATCGGGGAGGCGTTCGGCGGCCGCGTGGTGCGCGCGCGGACGGTCATGCACGGCAAGGTCTCTCTGATTCACCACACGGGGCAGGGCGTGTTCCGCGGCCTGCCGGATCCGTTCGAGGCGACGCGCTATCACTCGCTCGCGATCGAGCGCGCGAGCCTGCCTGCCTGCCTCGAGGTGACGGCATGGACCGACGACGGCGAGATCATGGGCGTGCGCCATCGCGAGCTTCCGGTCGAGGGCGTGCAGTTCCACCCGGAATCGATCCTCACGCAGCACGGCCACGACCTGCTCGCGAACTTCCTCGGCAGGGCCCGCCCGCACGGCGACTTCGCCGCGGGCCGGGCGGCCCGATGACGCCCCGCGCCGACCGCAAGGCCCGCGCGCGCGAGCGCGCGCGGCTCACGTTCATGGTCGCGATGCTCATGATGCTCGCGCCGTTCAGCATCGACACGTATCTGCCGTCGCTGCCCGACATCGCGCGCGAGTTCGCGGCCGCCGAGTGGCAGGTGCAGCAGACGCTGAGCCTGTACCTCCTGGCGTTCGCCGGCACCACGCTCGTCTACGGTCCGCTGTCGGACGCCTTCGGGCGGCGCCGGGTCGTGCTCGGCGCGCTCGCGCTCTACGCGGTCACCTCGATCGGCTGCGTGCTCGCGAGCAGCATCCACTGGCTGCTCGCGATGCGCATCGGGCAGGGCCTGGCGGCGAGCGGGCCGGTCGTCATCGGGCGCGCGATCGTGCGCGACGCCTTCAGCGGAGCGCGCGCGCAGCGCGTGATGTCGCAGATCATGCTGTTCTTCTCGCTGGCGCCGGCGCTCGCGCCGATCATCGGCGGCTACCTGCACGACGCCTACGGCTGGCGCTCGGTGTTCTGGTTCCTCGCGGCGGTGGCCGTGTTCCTCTGGGTCTGGACCGCCGTGGCGATGCCCGAGACGCTCAAGCC
>DATCLR010000142.1:0-7492 GCA_036563785.1 Burkholderiales bacterium | reverse complement strand
GATCTGCTCGTAGCGGAAGTCGGCGACGCCGCTGCCGCCGTAGCGTTCGTCCGCCCACATGAGCAGGTACCCGAGCTCGCCGGCCCGGCGGAAGGCTTCGCGGTCGACGTAGCCCTGCGCGCGCCAGCGGGCACCGTTCGGGCCGATCTCGCTCTGGAAGAACCGCCGTGCGGATTCGCGGAACTGCTCGTGCTCGGGCTCGAAGATGTGGCGGCGCATGAGTGAAAGTCCTCGGACGCTGTCGACTGGGGGCCGACGCAGGCCGGAGGCAGCGGCGGCGCGAGGCCGGCTTCTCGTCCCTCGCGCCGCGGAATGCGGCTCTTCGGCCTCGGCCCGCGTCCTCTCCGGCCCGCGGACGTTACAGCCGCTCGATGATGGTCACGTTCGCCATGCCGCCGCCCTCGCACATGGTCTGCAGGCCCCAGCGCTTGTTGCGCCGGCGCAGCGCGTACACGAGCGTCGTCATGAGCTTGGTGCCGGTCGCACCGAGCGGGTGCCCGAGCGCGATGGCGCCGCCGTTGACGTTGAGTTTGTCGGGATCGGCGCCCGTGGCCTTGAGCCAGGCGAGCGGCACCGAGGCGAACGCTTCGTTCACCTCGAACAGGTCGATGTCGTCGAGCTTCATGCCGGCCTTCTTGAGCGCGTGCGCGGTCGCCGGGATGGGCGCCTCGAGCATGATCACCGGGTCGTGCCCGAACACCGACATGTGGTGAATGCGCGCGAGCGGCTCGACGCCGAGCGCCTTGAGGCCGCGCTCGTTCGCTACCATGACGCCCGACGCGCCGTCGCAGATCTGGCTCGCGGTCGCGGCGGTGATGCGGCCGCCTTCGCGCAGGAGCTTCACGGCGCGGATCGCCTCGAGGTTGGCGTCGAAACGGATGCCCTCGTCCACGCGGTGCATCGTCTTCGAGCCGTCGGGGAGGGTGACCTCGATCGGCACGATCTCCTCGTTGAAGCGCTCTTCATTCGTCGCCGCGATCGCGCGCTGGTGGCTGCGGAGCGCGTACTCGTCGAGCGCTTCCTTGGGCAGGTCGTACTTCACCGCCATCATCTCGGCGCCGATGAACTGGCTGAACTCGACGTTCGGGTAGCGCTGCTGGATCGCCGGCCCGTACGGGATGCCGAGCCCGTTCTTCGCCGGCAGCGTCACCGACGAGCCCATGGGCACGCGGCTCATGCTCTCGACGCCCGCGGCGATCACCACGTCCATCGTGCCGCTCATCACCGCCTGCGCCGCGAAGTGCAGCGCCTGCTGCGAAGAGCCGCACTGGCGGTCGACCGTGGTGGCGGGCACGCTCTCCGGAAGCTTCGAGGAGAGCACGGCGTTGCGCGCGACGTTCACGCCCTGCTCGCCGATCTGCGTGACGCAGCCCATGATGACGTCCTCCACGAGCGCGGGATCGGCCTTGGTGCGGTCGATCAGCGCATCGAGCACGCGCGCCGCGAGATCGGCCGGATGCCAGCCGGAAAGGCGTCCGCCCTTGCGTCCGCCGGCGGTGCGCGCGGCGGCGACGATGTACGCTTCACCCATTTCAGAACTCCCCGTGTCGGTGGTTTCGAAGATCAGATTTCACCACAGAGGACGCGGAGGACCCAGAGGCCGGCGCCGCCTCGTCCGACGTGCTTTCCGTCGGCGGCGAACCGTTCAGGCGCTTCCGCGCGCGAGGCGTACGGGCAGGCGGCGCGATCCCCAGTTTCCGGGCAGCGCCTCGAAAATCCCCGGAAGCGGCGTGCCGCAGGCGGCGCACCGGCCGTCCACCAGATTCCAGGCGGTCAGCACGTACCAGTCGCGGCCGATCAGCCTGGCGCCGCATTTGTGGCAGTAGGTCGAGCTGCCCCGCTCGTCGTGCACGTTGCCCGTGTACACGTAGCGCATGCCGGCCGCGAGCGCGATGCGGCGGGCGCGCTCGAGCGTCGCGGCCGGCGTCGGTGCGACGTTCATCATCTTCCAGTCGGGATGAAACGCCGTGAAGTGCCAGGGCACATCGGGCCCCAGGTGCTCGACCGCCCATTGCATCATCGCCTCGAGCTCCGCGTCGGAGTCGTTGTGGCCGGGGATGAGCAGCGTCGTCACCTCGAGCCACACCTTCGTTTCGTGCTTCAGGTACTCGAGCGTCTCGAGCACCGGCGCCAGGTGGCCGCCGCAGATCTTCCAGTAGAAGCTTTCGGTGAACGCCTTGAGATCGACGTTCGCGGCGTCCATGTGCCGGTAGAACTCGCGCCGCGGCGCGTCGCACATGTACCCGGCCGTGACCGCGACCGAGCGGATTCCGCGCGCGCGGCAGGCCTCGGCGATGTCGATCGCGTACTCCATGAAGATCGCCGGATCGTTGTAGGTGTACGCGACGCTGCGGCAGCCGAGCTCCGCCGCCGCCTCGGCGATCGCTTCCGGCGTGGCGCTGTCCGCCAGCGTGTCCCACTCGCGCGACTTGCTGATGTCCCAGTTCTGGCAGAACTTGCAGGCGAGGTTGCAGCCGGCGGTGCCGAAGGAGAGGATCGGCGTGCCGGGAAGGAAGTGGTGAAGCGGCTTCTTTTCGATCGGGTCCACGCAGAACCCGCTCGAGCGGCCGTACGTGGTGAGCACGATGCGCTCGCCGTCGCTCGCCCGCACGAAGCAGAGCCCGCGCTGCCCCGCATGCAGCTTGCAGTAGCGCGGGCAGACGTCGCACTGGATGCGGCCGTCGTCGAGCCGATGCCAGTAGCGGGTGGGAACGGCGTCCTGCAGGGTGGCCTCGGTCATCGTGCACCTTTAGATGATACCGGCGCCGGCGCGTTCAACCGCCTGCCCCCGCCGGCCGGCGCTCGGGGTAATCGGGACCGACGATCACCTTGAGCGCGTCGGGTGCGACAGATGCGCGGATCGGCGTGCGCCCCACGACTTCGCCGTCGATCGAGACGTGCTGCGGCGGCGTCGTCTCGATCCGCAGATCCGCCGCGCGTATCCGCTCCATCAGCGCCGGCCCCGGCGCGCGCCGCAGCGCGGTGAGCATCCACGCGCGCAGCATATTGAGCCTGCTCGGCCCCTTGATGACGCGGATCACGAGCTCGCGGCTCTCGACCGACGCCTCCGGCGCGGCGAGCGCGCCGCCCTGATAGCGGCCGTTCGCGATCAGCACGTCGAGCGCCTCGAGCGCCGTACATCGTCCGTCCTCGATGAGCGTGCAGCGGAAGGGGCGGTGCGCGTAGAGCTTCGCCGCGCCCGCCAGCGCGTAGCTCGGCGGGCCGAGCCAGCGCTTGAGCGCCGCGAGGCGGCTGTGCGCGATCGCGCTCGACAGGCCGAGCGCCGTGGTGTTCGCGAAGTAATGGTCGCCGATGCGCCCGAGATCGATGTTCGCGACGCGGCCGCGAAGTATCGTCTCCACGGCGCCTTCGATAGCGAGCGGAATACCGAGCGTGCGCGCGAAGCTGTTCGCGGTACCGAGCGGCAGGACGCCGAGCACGACGTCGCGATGCGCGAGCTCGTTGACCACCGCGCTGACGCTGCCGTCGCCGCCGCCGAGGATGACGAGCTGCGCGCCCTGGGCGATCGCCGCGCGCACGGATTCGCGCAGGCGGCGCGGATCGCGCAGGGGGTGGCGGTGATCGAGGCGCACGCCGCCGCGCTGGAGCAGCTCCAGCGCGCGGGCGTACAGACGGCGTCCGCGGCGGGACCGCGTGTTCACGACGAGCGCCGCGCTCACGCGCGTCGTGAACGCCGCTCCGGTCGAGTCGGCTGCGCCGCCCGCGCCTTCGGGCTCGCGGCTCGGGGTCTGCGCCATGGCGCCGCCTCCGGATCAAAGCAGCCATCCTACTCCGTTGCCGCGACGGCATTCCGCACGGTTTGCGGGGTCACGCGCTTGCAAAAGCCGTGGTCGCGCTCCATGTTAAACAGCGGAAGGCGACGGGGTGGCTCATGCGCAGTGTCGACGTACGCCGGCCGGCCGTGGCCGGTTTCTTCTATCCGGCCGATCCGCGCGTCCTTGCGCAGGAGGTCGAGCGTCTGCTCGCGGAAGCTGCTGCGGCGCCGGAGCCGCCGCCGAGGGCGATCATCGCCCCGCATGCGGGCTACATCTATTCCGGTCCCGTCGCCGCTTCGGCGTATGTCCGGCTGCGCGCCGCGCGCGACGCCGTCCGGCGCGTGGTGCTGCTCGGGCCGGCGCACCGGGTCTGGCTCCGCGGTCTCGCGCTTCCCGGTGCGCAGCACTTCGAGACGCCGCTCGGGCGCGTGCGGCTCGACGTGCAGGCGATCGAGGCGATCGCCGATCTGCCGCAGGTGACGGTGAACGACCGGGCGCACGCGGAGGAGCACAGTCTCGAGGTGCATCTGCCGTTTCTGCAGACGCTGTTCGCCGATTTCGCGCTCGTGCCGCTCGTCGTCGGGCTGGCGGACGCCGCGGAAGTGGGCGAGGTGATCGAGCGGCTCTGGAGCGGTCCGGAGACGCTCGTCGTCGTCAGCTCGGATCTCAGCCACTATCACCCGTACGAAACCGCGCAGCGACTCGACCGCGCCACCTCCGCCGCCATCGAAGCGCTGCGCTACGAGGCGCTCGGCGACGACGATGCCTGCGGATACATCCCCGTGAGCGGGCTGCTCTACGTCGCGCGCCGGCGCGGCCTCGCGGTGCACACGGTCGATCTGCGCAACTCCGGCGATACCGCCGGCCCGCGCGACCGCGTGGTGGGCTATGGCGCATACGTCGTCCAGTAGCGCGCCGCCCGCGCTCGATGCGCGCGAGCGCGCGGTGCTGCTCGACGTCGCGTACGAGGCGATCCGCGAGGGGCGGCGGCTCGGCGGGCCGCCCGCGCAGTCGCTGGAGACGTACCCGCCGGCGCTGCGGGCGCATGCCGCCACGTTCGTGACGCTGCACCTGGCGGGCGAGCTGCGCGGCTGCATCGGCACGCTCGAAGCCTGTCAGCCGCTCGCCGTCGATACCGCGAAGAACGCGTACGCCGCCGCCTACCGCGATCCGCGCTTTCCCGCGCTCACGCCGCCCGAGATCGCGGACGTCGACGTGCACATATCGATACTGACGCCGCCCGAGCCGCTCGTCTTCGCGACGGAGGAGGAGCTGCTCGCGCAGCTTCGCCCGGGCCTCGACGGGCTGATCCTGAGCGAGCGCGGGCGCCGGAGCACGTTCCTGCCGGCGGTGTGGGAGACGGTCGGGGAACCGCGCGAGTTCCTCGCGCGGCTCAAGCTCAAGGCCGGACTGCCGGCGGATTACTGGTCCGACACGATCCGGGTGTCGCGCTACGCCACGCTCGACGTCGCCTGATGCCCGCACGGCGGCGCGCCTTGTCAGGGCAGGGTAGCCAAAGTACCATGCCCTATCCGCGGTTTTACGCCACAGGACAAGACCTTATATGTTCCAGGGCAGCATGGTGGCGCTGGTCACGCCGATGCACGAGGACGGCGCTCTCGACCGCGACGCGCTCAAGCGCCTCGTCGACTTCCACGTGGAGAACGGCACGGATGCGATCGTGGCGGTCGGCACCACCGGCGAATCGCCGACGCTCGACATGGAGGAGCACTGCGAGGTCATCGAGCTCGTGGTGCGCTATGCGGCCGGCCGCGTGCGGGTGATCGGCGGAACCGGCGCGAACTCGACCCGGGAGGCGATCGAGCTCACGCGCTGCGCCGAGCGGGCCGGGGTGGATGGCTGCCTGCTGGTGACTCCCTACTACAACAAGCCGACGCAGGAAGGGCTGTATCGCCACTTCTGCGCGGTCGCGGAGGCCGTGCCGGTCCCCCAGATCCTGTATAATGTGCCGGGTCGCACGGGGTGCGACATGCTTCCCGAGACGGTCGCGCGGCTCGCGGCCGTACCTAATATAGTCGGCATCAAGGAAGCCTCCGGTAAGGTCGAGCGCGTGCGCGAGATCCACGCGCTTTGCGGCGACAAGATCGATATCTATTCCGGCGAGGACGCGATCGCGCTCGATTCCATGCTGGTCGGGGCGCGCGGCGTGATTTCCGTCACCGCGAACGTCGCGCCGCGGCTGATGCACGAAATGTGCGCGGCGGCGCGGGCGGGCGACGTCGGGCGCGCCCGCGCGATCGACGCGAAGCTCATGGATCTGCACAAGAGCTTGTTCATCGAGTCGAATCCGATTCCCGTGAAGTGGGCGCTCAAGGAGATGGGGCTCATCGAGGGCGGCATTCGCCTGCCGCTTACGCCGCTCTCGGAGAAGTACCACGACACGGTGCGCGCGGCCCTGCGCAAGGCGGGCGTCCTCGCCTGACTCTCGATGGGTCGATGAAATTTCGCGAAATCGCCATAGGCGTCTGCCTCGTGGCTGCTCTCTCTCTCGGCGGGTGCGCCGGCGGCATATCGAACGCCCGCAAGATCGATTACCGCAACACGCGCACGCTGCCGTCCCTGGAAGTGCCGCCCGACCTCGCGGCCCTGCCCGAACCGAGCCTGCCGGGCGCTTCGGCGGATTCGCCGCCCGGCTCAGCGACCTTCTCCGGCTATGCCGGCGAGCAGCGTCCTCAGCCGGGCTCGGGTCCCGTCGTGCTTCCGCGCTATCCGAACGTGCGGCTCGTGCGCGAGGGGCAGACCCGCTACGTGGTCGTGCAGGCCGAGCCGGCCGCGGTCTGGGGCCAGGTGCGGGAGTTTCTCGAGAACATGGGGCTCAATATCGCTTCCGAGAGTCCGCGGGCGGGACTCATTGAAACCGGGTGGGCGGAGAACCGGGCGCTCGTGGGCGCGAGCGAGGGCAATCCCATCGCCCGCTGGTTCAGGAGTCTGTTTTCCGTGGGCCTGCGGGACAAGTACCGCGTGCGGCTCGAGCGCGGCGTCACGCCGGGAACAACGGAGATCTACCTGACTCACCAGGGCATGGAGGAGATCGCCCGGGACGAGGAGGGCGTCGCGCAACCCGGCTGGCGTCCGCGCCCGCGCGATCCGGATCTCGAAGCCGAGATGCTCGCGCGGCTCGTCGCGCATCTGGGGGGCGAGCGGGAGCCCGAGCCGACGGTGGTCGCGCGTGCGCCCTCGGCGTCGGCGCCTGCGACCGGCGCACCGGCGCAGCCGTCCGCCCCCCGCGACGCCGAGCCGGTGCCCGAGCCGCCGAGCGCGCGGCTCACACGCAACGGCGACGGCAGGCCGCTGCTCACGCTCGAGGACAGCCTCGATCGCGCCTGGCGCCGCGTCGGGCTCTCGCTCGATCGGATCGGCTTCACGGTCGAGGACCGCGACCGTTCGAAAGGCATTTATTATGTTCGCTACATCGACCCGGAGCTGCAGCGGGAGCGCAAAGGCTTCTTCGCGCGGCTGTTCGGCGGCGACGAAGAGGAACCGCCGACGCAGTACCAGGTGCTCGTGAAGCCCGCGGAGAACGGCACCAACGTCGAGGTGCTCGATCCGAGCGGTGCACCGGCCGCACCCCAGACCGGGGAACGCATTCTGAGTCTGCTGTACGAGCAGCTGAAATAGTTGGGCCTCCGCCTGCCGCCAGACGCCACCGCCCGCACGTTCGCTCGTGCCGATGGGGCGTGCACGCCGTCTCGCGG
>DATCLR010000135.1:0-3764 GCA_036563785.1 Burkholderiales bacterium | reverse complement strand
GCGTTGATGCGCTCGAGCGCCGCCGCGCCCGGGCACAGCTCGCGCTCGCCCAGGCGGTTGAGCGGCGTATCGACGGTCTGCAGGTGATCGTGGAGGTCGGCGGGCTGCGGATCGAGGTACAGCAGACCGGTCACGATCTCGCCCGCCGCCGCGCGCTCCTGCAGGTAGTTCATGACCTTGATACGGTCGGTCGGGTCGTAGTCCGGCGCGAGCTTGCGCAGCCGCAGCCGCGAGCCGTCGTGCTGCACGACTTCGATGACTTCGCCCGGCGCGTAATCCGCGGTGATCTCGGGCCGGCCCTCGATGAAGTCGATGCGGTTCACCGCCTCGTTGTGCTCGCGCACGTAGTCGTAGCTCTTGGTCGAGCCGGCGTGGTTGTTGAACGCCACGCAGGGCGAAATCACGTCGAGGAACGCCGCGCCCTTGTGCTCGATCGCCGCCTTGATGAGCGGCACCAGCTGCGCCTTGTCGCCGGAGAAGCTGCGCGCGACGAAGGTCGCGCCGAGCTGCAGGGCGAGGCCGACCATGTCGACCGGCGAATCCGAGTTCACCACGCCCCGCTTCGACTTCGAGCCCTTGTCCGCGGTCGCCGAGAACTGGCCTTTCGTGAGCCCGTAAACCCCGTTGTTCTCGACGATGTAGATCATGTTGACGCCGCGGCGCAGCACGTGCGCGAACTGTCCGAGCCCGATCGAGGCCGAATCGCCGTCGCCGGAGACACCGAGGTAGATGAGGTCGCGGTTCGCGAGATTCGCGCCCGTAAGCACCGAGGGCATGCGCCCGTGCACGCTGTTGAAGCCGTGCGAGTTCCCCAGGAAATAGGTCGGCGTCTTCGACGAGCACCCGATGCCGGAGAGCTTCGCCACGCGGTGCGGCTCGATGTTGAGCTCCCAGCACGCCTGGATGATGGCGGCGCTGATCGAGTCGTGCCCGCAGCCCGCGCACAGCGTCGAGATCGCGCCCTCGTAGTCGCGGCGCACGTACCCGAGCTTGTTCTTCGCGAGCGTCGGATGGTGCAGCTTGGGCTTGGCGAGGTAGGTCATGATACGGCCTCGTTGCGCGTCAGGCGGTCTTGGTCTTCGCGAACGGCACGACGGTGCGCGCGGCCGCGTGCTTCTCGATCGCATCGACGATGAAGCGGGCCGTGATCGGCGTGCCGTCGTAGTGCAGCACCGAGATCAGCCGCGCGGCGTTCACCTTGGCCTCGTTCACGAGCAGCGTCTTGAGCTGCGCGTCGCGGTTCTGCTCGATGACGAATACCCACGGGTGGCGCGCGATGAACTCGGCGATCTCGTCCTGAAACGGAAAGCCGCGCACCCGCAGTGCGTTGATGTGGATGCCGCGCTCGGCGAGCACGTCGAGCGCCTCGTGCATCGCGGGGCTCGTCGAGCCGTAGTAGATCGCGCCGAAGCGCGCCGGGCGCGCGGCCGCGCGCAGCACCGGCTCCGGCATGAGCGACTTCGCCGTCTCGAACTTGCGCAGCAGCCGCTCCATGTTGTCGACGTAGTCGGCGCCCGCCTCGCTGTAGCGCGCGTAGCGGTCCTTCGTCGTCCCCCGCGTGAAGTACGCGCCGCGCTTCGGGTGCGTGCCGGGGAGCGTACGGTACGGAATGCCGTCGCCGTCCACGTCCAGGTAGCGCCCGAACTCCTTGCCGGCTTCGAGGTCCTCGTAGGTCATGACCTTGCCGCGGTCGTACTTGCGCGTGTCGTCCCATCGGAAGGGCCGACACAGGCGGGTGTTCATGCCGATATCGAGGTCGCTCATCACGAACACCGGCGTCTGCAGCCGCTCGGCGAGATCGAACGCGCGCGCCGTGAGCTCGAAGCACTCGGTCGGATCCTCGGGGAACAGCAGCACGTGCTTGGTGTCGCCGTGCGAGGCGTAGGCGCAGGCGAGCAGGTCCGACTGCTGCGTGCGCGTCGGCATGCCGGTCGAGGGTCCGCCGCGCTGCACGTCGATGATCACGACCGGGATCTCGGCGAAGTACGCGAGCCCGATGAACTCCTGCATCAGCGAGATGCCGGGACCGGAGGTGCAGGTGAAGGCGCGCGCGCCGTTCCAGCCGGCGCCGATCGCCATGCCGACCGAGGCGAGCTCGTCCTCGGCCTGCACCACCGCGTAGCGGCGCTTGCCGGTCTCGGGATCGATGCGCAGCCGCTGGCAATAGCGGATAAAGGCCTCGGCCAGCGAGGACGAGGGAGTGATCGGGTACCAGGCGCAGACGGTCGCGCCGCCGTACACCGCTCCGAGCGCTGCGGCGCTGTTGCCGTCGACGAAGATGCGGTCGCCGACCGCGTTCGCGCGGCGCACGCGCAGGCCGATCGGGCAGTCGAGGTGCTCGAGCGCGTATTCGCGCCCGAGCCGCAGCGCCTTCACGTTCGAGTCGAGCAGCGCCTCCTTCCCCTTGAACTGCTCGGAGAAGAGCTTCTCGATCTCGTTCGGATCGATCTCGAGCAGCGCCGAGAGCGCGCCGACGTAGATGATGTTCTTGAAGAGCTGGCGCTGCCGCGCATCGGTGTAGGTGGCGTTGCAGATCTCCGTCAGCGGCATGCCGATGACGTGGATGTCGTCGCGGAACTTCGACTTCGGCAGCGGCTTGGAGCTGTCGTAGAAGAGGTAGCCTCCCGGCTCGATCTCGCGCACGTCCTGATCCCAGGTCTGCGGGTTCATCGCCACCATGAGATCGACGCCGCCCCGCCGCCCGAGATAGCCGCGCTCGTTGACGCGCACTTCGTACCAGGTCGGCAGGCCCTGGATGTTCGAGGGGAAGATGTTGCGCGGCGACACCGGCACGCCCATGCGCAGGATCGAACGGGCGAAGAGCTCGTTGGCGCTGGCCGAGCCCGAGCCGTTGACGTTCGCGAACTTGACGACGAAATCGTTGACCGCTTCGAGGCGCTTGATCATGGCAGGCGACGTGCCGGACCTTCGACGTGGAATTCAACCCCGGAGGACGCGCCGCGCGCCGGGAGCCGCGCGCGACGCCAGAACGGCGCGCCGCCCGGAGCCATCGAGGATCGCGTCGAACGCATCGCCGTTCCGGATTCCCTGCTCACCGCGCCGCGTCCGCTGCCTTCCCCGTGGCACGATCCCATGTCAGGCTACTTTGGGACGCGGCGTCCGGCAGGCCGGGCCCGCGTGGGTCATCTGGAGCAGGAACTTCTGCATGTCCCAGGCACCGGTCGGGCAGCGCTCCGCGCACAGGCCGCAATGCAGGCACACGTCCTCGTCCTTCGCCATGATGCGGCCGGTCTTGAGCGGCGCGGACACGTAGAGCGACTGCGCGGTATTGCGCGCCGGCACGCGCAGGCGCTGGCGCAGCTCCGCCTCCTCGCCGTTCTCGGTGAAGGTGATGCAGTCCATCGGGCAGATGTCGACGCAGGCGTCGCATTCGATGCAGAGCTTGGCGGTGAAGACGGTCTGCACGTCGCAGTTGAGGCAGCGCTGCGCCTCGGCGTACGCGGTCTTCGGGTCGAAGCCGAGCTCCACCTCCACCCGCACGTCCTGGAGCGTGAGCTTCTTGTCGCGCCACGGCACCGGGAAGCGCGCGGCGAGCGATATCTCGTTGTCGTAGCTCCATTCGTGGATGCCCATCTTCTGCGAGATGAGCTTCACCGCCGGCTGCGGCCGCTCGCGCACGTCCTCGCCATTGAGGAGCTTGTCGATCGACACCGCCGCCTCGTGGCCGTGCGCCACCGCCCAGATGATGTTCTTCGGCCCGAACGCCGCGTCGCCGCCGAAGAACACGCCGGGCAGCGTGGACT
>DATCLR010000108.1:0-19589 GCA_036563785.1 Burkholderiales bacterium | reverse complement strand
GCGCGTCTTTATCCATCCCTTCGCGGGCGTGCTCTCCGCCTACGGCATGGGGCTCGCCGATCAGGCGGTCATGCGGGAGCAGGCCGCGGAAGCGCCGCTCGAGCCGGCGCGGATCGCGGCGCTCGACGCCGTGCTCGGCCGGCTCGCGGACGAAGCGACCGCCGCGCTCCTCGCGCAGGGCGTGCGGCGCGAGCGCGTGCGGGTGATTCCGCGGGCGCACCTGCGCTACGACGGCACCGATACGGCGCTCATCGTTCCGTACGTGGCCGACGCGGCCGCCATGAAAGAGCAGTTCGAGGCCGCGTACAGGAAGCGCTACGCGTTCCTGATGCCCGACCGCGCGCTCGTGGTCGAGGCGCTTTCGGTCGAGGCTATCGGCGTATCCGACGCGCCCGAGGAGACCATCGCCGATCTGCCGCCGCGCGCCGGCCCCCTCGTGCCGGCCGCGACCGTGCGCATGTACTCGGGCGGCCGCTGGCACGACACCGCGCTCTACCGCCGCGACGACCTGCGCCCCGGCGACGTGCTCGCCGGCCCCGCGATCATCGCCGAGCAGAACGCGACCACGGTGGTCGAGCCCGGCTGGGCGGCCGAGGTCACGCCGCGCAATCATCTGGTGCTCACGCGCGTCGCGCCGCGCCCCCGCCGCCGCGCGCTCGGCACCGCCGCCGACCCGGTCATGCTCGAGGTGTTCAACAACCTGTTCATGAACATCGCCGAGCAGATGGGGCTGCGCCTGGCGAACACGGCCTATTCCGTCAACATCAAGGAACGGCTCGATTTCTCGTGCGCGATCTTCGACGCCGAGGGCAACCTCATCGCGAATGCGCCGCACATCCCCGTGCACCTGGGCTCGATGGGCGAGAGCATCCGCACCGTGATCCGCGAGAACCGCGCGACCATGCGCCCGGGCGACGTGTACGTGCTCAACGACCCGTACCACGGCGGCACTCACCTGCCCGACATCACGGTGGTTACGCCGGTCTGGAGCCGCGACGGGCGCGACGTGCTGTTCTACGTCGGCTCGCGCGGCCACCATGCCGACATCGGCGGCATCACGCCCGGGTCGATGCCGCCCTACAGCCGCACCATCGACGAGGAAGGCGTGCTGATCGACAACTTCCTGCTCGTCGCGGGCGGCCGCCTGCGCGAGGCCGAGACCCGGGCGCTCCTCGCCTCCGGCCGCTACCCGGCGCGCAATCCGGCGCAGAACCTCGCCGACTTCCGCGCGCAGATCGCGGCGAACCAGAAAGGCGCCGAGGAGCTCCTCAAGATGGTCGACCACTTCGGCCTCGACGTGGTGCGCGCCTACATGCGGCACGTGCAGGACAACGCCGAGGAGGCGGTGCGCCGCGCCATCACGGCGCTCAAGGACGGCGAGTACGAGTACCGGCTCGACAACGGCGCCGTGATCCGCGTCGCCGTGCGCGTCGATCGCGTGCGGCGCGCGGCGACCATCGACTTCACCGGCACCTCGGCGCAGCTTCCCGACAACTTCAACGCGCCGAGCGCGATCTGCATGGCGGCGGTGCTCTACGTGTTCCGTACGCTCGTCGACGACGACATTCCGCTGAACGCCGGCTGCCTGAAGCCGCTCGAGGTGATCATCCCGGAGGGCTCCATGCTCAATCCGCGTCCGCCGGCCGCGGTAGTCGCGGGCAACGTCGAGACCTCCTCGTGCATCACCAACGCGCTCTACGGCGCGCTCGGCGTGCTCGCCGCCTCCCAGGGCACGATGAACAATTTCACGTTCGGCGACGCCGAGTACCAGTACTACGAAACCATCGCTGGCGGCTCGGGCGCGGGGCCCGGCTTCGACGGAACCGACGTGGTGCAGACGCACATGACCAACTCGCGCCTCACCGATCCCGAGGTGCTCGAATGGCGCTTTCCGGTGCGGCTCGAGAGCTTCGAGATCCGCGCGGGCTCGGGCGGCGCCGGGCGCTGGCGCGGCGGCAACGGCGCCATCCGCAAGATCCGCTTCCTGCGGCCGATGACCGCATCGATTCTGTCGAACAACCGTGTGGTGCCGCCCTTCGGGATGAACGGGGGCGCCCCCGGCGCGCCGGGGCGCAACTACGTGCTGCGGGCGGACGGCCGGTGCGAAGAGCTCGGTTTCGTGGCTTCCGTGCAGATGAATCCGGGCGACGTCTTCGTCATCGAGACGCCGGGCGGCGGAGGCTACGGCAGCCCATGAGCAGGCGGCGCGCCCCGGGCAGGAAGGCGCTTTCGGGCGACGGCCGCGGCCGTCGCCGCACGACACGAAGCGCGAACAACCCACCCGCCGAGGACGTGCAGGAAACGCTCGCCGGCGGATCCCAGCCACCGCAATCTCCGAGGAGGTCGGCCATGCCGAAGAAGAAATCCCTTCCCGAGCGCCCGCAGAGCGTTGCGGCCGAACCGATCGTCTCCTCCTCGCATCTCGCGAGCGGGCGTAGCGCCGAGCTGAGCGAGTTCGAGTACGGCCTCATCCTCGCGAGCAACGCCTTCAACCGCTGGGCCGTGCGCTGCATGGGCGCCACCGGCATGAAGGACATGACCATCACGGACGTGCTCGTGCTGCACCACATCAACCACCGCGCGCGCGAGAAGAAGCTCGCCGACATCGCGTTCACGCTCAACATCGAGGACACGCACGTCGTCAACTACTCGCTCAAGAAGCTCGTGGGACTCGGGCTCGTCAAGACCGAGCGGCGCGGCAAAGAGGTGCTCTACTCGACCAACGAGACGGGACAGGCCGTGTGCAAGCGCTACTTCGAGATCCGCGAGCGCGTGCTGGTGTCGAATCTCCTCGGCACCGAGGACGAGCGGCTCGAGCTGCGCGAGGCGGCGCGCTTCCTGCGCCGGCTCTCCGGCCTCTACGACCAGGCGGCGCGCGCCGCGACCTCGCTGTAGGGCTACAGGCTCCGGCCGTCGAACGGCACGCGCTCGAGCGCCGCGAGATCGATCCCCTCGAGGCAGCGCACGTTCACCGCCGCGGTCGGCTTGCCGGCCGAGTCGCTGCCGAGACCGAACGGCGCGCAGCCGCACGTGGCGCAGAAGTGGTGCTCGATCGCGTGCTTGTTGAAGGTGTAGACGGAAAGCTCGTGCCGCGGGGTCAGCAGCCGCAGCCGCTCCTGGGGGACGAACCAGAGCAGGTACCCCTTGCGGCTGCAGTGCGAGCAATTGCACTCGATCACCCGCCCGAGCTCGCCGTCGACCTCGAAGCCGACGCGCCCGCAATGGCAGCTTCCCTTGTACGTCATGTTCGCTCCCTCCTTCGGCGCGCGGAGCCGGACGAAATGCCCTGCCGCGCATTCGCCCCCGCGCTTCGAGTATTCTATTGGCTCACCGCGCCCGCCCCAACGAGGACGCGGCCCGAAGCCGCGCGCCGGCCGGCGCGACCGATCATCTGCGTGGAGGATCCATGAAACGCCGCCTGTTCCTGGTTGCTCTCGCTCTCTTCGCCGCCGCCGGCACGGCGAGCGCCGGCGAATGGCCCGAGCGTCCCGTGAAAGTGATCGTACCGTTCGGGCCGGGCTCGACCCCCGATATCGTGGCGCGGCTCGTCGCGGAGAAGCTGCGCGAGCGGCTCGGGCAGCCGTTCATCGTCGAGAACCGCGCCGGAGCCGGCGGCAACATCGGCACCGAGGCGGTGACGCGCGCCGCGCCCGACGGGTACACGATCGGCGTGTCGATTACCGGTCCGCTGGTGAACAACAAGCTTCTCTACAAGAAGCTCGGTTACGACCCGTTCACGGACCTCGCCCCGGTCACTCAGCTCGTGACGCAGCCGTCGGTGCTCGTCGTGACGAACGATGTCGGGGTTTCGAGCGCGGAGGAGCTGATCGCGCTGCTTCGCAAGCACCCCGGCAAGTACAACTACGCTTCCTTCGGGAACGGCTCGATTTCGCACCTCGCGATGGAGTTGCTCGCCGCGCAGAGCGGCTCGCAGATCGTGCACGTGCCCTACCCCGGCTCGCCGCAGGCGATCCAGGCGCTGCTGCGCGGCGACGCGCAGATGGCCGCGCTGCCGCCGGGCCCCATCATGCCGCACGTGCAGGCGGGCAAGCTCAAGGCCATCGCCGTGACCATGGCCGAGCGCTTCGCGCTGCTGCCGGACATACCCACCTTCAAGGAAAGCGGCATTCCGAACGTGGAAGCGACCGCCTGGCAGGGCGTCGTCGTCCCCGCCGGAACTCCCGAGCCGATCGTGCGCCGGCTCGCGCAGGAAATCGCGACCGTGCTGCGCATGCCGGACGTGGCCGACAAGCTTAAGGCGCAGTACATGCAGCCGGTCGGCAGCACGCCGGAGCAGTTCGCCGCCTTCATGCGCGAAGAGCTGGCGCGCTGGGAGCCGATCGTACGGCGCAATAACATCGCGCTGGATTGACGCGCCGAAGTCGCAATGATCGACCTCCGGGGCAAGCGCATCCTGATCACGCAAGCGCGCGACTTCATGGGCCCGGCGCTGTGCGAGGTCCTCGCCGAATGCGGTGCCGAGATCGTTGCGAGCGCCGAGCCGCTGGACGTGCCGGACGCGCCCGCCCGCGTCGTGCAGGCCGCCGGCCGCATCGACGCGCTGATCGCGAACCTGGGGGTCCCCGCGCCGCGCACGCCGGCCGCCGAGGTGACCGACGCCGAGTGGCGGCACGTCTTCGCGCACATGGTGGATCCGCTGCCGCGGCTGGTGCGCGCGGCTCTTCCGCAGATGATCGAGCGCCGCTCGGGCAAGATCCTGCTCATGGGGAGCGCCTCGGCGCTGCGCGGCATGAAGCGCGCATCCACGTACAGCGCCGCCCGCGGCGCACAGCTCGCATACATCCAGGCGGTCGGCGTCGAGGTCGCATCCAGCAACGTGCAGGTGAACGCGATCGCACAGAACTTCGTCGACAATCCGACCTACTTTCCGCCCGAGGTGCAAACGAACCCGAAGTTCCGGGAACGCCTCGAACGCGAAGTGCCGCTCGGACGGCTGGTCAGCGCGCGCGAGGATGCGCTCTTCGCCGCCTATCTCTGCAGCGACGCCGCCGACTGCTTCGTCGGGCAGATCTTCCCGGTCTGCGGCGGCTGGGTAACCCGCTAGGAAACGGAAGGAGCGCAACCGATGTCGGGACACCGCACCTCTGCCGGCCACCGACCCTACGGCTGCCGGCGCGAACCGGCCGCGGCCGAAGGGCCCGTCGCGCCCGATCTCACGCGCTCGACGACGTTCGCCTACCCCACGGCCGAGGCGCTGCGTGCGGTCGGCGAGAACGAGGCGCCGGGCGAGTTCTATCCGCGCTACGGGCACCCCGTCGGCCGCCTGTTCGAGAGCCGCGTCGCCGAGCTCGAGGGTGCCGACGGCGCCGTCGCGTTCGCTTCCGGCATGGCGACGATCACCGCGATTTTCCTGACGCTGCTGCGCGCCGGCGACCGGGTCGCCGTGAGCCGCTTCGTCTACGGCGGCGTCGAGGCGGTCGTCACCCACGACCTGCCCCGATTCGGCATCGAGGTGCGGCGCTTCGACCCCTTCGACGAGACGTCGCTGCGTGCGGCGCTCGCCGACGGGGCCAAGCTGGTGCACGTCGAGACGCCGACCAATCCGCTCTGCCGCGTGGTCGACCTGGAGCGCGTGGTCGCCGCGGCGCGCGCCTGCGGTGCGCTCGTCAGCGTCGATGCCACGTTCCTGCCGCCCCCGTTCCAGCGGCCGCTCGCCCACGGCGCCGACCTCGTCATGCACAGCGCCACCAAGATTCTCGGCGGGCACTCCGACGTGCTCGCGGGCGTCGTCTCGGGCCGCCACGAGCTGCTCGAGCGCCTCGAAGCGTTCCGGCGCCGCACCGGCGCGGTTCTGGCGCCGGATCCCGCATGGCTGCTGGTGCGCTCGCTCGCGACGCTCGAGCTGCGCACGCGCCGGGCGGCGGAGAACGCCGAGCGCCTCGCGCGCTTCCTCGACGGTCTGCGCGCGCAGGGCAAGCGCGTCGCCGCCGTGCACTATCCCGGCCTGCCGCAGCACCCCGATCACGCCGTCGCGGGGCGCTACATGCGCAGCTACGGCTACATGCTCGCGTTCGAGGTGGCGGGCGGCCTTCCCGAAGCGGTGCGGGTGTACGAACGTCTGCAGGTGATCGCGCGCGCGGTGTCGCTCGGCGGCGTCGAGAGCCTCGCCTCGATTCCGCTGCACACCTCGCACGCCATGATGTCGCCCGAAGAGCGGCGCGCCCGCGGCATCGCGGACGGGCTCATCCGCCTGTCGATCGGCATCGAACCCTACGAGCGCCTCGAGGCCGATCTGGCGCAGGCGCTCGCCGACTGAGCCGCAAGGCGGGCGTTACGCCGCCGCCGCCAAGGAGCCCGCGGCGATCGGCGCGAGAGCAAAGCGCCACCGGGCGTTCCCAGCGGCGCTAATGGATCTGCGGCGACTGCGAATGCTTCCCGCTCGGCTCCGCGATCTGCGCCATCGCCTCTCCGGTCGTACGAGGCGCGGTATGACGGGCGATGTCGCCGAGCGAGATGATGCCGACCAGCCGCTTGTCCCGGTTCACCACCGGCAGCCGGCGCACCTGGTTGTCGCCCATGTTCTTCGCGACGCGCTCGATGTCCTCGTCGTCGAAACAGTAGAGCACTTCCTTGCTCATGACGTCCTGCACCGGGGTGTCGGGCGAGCGGCGCTGCGCCACCGCGCGAATCGCGATGTCGCGGTCGGTGATCATCCCGATCAGCCGGTCGTTCTCGCTGACGGGAAGCACCCCGGCGTCGCATTCGGCCATCATCCGGGCAGCCTCGGCGATGCTCTGCGTCGGACTCACCATCATTACGTCTCGGGTCATCGCCTCGCTGACTTTCATCGCTGTCTCCTCGTCCTTGGAAACAAAACAATCGGAGCCTGATTCGACCGCGGCGCTGTGCGGTGGTTTCGATTCGTGCCCTCCGCGGCCGGAATTGGCAGGCGCGGCCCGAGGTCGTCGCCCGGCCTTCTCGCGCCGAAGCGTCGCGCCGCGTCGTACCGCGAAAGCGGCCACGCCCGCATGCGCCGAAGCGCGCGGCCGGCGATCTCCGCCGCCTCGCGCGGCTGCACGCCCGTCCGCTCCCACGCACGATCGTAATGCGAGCTTGCGTCGAGCAGCGCGAGCGCCTCCATCCACTCCGCGAGCACCCGCCGCACGTGCTCGCGATGCGCGAGGAGCAGCTCCCGCTGCGCCCGCATGGTCCTCCTGCCCAGCCGCGCATAGTCGCGCATCTGCGCGACCGACATGCCGGTCAGCGCAGCCGCTCCGGCAGCCCGAGCCAGGGCGATGTGCCGCTCGCTGTAGAGGCGCTGGCCGCCTGCGTCGCGCGCAACGCCGAGCCACGGAAATGTCCCCTTTCCTGCTGCTGCAGCGTCCGGGTCCGAAACCTTCGGTTCAAAACCGGTAGACACCCCGCAGCGCGCGGTGCATGTCCAGCGTTGCGAGGCGGCGTACGAGCGCCAAGAGCACGTCCCGTGCCCGCGCGGTGAGCGACCGGTGTGGCGCCGGCTCGCTGAACCGGACTTCGGTCAGCTCGAGCGCGTGCAGCACGGTGGTGCCGCTGCGACCGATATCGAAGGTCTCGCCCGGCGCCACGAAGTAGTCCTCCTGATCGCCTTCCTGCGTCAGCCATAGCCTGCCGCGCATCACCTGCAGCCGGGCGCCGCGTGCGGCGGGAACGCCGACCGACTGCCCTCTGCCGAGGAGCAGCTGCCTGCCTTCGATGCACAGTCTCATTCGATGCTCCTTCTGGTATGAACCAGACTCATTCATAATCGGCGGGTGCGTCCCGTGGTTTCCGTCTGTATGTCGACGATTATGGAAGCCGGACTGGAAGGCTCAAACGATATTTCCGCACGACATGCATGAGCTGAAGGAATGAGAGAATGCCGACCGACACCCATCGTCCCGCCGATCGCCTGCCCTCGCTCGAACTGATCCGCAGCTTCGAGGCGGCGGCGCGGCACCTGAGCTTTACGAAAGCGGCGGCCGAGCTGTACGTGACGCAGTCGGCGATCAGCCGCTCGGTCAAGGCTCTCGAAGACCATCTCGGCGTGCGTCTGTTCCAGCGCCGGCACCGCGCGCTGCTGCTGACGGAAGCCGGACAGACGCTCTACCGCGCGGCGACCGGCGCGCTTCAGCAGCTGCGTGAAGCGCACCGCAAGATTCGTGAGAGCGACGGCTCGCGCCGGGTGACGGTGACGTCGGCGTTCTCCTTCGCGTCGATGTGGCTGATTCCGCGTCTGCCCAAGTTTCGCGAGCGCCATCCCGACGTCGAGATCCGGATCGCGGCGGACAACCGGCTGCTCGACCTCGAGCACCAGGACATCGATGTCGCGATCCGTTACTGCGCGCCGGCCGGGGTTCCCGAGGAGGCGCCGAAGCTCTTCGGCGAGCACGTCTTTCCCGTCTGCAGCCCCAGGTTGCTGCGCGGCCGACCGTCGCTCAAGCGGCCGGAGGATCTGAGCCGGCACGTGCTGCTGCATCTCGACGACTCGCCGTCGGAATGGCCCTGGCTGCAGTGGAGCGTCTGGTTCGAGGCGATGGGCATACAGAACGTCACGCCGGCAGGCGCGCTGCGCTTCAGTCAGTACGATCACCTGATCCAGGCGGCGATCGACGGCCAGGGCGTCGCGCTCGGCCGCAGCCCCTTGGTGCAGCGGCTCGTCCGCCAGGGCAAGCTCGTCGCGCCGTTCGCCGGCGCGGCGGTGACGCCGCGCGCGTACTTCGTGCTCACCGCACCCGGCAGCGCCGACCGCCCACCGGTCAAGGCGTTCGTCGAGTGGGTGCGCGCGACGGCGAAGTGCGAGCGCACGCCGACCTAGGCGGTCCGCCGCGGCGGTCAGGGGAACTCACCAGTCCCGCGCGGTTCTCGCTGCGGGCGGCGGGCGCTGTGCTAGCATCGCGTCACTTCGCTAAGGAGGGCGACGTCATGAAAGCTGTAGTCTTTCACGGCATCGGCGACATCCGCCTCGACGACGTGCCGGATCCCAAGATCGAGCAGCCGACCGATGCGATCGTACGCATCACGGCGAGCGCCATATGCGGCACGGATCTGCACATGGTCCGCGGCACCCTGAGCGGTATGAAGCCGGGCACGATCCTCGGGCACGAAGGCGTCGGCGTGGTCGAGGAGGTCGGGCCGAACGTGCGGAACTTCCGCGGCGGGGAACGCGTGGTCATTCCCTCGACCATCGCCTGCGGCTACTGCTCCTACTGCCGCGCGGGCTACTTCGCGCAATGCGACAACGCCAACCCGAACGGCAAACAGGCGGGCACGGCGTTCTACGGCGGGCCGCCGTCGGCCGGCGGCTTCCAGGGTCTGCAGGCCGAGAAGGCGCGCATCCCGTTCGCCAACGTGAATCTCGTACCGCTGCCGGACGAGATCACGGACGAGCAGGCGATCATGCTCTCCGACGTCTTCCCCACCGGCTACTTCGGCGCCGAGAACGCGGAGATCGTTCCTGGGGACACCGTCGCGGTGTTCGGTTGCGGCCCGGTGGGCCAGTTCGCGATAGCGAGCGCCAGGCTGATGGACGCGGGCCGCATCTTCGCCATCGACACCGTTCCCTCGCGCCTGGAACTCGCACGCGCCCAGGGCGCGGAGTGCATCGACTTCAACGCCGAGGACCCGGTGCAGATGCTGCAGGAGCTGACGGGCGGCATCGGCCCGGACCGGGTGATCGACGCGGTCGGTGTGGACGCCTTCTGTCCGCACCACGGCCCGGCGGCTCAGAAAGCTCGGCAGAAGGCGCCGCAGCACGCACTGGAAGTGCAGGAGATCGCGCCGCAGACGCGGCCGCAGGGCGACAACTGGCGTCCGGGGGATGCGCCTTCACAGGTCCTCGAGTGGGCGGTGCAGTCGATATGCAAGGCGGGCACGCTCTCGATCGTGGGCGTCTATCCGCCCAACGACCGCTTCTTCCCGATCGGTCTCGCGATGAGCAAAAACCTCACCGTAAAGATGGGCAATTGCAACCACCGCCGCTACATCCCGCTGCTGATCGAGTACGTACAGAGTGGGGTGATCGACCCGGCGCGGTTTCTGACCCAGAAGCAGCCCTTCGGCTCGGTGCTCGAGGCCTATAAGGCCTTCGATACGCGCCAGGAAGGCTGGGTGAAGGTGGAGCTCAAGGCGGCGTAGGGAGACGCGAGGCAGGACACGCGACATCCGGGTCGCGCGCCCTGCTCTCCTGCCCGGTCATACGACCGATTGCGCGGTCACCGGCGTAAGACGGCGGCGCGGGCCGCTCGTCGGAACGTTCCTGGAACCGGTCGCCCCGACTTTGGAACTCGAAGCGGATCTTGCTGTCTCCACGACTATCGGGTTTCTCTTTAGTTCCGATCGGGAATGTCCACCGCGGTACGCCTTGCCGGGTACACCCTGGCCGTCTTCCTCGCGACGGCATCGTTCCGGCCGCTGGTCGGATACTTCGGCCTCGACTTCTTTCAGGAGAACGGTCCGGCCGAATGGATCGAGTTCGCGGTTCTTTTCACGGTAACCGCCGTATTCCTGACAGCAGCCCGCCGTACCCCCCGGTTCCGCCAACTGTTCGTCCTGCTCGCGGCCGCCGCGATTCTCGCGCAGTTCCGGGAACTGGATGCCATCCTCGATCAAACAGTGCCCTGGTTAGGCTGGAAGATCGGCTTCGCGGTCCTCCCGGCGGCGGCGCTCTATGCGCGGCGGCACTGGGCGACGCTCCGCGCGCAAGCCGCCGAGTTCATGACGACGCGCGCATGCGGGATGCTGTGGGGGGGGATTCCTGATCGCGGTTCCCATCGCGCAGCTCGTCGGCCACGGACCGCTGCTTCGACTGGCGCTCGGCGACAACTACAGCTTCGCGTACAAGCAGATGATCGAGGAAACGCTGGAGCTGATCGGCTATCTCGTCATCGCCGTTGCCAGCGTTGAGGCGGCCCTGCAGCTGCGCGCGCCCGCCCGCGCGGTGCGCGAGGCGGCCGCCCCGGGGCCGGTCTCGCCTGCCGTGGTCGCGTTTCCATACGACCGGCGCACGCGACCGCACCGGGCGCGGCCCGCCCGGCGGCCGGTCAACGAAAAGGACGCGGTTTGACGGATCGCCGCGCCGTCAGTAAAGGCGGCGCGGCCGAGCCACGGCCCCTCAGCGCACGTGCGCGACGCGTGCCCGGTCGGCGCGGTCCAGAATCTCGCGCAGCTTCTCTTTGACCTCGGGCTTGAGATCGGACGTCTGTTCCGGTCCGGGGAACACGCGCGCGGCGACGTCCTCCCGGTACCGGACGGCGGCTGCACTGATCTCCTGCGCCACCTGTGCATAGCGGCGGGTGTGCCGCGGCTGGAAATCGGTGTACAGGCCGAACAGATCGTGGAACACCTGAATCTCGCCGTCGCACGCGGGGCCCGACCCGATGCCGATCGTGGGAACGCGCACGCGCTTGGTGATCTGCTCGGCGAGGAACGCCGGCACGAGCTCGAGGACGATCGCGAATACGCCCGCCGCTTCGAGCGCCTGCGCGTCGGCGATCAAGCCCTGAGCGTCCGCGACGGTGCGCCCCTGCATCCGCGGTCCGCCGAGCGTGTGCGTCGACTGCGGCGTGAACCCCAGATGGCCGCACACCGGAACGCCGGCTTTCACCAGCCGCTGGACCGTGGGTGCGATATCCGCGCCGCCCTCTAGCTTCACCGCGCTCACGTGCGCCTCCTGCATGAGACGCGCCGCATTGCGCATCGCCTCCTCGGCCGAGATCTGGTAGGTCATGAACGGCATGTCGGCGACCACCAGCGCCCGGCGCGCTCCGCGCGTCACCATCCGCGCGTGGTAGACGATGTGGTCGAGGGTGACGGGAAGGGTGCTCTCCTCCCCCTGCAGCACCATGCCCAGCGTGTCCCCGACGAGCAGGAAGGGAATGCCGGCCGCATCGAGCATCTGCGCGGAGGTGTAGTCGTACGCCGTGAGCGCGGCGATACGCTCCCCCCTCTGCTTCATGCCGATGATATCGAGCGTGGTCAGGCGGCCTGTCTTCATGCTGCGCGCTCCCGAAAAGTGCAGGGGTGGCTTTCGGGCGCAAAGCCTTGCACCGAAATGGACATCAGTCAATGCTAAGAGCGATTGAAATGGCTTCAGCTAAAGCTTATATGTAGCCTCCATGACGCTAGAAGACCTGCGCGTGTTCGTCGCCGCCTGCGAGGCCGGCAGCCTGAGCGCGCTCGCGCGCCAGCTCGGCCGCACCCAGTCGGCGGTGAGCCAGCACATCGCCCGGCTCGAGACCGAGCTCGGGGTGACGCTGCTCGAGCGCCAGGCTCGCGGGGTCGAACCGACCGCGGCCGGGCGCATCCTGCGCGATCTGGCGCTCGAAGGACTCGACGCGATCGAAGTCGCCTTGAAGCGCATCAGGGCGCTGCGTGACGGCGAGACCGGCAGCCTCACCATCACCACCGGTGGCACCACCGTGCGCCACTTCCTCCGGGACACGGTGGTGCGCTTCCGGCGCGAGCACCCGGCGGTGAACCTGCGGTTCATTCCGGCCAACTCCACCCGCCGCTGCTTCGAGATCCTGCGCCTCAGCCAGGCGGATCTCGCGTTCGTCACCACGGGCGACCCGGTGCGCGGCATCAGCGAGCTGACCGTGGCGAGGCAGCATTTCTTTCTGCTCGTATCGAAGGACGACCCCCTCGCCCGCCGCCGCCGGGTGCAGCTCAAGGACCTCAAGGGCATCCGCTATCTCGGGCTGTCGGAAGGGACCACGCACCGCGGTGCGCTCGAGCAGGCGGCGGCCGAGCGCGGGGTCCACCTCGAGCCGGAGATCGTCTTCGACGACTTCGACACGGCCAACATCTTCGTCGAGCTCAACCTCGGCCACGCCATCGTCCCGGCGGTGCACGCGCACCACTTCGCGAAGAGCGGTGCGGTCAAGGCGGTGCTCATCGCCGACCTGCCCCCGGTCCCGGTCGGGTGGGCGTTCCGGCACTGGAACCATCTCTCCGCGCCCGCCCGTGATTTCGTGGAGCTGTTCCGCCTCGAGCTGAAGCGCATGAGGAACGTGCCCGGGGTAGAAATCGTCTAAGCCGGGTATCCCGCAACGGGCCGCGCCGCCGGCGGCGACGGCCTCGCGGCCCGGACGCCGTTGGCGCAAAATGGCAGGCACATGAAGGCCCGCGGCTTCATCCTTCAGGCGAACTATCGTGTGGTGCCCCATGCCGACGGGCGCCGCGTCCCGGTAGTGCACCTCTACGGCCGCCTCGAGGACGGCGGCACCTTCCTGGTGCGGGACGACCGCCAGCGCCCGCACTTCTACATACGCGCCGCGGACGCCGACCGCGCGCAGGCGCTCGGCGCACCGAAGCCGACGGCGATCGACAAGCGCACGTTCGACGGCGCGCCCGTCTGCCGGCTGGAGGTCGAAACGCCTCCCGACGTTCCTGGCCTTCGCGACCGGCTGCAGTCCGCCGGCATCGAGACGTTCGAGGCCGACGTGCGCTTCGCCGTGCGCTACCTCATCGAGCGCGGCATCAAGGGAGGCTGCGAGATCGAGGGCGAAGCACGCTCCGGAAACGGCATCACCTGGGTGTTCGACAATCCCGTGCTGCGGCCGGCCCGGGTGAGCATCGAGCCGCGCGTCCTCGCCTTCGACATCGAGACCGACGCCAAGGCCGAGCGGCTGCTCGCGATCGCGCTCTACGGTCCCGGGATCGACGAGGTGCTGATCGTCGACGGCAGCGGCCGCGCGATGCCCGAGCACGCGACGCGCTGCGTGGACGAGCTGGCGGCGCTCGACCTGTTCTGCGAGCGGCTCCGTGCGCTCGACCCGGACGTCCTCACCGGCTGGAACACTATCGACTTTGACCTCGCCGTGCTCGCGCGCATCGCCGAGCGCCTGCGCCATCCATTCAGCCTCGGGCGGGAGCCGGGGCCGCTCAAGTTGCGCAAGCCCGAGGGCTACTTCGGCAGCGGCCAGGCGAGCGTACCGGGCCGCCTGGTGCTCGACGGCATCGATCTGCTGCGCGGCGCGTCGATCCGCATGGACGACTACTCGCTCGACGCGGTCGCGCGCGAGGTGCTCGGCGAAGGCAAGACGCTGAAGAGCGAGGGACGGGACCGCGCGGTCGAGATCGTGCACAACTACAAGCACGACCTCGCCGCGTTCGCGCGCTACGCGCGTACGGACGCGCGTCTCGCCTACGAGATCATCGAGAAGCTCAACCTCATCCCGCTCGCGTTCGCGCGCAGCCAGCTCGCCGGCATGACGCCCGATCGCGTGGCGGCGAGCATCGCCTCGTTCGACTTCCTGTACCTGAGCGAGCTCGAGAAGCGCGGCGTGGTGGCGCCCACCGTGCAGTCGGACGACTCCCGCGTGCACGCCGCACAGCAGGGCGGCTACGTGATGGAGTCCGTCACCGGGCTGCACCGCAACGTCTGGGTGTTCGACTTCAAGAGCCTGTACCCGAGCATCATCCGCACGTTCAACATCGATCCGCTCGCGTTCGTGCCCGATCCGCCGCCGGACGCCGATCTGATCCGCACGCCCGGCGGCGCGTTCCGGCGCGAGCCGGCGATCCTGCCGCGCATGCTCGACGATCTCTTCCCCTGGCGCGAAGCCGCGAAGCGTTCGGGCGACGACGTCGCCGCCAACGCGATCAAGATCCTCATGAACTCCTTCTACGGCGTCCTGGGGACGCCGGCGTGCCGCTTCCACAACCCGGCGCTCGCGAACGCGATTACCGGCATGGGGCGCGAGCTGCTGCTCTGGGCGAAAGGATGGTTCGAGGGAAAGGGCTACCGGGTGCTGTACGGCGATACCGACAGCCTGTTCGTGCTTTCGGGCATGAGCGATGCCGAGGCGGCCCGCGAGCTCGGGCCGGGTCTCGCCGCCGCCCTCACGCGCGAGCTCGCCGAGCACATCGCCGAGAATTGGCGGGTACGGAGCCGGCTCGAGCTAGAGTTCGAGAAGCTGTACCTCAAGCTGTTCCTGCCGCGCGCGCGCCACAGCACCCGCGGCGCGAGCAAGCGCTATGCCGGCCTGCCCTACGGGCGGGACGAAGTGGAGTTCGTCGGCATGGAAGTGGTGCGCCGCGACTGGACCGCGCTCGCGAAGCAGGTGCAGCGCGAGCTTTACCATCGACTGTTCACCGACCAGTCCGTCGACGCGTATCTCGCCGACGTGGTCCGACGCGTGCGCAGCGGCGAGCTCGACGACGCGCTCGTCTACCGCAAGAACCTGCGCAAGGACGCCGAAGACTACACCGCCACGACGCCTCCGCACGTGGTCGCGGCGCGCAAGTCGAAGCAGCCGTTGGGGCGCCTGATCAGCTACGTCATCACCACCGCCGGGCCCGAGCCGATCGACAACGTGCGCCATCCGCTGGATCGCGAGCACTACGTCGAGAAGCAGGTGAAGGCCGTGGCGGAGCCCGTGCTCGCCGCGCTCGGGCTCGACTTCGAGCGGGTGATCGGCGACGCGCGGCAGCTCGACATGTATTCCCTGCTCGGCGAGGGCTGACGCCGATGCGTGTGCTCCAGCTCGACAAGCCGAACGCTCCGCTGCGTCTCGTCGACCGCGACCTCCCGTCGCCGGGACCCGGACAGATCCTGCTGCGCGTCGCCGCCTGCGGCGTCTGCCGCACCGACCTGCACATCGTCGACGGCGAGCTTCCCGCGCTCGCCCATCCGGTGGTGCCGGGGCATGAGGTGGTCGGACGCGTGGTCGAACGCGGGAGCGGTCCCGAAGCCGAGCGCTTCGCCGTGGGAAGCCGGGTCGGCGTACCCTGGCTCGGCTGGACTTGCGGCCTCTGCCGCTACTGCAGAAGCGGGCGCGAGAACCTCTGCGATGAGGCCCGCTTCACCGGCTATCACCTTGACGGCGGCTACGCCGAGTACGTGCTCGCCGATGCGCGCTACTGCTTCCCGATCCCCGACGGCTACGGCGACGCCGAGGCCGCGCCGCTGCTCTGCGCCGGCCTGATCGGCTACCGCACCCTGCGCCAGGCGCGCGACGCCGGGCGCATCGGCATCTACGGTTTCGGCGCCGCTGCGCACATCGTGGCGCAGATCGCGCGCCACGAAGGTCGCGAAGTGTACGCGTTCGTGCGCCCCGGCGACGAGGCGGCGAAGGCGTTCGCGCGCGCCATGGGCGCCGCGTGGGCCGGCGATTCGGACGAGCTCCCGCCCGAGCCGCTCGACGCCGCGCTGCTCTTCGCGCCCGTCGGCGCGCTCGTCCCCGCGGCGCTCGCGGCCACGGCAAAGGGCGGGACCGTGGTTTGCGGCGGCATCCACATGAGCCCCATTCCGCAGTTCTCCTACGAGCTTCTGTGGGGCGAGCGCCGCATCGTTTCGGTCGCCAACCTGACGCGTCGGGACGGCGAAGAGCTGCTGGCGCTCGCGCCGCGGATTCCGATCCGGACGAGCGTTCAGGAATACCCGCTCGATCAGGCGAACGCCGCGCTCGATGCGCTGCGCCGCGGGCGTCTGCAGGGCGCGGCGGTGCTCATTCCGTAGCCGCGAAGCTCACGCCCCGAGAGAAGCGTTGCGCCCGGCAATCCCGCGGCAGCTTCGCCCGGGCGGCTCACCAGGGAAGCGCCGTTCCGTCGCGGTGCAGGAAGCGCCCGCTCGTCTCGAGCGTCAGCGCGTCGATGCGCGCGAGCATGTCGCGCACCGCGACCTCGGGGCTCACGGCACCCGAGGGCAAAGTTCCGCGCGAGCCTACTGCGCTCGAAAGAAGATCGGTGGCGACCATGCCCGGATGGAGCATGACGACCGCGACGCCGCGCGGCCGGAGGTCGTGCGCGAGCGATACCCCGGCCATGTTGAGCGCGGCCTTCGCCATCCGATAGCCGTAGCTACCGCCCGATGTGTTGTCTCCGATCGAGCCCATGCGGCTCGTGATGAGCACAATCTTCGCGCCGCGCGCCAGGTTCGGCAACAGCGCCTGCACCACGCGCAGCGGCCCGAGCGCATCGACGTCGTACTCGTAGCGCATGCGCTCGAAGTCGAGTTCGCCGAGCCCCGCCGGATAGTAGACGCCGGCGTTCAGTATCAGCCAGTCGAGCGGCGTACCGGCCACCGCGTCGGCCAACCGCCCGACTGCGGCATCGCTCGTCACCTCGACGTCCGTGACGACGCGCACGGGAAGCGCCTGCAGCTCGGCGGACGGCTTCCGGCAGGCGGCGATCACGCGATCGCCGCGCGCGTTGACCTGACGACAGAACTCGAGGCCGATCCCTTTGTTCGCACCGGTAATCAGAGCGGTAATCATCCCGAGAACCCTCCGCATGTTCGCACGGCGCGCCTCGCGGCGGCGCCGGACCAACCGTGCATCCTGACGGTGCTATTGCGCCTCACCGGCCAGCGTGAAGTCAACGTGGCCCCGGAAGCAACAGATCATCTTCTTCCGGACCGGACAACACGGGCAAAGTAATCGCTCGAGTCGAGCGGGAACGTAGCCAACACCCCCCGCCTCTACGGTGGAGCCGCCTTGGCGTTCAGTGCCTGGTAGACAGCACTCTCTCGTTGAGCGCCGGCAAATCATCGAGCGCCTGGTCGATTATCTGATGCCACTCGGGATTCGAGACGCTTACGCACACCGTTGTCGTGTCCTCTGCGATCTCATCGTCGACGAAAGCGGCGTAGAGCGCGAACCACAAGGCTTCCTCTAACGTCTCCCGGGAGTGCCAGGAGGACATCACGTGAAGCTCCTTTCCCGTCTCCTCTTCCCAAAGCACGTTCGCCAGATCGAAGGCATCGTGCGCCGCTTCGCAGCCGGGCCCCCACGTACACACGCACGCCAGACCTCTTCCGATGAGCTGCTTCGTGATCTCGATTATTTCCTGCGTGGGCGTTTTCGCGAAGTCTGCCGCTATCAGGAGCACGAAATGCGTGGACGGATACGGCAGGTCGAGCAAGTCCGAAAACTCGCGAACCGCCGCGGAACACGCCGGGTACAAGGTATCGCCGTCGGTGTGATGGCACTTCATTCCGCGATGCCTGGCGCTAGAGCCTGGGTACCGCATCCCTCGGCTCCGCCGTAGCCGCCACGCGTCACCGCCCCGACCAGCCTGGCAACCCGCGTATCGGGAAATACCTGGACGAGCGGCGTGCCGCCGATCGTGATTTGTGTGGCGCAAGCAGCGAAGCGCTACATCTTACCGACCAGGTTGATGAACACCCCTCTGCTGTCGTAGTCGAGGTCGGTGAGGTCGTCGGAGAAGTCCGTGAAGTTGTAACCGACCCCGAGCTTGATGTTTTTGCCCATGTGCCAGTAGAGCGCCGCGAGCGCGCCGCTGCGCCGGTCGCCGGCGTCGGGCAGATCGAGCAGCCGCAGCTCGAAGAGCGCGTCCCAGTTGCGTGCGAAACGCCAGTCGGCGCGCGCCACGTAGAGGTGCGCACGGCTGTCGAAGAACTCCGGATTCTCACGCTCCATGCTCACCTGCCCGAGGCGGTACGCGTACTTGCCGCCCACGCTCCAGCGCGGGTTGAGGTCGTAGATCGCGTCGATCGCGAACACGTGGCTCTTCTGGATGAAATCGGCGGCGGTGCCGCCCGTGCTCTGCTGTTCCGCGGTCGGCACATTGTAGAAATACTGGTACTTGAACAGCATGTTTAGCCGGTCGTGCGCGACCGGGCGGTAGGCGTAGCCGATCACCGCCTCGGTGTAGCGGCCGTCGAAGAACTCCCCGAGCGAGCTTTCGCTGTCCGCGTAGTTGAGCTTGCCGATCAGGCGCCAGTCCGGATTGATCTGGTACTTGAGGCTGTTCTTGAGAAGCCACGTCCTGCGCTCGGATACGCTCGCGTCCACCGGCGACTCGGTCTCGTCCACGCGGTACTCGAGCGCGGTCGCGATGCGCACTCCGTCGTAGCCGTAGCCCAGGCTCAGACCGAGCGCGTTGCGCCGGGTCTCGGCGCCGGTCTCGCGGTCGCGGAGCGTTCCGAAGTCGACCCGCGCACCCAGCGTGAACCGGTCGGTCGGCGCGAGGTCTACGCCCGCCGTATGGGTGAGCCCCGTCGGCACGTCGCCGTGCGAGTACCGCTCCTCCATGTAGACGCTCGCGCTGTCCGAGTACTGCGTGCGGAAACCGGACACCAGGCTCCCCTTCTTGGCGCGCAGGCCGTTGTCGGCGCTTTCGTTCTCGAGCGCGTAGGTGAGATAGAGGTTGGTCCGATCCGACCACAGGTACTCGGTCCCGAGGCTGCCGGCGCCGCCGAGGTCGCCGCCGGAGGCCTCGCCGGTGATGCGCCACCGCTCGCTCACGCGAATCGAGCCGCCCGCCCCGATGCGCGCGTTGTTTTCGCGGTTGCCCGTCTTGTCGAGCGTGTCCTGCACGAACCCGTACGCCGTCCAGCGGCCCTTCGAGTCGTACGCGAGGCGCGCCGCCGCGTCGGTGCGCTCGCCCTGCACCTGAGTAACGGGGACGACCGGCGAGCGATCGAAGCGCTCGTCGCGGCGTACGCCGGCGCTGACCGTCCAGCGGTCGTCGAGCTGCCAGTCGAGGTCGATCTCGGTCGCGCGAGTGTAAAGCCCCTGGTCGCGCTCGCGCGTGTCGGTCTTGGCGTGCAGGCTCACGCTCTCCGTGAGCGGCAGCTGCAGCGTGCCGCCGTACTGGTTCGTCTCGGTCGGCGCCGCGAGCCCCGGCGCCGAGTAGCCGGCGTCGAG
>DATCLR010000102.1:0-16510 GCA_036563785.1 Burkholderiales bacterium | reverse complement strand
CGCGAGGCGAGCATCCACGCGGCGGAATCGGCGACGCTTCCGGCGAGGCCGCCCGCCGCGAGCACGGCGAGACCGAGGATGCAGAAGCGAAACGACCCGAGCCGGTCCGCGCTCAGCCCGAACGGCAGCGCCGCCGAGAGGCCGATCAGGTTGAACATCGAGACGAGCCAGCTCACGGCGATGAGCGAGAGCCCCAGCTCCTCCTGAAAGAGCGGCAGCGCCGGCGGCATCTTGCCGACGTAGCCCGCGGCGACGACGCCGGCCGTGAGCGTGGCCGCCACGGCGGGCCAATGCGTGCGTTGCGTGGAGGACACCCGAGCGGTTGTTATCGAACGAGGCGCGAGCGGGCCATTCTAGCCCGATCCGCGCCGGAGCGCGCGGCGCTTCACTCCGCCGGCGCGATCGGCACGTCGAGCTCGCGGGCGAAGTTGACGAGGATCTGTGCGGTCGCACCCCAGATGATGCGGCCGCCGTAGTTGAACTGGAAGTAGCCGACCTCGACGCCGTTGAAGCGGCGGGTGTGCCACTCGCAGTTCCGCGGATCGAGCACGAAGTCGAGCGGCACCTCGAACGCCTCCTCCACTTCGAAGGCGTCGAGCTTGAGCGTCACGTTCGGGTCGACGAAGCCGACGACGGGCGTGATGCGAAAACCGGTGCGGGTTTCGATCGGCGCGAGCTGCCCGACGACGTCGACGTGCGTCGGGGCGATGCCCATCTCCTCGTGCGTCTCGCGCAGCGCGGCGGCGACCGGGTCCGCATCGTGCGCCTCGATGCCGCCGCCGGGGAAGCTGACCTGCCCCGGGTGGTGATGCAGATGCTTCGTGCGCTGCGCGAGCAGCAGCGTGATGCCGGCGGGCCGCTCGAACAGCGGCACCAGCACCGCGGCCTCGCGCAGGCCCGCCGCCGCCTGAGAGGAGCCGAGCGCGGAGAGCCGGGCGAGTCGTTCCGTGATGAGTGCGCGCATGCGTAATAAATGGGGTCCTTTTCGAAGCTTATACAGCCGCTTTCGAGCCGGGCAAGGAAAGCCCGCAACCGCGCAGGGTCGGGAAAGCTTGGCGCGGCACGGTGGAGGCGGGAAGCCGGGACCGATGGCCTGCTCATCGCGCCAGCGCAAGCGCGATCGCGCGGTCGACGCACGCGCAGATAGCCGCGCCCGGGCCGCCCGGGTGCGAATCGTGTTACGAGAATTTCGCGGTCCGCGCAAAAAGTGTAACAAGCGCGGCGCACCATCTTATAATCCGGGCCTCGGGCCTCGCCCTTGCCGAGGCCGGCCGCTGGAGCGGAACCGAGGGGCAGCGATGGCAACCGTCAAGAAGACCTACCGCGACCGCCGGCTCGTGCCGGTGTACTGCCACCAATGCGTCGCCGGACCCGATCTCATGCGGGTCGAAGTGGAGAACGGTGTGGCGACGCGCATCGAATCGAACTACGGCATTCGCGACGCGCATCCCGGCGGCGGGCGCGTGTGCGTCAAGGCCTACGGCTTGATCCAGAAGACCTACAACCCGAACCGGATCAAGCAGCCGATGAAGCGCACCAACCCGAAGAAGGGTCGGGAGCACGACCCCGGGTTCGTGCCGATCTCCTGGGACGAAGCGCTCGATATCGTCGCGGAGAAGCTGCGGGCGATCCGCGAGAAGGGCCTGCTCGACGAAGCGGGCTATCCGCGGCTGGCGTTCACCTCGGGCGGCGGCGGCACGCCGATCCAGTTCATGGGCACCTGGCCCGCGTTCATGTCCGCCTGGGGTCCGCTCGACCAGGGCTACGGCAGCGGCCAGGGCCTCAAGTGCTACCACTCCGAGCACCTCTACGGCGAGCTCTGGCACCGCGCGTTCATCGTCGCCCCCGACACCCCCTACTGCAACTACGTCATCAACTGCGGCAACAACATGGAAGCCGCGGGCGGCGTCGTCGGCATCTGGCGCCAGGCCGACGCGCGCGTGCGCGGCATGAAGCGCGTGCAGGTCGAGCCGCACCTGTCCGTGAGCGGCGCGCTGTCGGCGCAATGGGTGCCGATCAAGCCGAAGACCGACGCCGCGTTCCTCTACGCGCTCATCCATCGCATCCTCATCGAGCGCGACTGGCGCGAAGTCTGCGACGTGCCGTTCCTCGAGCGGATGACGAATGCGCCCTACCTGATCGGCCCGAACGGCTACTACCTGCGCGACCCGGAGACGCTCAAGCCGCTCGTCTGGGACAGGAAGGAGCACCGCGCGCGGCCGTTCAGCGACGAGGTCGCCGAGCCGCTGCTCGAAGGGAGCGTTATCGCCTCGGGAGTCGAGATCGGCGCCGACGAGGACCGCTGGGTGCACGAGCGCATCGAGGTGAAGCCCGCGTTCCAGCGGCTGCTCGACCACATGCGGCCGTACACGCCGGAGTGGGCCGAGCGCGAATGCGAAGTGCCGGCGGCGACGATACGCCAGGTCGCCGACGAGTACCTGGCGCACGCCTGCGTCGGCCAGACGATCGAGATCGAGGGCCGCACCCTGCCTTTCCGTCCGGTCGCGGTCATGCTCGGCAAGACCGTCACCAACGGCTGGGGCGGCTACCAGGCATGCTGGGCGCGCACGATGCTCGCGGCGCTCGTCGGCGCGCTCGAAGTCCCGGGCGGCACGCTCGGGACCATGGTGAAGCTCAACCGCCCGGCCGACAGCCGCCACAAGAGCGTTGCGCCGACCGAGGACGGCGTGCTCACGTACCCGTTCAACGAGACCTCGAAGGAAGGCTGGCAGCGCCAGCCGCACATCCGCAACGCCTACCGCATGCTCGTGCCGCTGGTCGGGCATTCGCCCTGGTCGCCGGCGCTCGGTCCGGCGCACCTGCCGTGGCTGTTCCAGAAGGAGCCGCCGAAGGAGCTGCGCACGACCAAGCCCGACGTGTGGATCTGCTACCGCACGAATCCCGCGATCTCCTCGCTCGAGGCGCCGAAGGTCGCGCGCGAGATCGCCGAGTTCCCGTTCACGGTCGCGTTCGCCTATACGATCGACGAGACCAACTGGATGGCGGACGTGCTGCTGCCGGATGCCACCGACCTCGAGAGCCTGCAGCTCATCAAGATGGGCACGACCAAGACCACGGAGCACTACTGGCGGCACGAGGGTCTCGCCATCCGCCAGCCGGTCGTCGAGGGCGTGGTCGACTGCCGCGACATGACCGACATCGCGACCGAGCTCGCGAAGCGCGTCGGCATCCTCAAGGAGTACAACGCCGCCATCAACCGCGGCGCGGCGCTCTGCAAGCTGAAGACCGACAAGTACGACTACAGCCTCGACGTCAACGTCGCGCACGACCGCGACACGATCTGGGACGCGCTAGCGAAGGCGGCGAGCCACGAGCTCACGAACGGCGAGGAGGTTCGCGGCATCGACTGGTTCAAGGAGCACGGCTACATGCTGCGTCCGTACCCGCAGCTCGGCTGGTACCTCTACCCGACCATGGTCGATCGCAAGGTGCGCTTCGAGCTGCCGTACCAGGAGCGCATCCTGCGCCACGGCACCCAGCTCGCCCGGCGGCTGCACGAGATCGGCGTCACCTGGTGGGACAAGCAGCTCGAGGAGTACGAGGCGCTGCCCTCGTACCACCCGTTCCCGGACATCTGGATCAACTACGCGAAGGAGGTCGGGCGCGACCCGGCGGAGTTCCCGTTCTGGGCGCTCACGGCGCGCAGCATGCAGTACTCCTGGGGCGCGAACGTCGGCATACCTCTTATTAATGAGGTCGCGCAGAATGTCGCCGGCCACAAGGGCGTGATCATGAACCGCCGCCGCGCGCAGGAGCTCGGAATCGAGGACGGCGACCCGGTCGTGATCGAATCCCCGGTCGGCCGCACCGAAGGCTACGCGGTTCTGCGCGAAGGCATCCGGCCGGACACGGTGCTCATGATCGGGCAGTTCGACCACTGGGCGACGCCGTTCGCTAAGGATCTGAAGCTCCCGAGCCTCAACTCGCTCACCGCGATCGCGCTCTCGCTCACCGACAGCACCGGCAGCAGCGCCGACATCGCGCGCGTCAACGTACGAAAGGGCCAAGGCCCGCGGAGAGCCGCATGAGCACCGCCGCTACGACGCCCCGCTGGGGCATGGTGGTCGACCTCAACCGCTGCGTCGGCTGCCAGACCTGCACCGTCGCCTGCAAGCACGCGAACGACACCGAGCCCGGCGTGCAGTGGCGCCGGGTGCTCGACGTCGAGGTCGGCACCTACCCCGACGTCGAGCGGCTGTTCCTCGTGGTCGGCTGCCAGCACTGCGCCGACCCGCCGTGCGTGCCGGTCTGCCCTTCGGGCGCCACGCGCCAGCGCGCCGACGGCCTCGTCACCATGGACTACGACGTCTGCATCGGCTGCGGCTACTGCGCGGTCGCGTGCCCCTACCAGGCGCGCACGATCGTGCACGACAAGCGCTGGTACTTCGGCGTCGAGACGCCGCAGGAGCGCGCCGTCGCGCATCCGGAGCGCATCGGCGTCGCGCAGAAGTGCACGTTCTGCATCGAGCGCATCGACGAGGGCATCGAGCTCGGACGCAAGCCGGGCGAGGACCTCGACTACACGCCCGCGTGCGCGGCCGCCTGCGTGGCGTCGGCGATCACGTTCGGCGATTTCAACGACCCGCAGAGCAAGGTTTCGCGTCTCGTCGCCGAGCGCGCGAGCTTCCAGATGCACGCCGAGCTCGGCACCAACCCGCAGATCAGGTACCTGTACGAGGTGCCTGCGGTGCCCGGCCGCGATCCGGCGCCCGAGGACATGAGCGAAGAGACGCTGCGCGATCCTTCGAATCCGCTGGCGGGCAAGCTGCAGCGCTTCTGGGACTTCCGCGCGGCGATGAACTTTACGCTCGGCGGCATGAGCTCGGGGCTCGCGTTCCTTTCGGCCGCCGCGTATTTCCTCGGCGGCCTCCCGGAGCGGGCGTTCCTCGGCCTCGCGACCGCCGCGGGCGTCCTGATGGCGGTCGGGCTCTTCTTCGTGTTCCTCGAAATAGGCCGCAAGCTCCGCTTCCTCAACGTATTGCGGCGGCCGCAGACCTCGTGGATGACGCGCGAGACTTATTTCGTCGCGCTGTTCTATCCGGTGCTCGCGCTCGACTGGCTCCGGCCCGCGGCGCCGCTGCACGCGCTCGTCGGCCTCGCCGGGCTCGGCTTCCTCGTGTGCCAGGCGCGGATCCTCTACGCCGGCAAAGGCATCCCGGCGTGGCGGGTGCCGCTGATTCCCTGGATGCTCACCGCCACCGGGCTGCTCGAAGCGACCGGGCTGTATGCGCTGGCGCACGCGCTCTACCGCGACGCGGTTCCGTTCGGCGCGGGCTTCGCCGCGCTCGGCATGCTGCTCGCCATCGCGACCGGCGGGCTCTGGATCGCCTACCGGCTCACCGCGCGCAGGAACGGCATCCCGCCGCTCGCGCGCGATGCGATCAACCGCGTCGCGCCCTACGTGACGCTGCTCGGACATGCCGTGCCGCTGGTTGCGTTCGCCCCGCTCGCGAACGGCATCGCCGGGCCCGGGATGGCCGCGATCGGCGGCATCGGCGCCGTGCTCGGCGGCGTGCTGTGGAAGTTCACGGTGATCACGCGGGCGAGCTACCAGCAGGGCTTCGCGCTGCCCAAGATTCCGCACCGGGGCTCGGGCAAGCGCGCCGCGCCGCCGCGCTTCGGCTTCGCGAGTCTCGCCGGGCGGCATCCGAACTGACAGGTTGCCGACAGGCCAGAGCTCGAAGCGAGCCCGGCGGGCGGCTTTCAGGCGCTACGGAACGCACCGCGCTGTATTGCGAGGGGCGAAGCGACGCAGCCGTAGACCTGAGGGTGGCTGCCGGAAGCCTCGGGCGGGTGCTACGAGAACGCTTCGCTTCGCTCGCAATGACAGCCAAGGGTAAACCGCGGCTGTCATTGCCGAGGAGCGAAGCGACGAAGCAGTCTCGCAATTCTCCCGCGCGGTCTCCGAGAGCCCGGGTGATAGTTATGGGCCTTGGCGATGGAACGCACCCCGCCATGCGTCTGTCCATAACGATCGTCCACATGGTCGTGGCCGCGCTCCTGCTTGCGGCGGTCACGCCGGTCGATGCGGGCACAGCACCCGTCGCGGGAAAGAACGAACGCATGGTCGCACTCGTCACGGGTTCGACGTCCGGCCTGGGCCGCGAGCTCGCGCTGCGCCTCGCCGCGCGCGGCATGCACGTCATCGTGCACGGGCGCGACAGCGGGCGCGGACAGGCGGTGGTCGAGGAGATCGCGCGGCGCGGGGGCAGCGCCCGCTTCTACCGCGCCGACTTCGCCCGGCTCGCCGAGGTGCGCCGGCTCGCGGAGGACATCCGCCGCGACTGCGACCGACTCGACCTGCTCGTCAACAACGCCGGCATCGCGCTGATCGGCCGCCCGCGGCGCGAGAGCGCCGACGGCTACGAGCTGCACTTTCAGGTCAATTACCTCGCGCACTTCCTGCTGACGGAGCTGCTCTTGCCGCTCATCCGGCAGAGCGCGCCCGCCCGGATCGTGAACGTCGCCTCCGGGGCCCAGACGCCGATCGATTTCGACGACCCCCAGATCGAGCGGAACTACGACGGCTGGCGCGCCTACGGACAGAGCAAGCTCGCACAGGTGATGTTCACGAGAACGCTCGCCGAGCGGCTCGCGGGCACCGGCGTGACGACCTACAGCCTCCATCCCGCGACCTACATGGACACGCCGCTCGTGCGCGACGCCGGCATCACGCCCGTCAGCACCGTCGACGCAGGTGCCGACGCCGTGATGCGACTCATCACGGAGGAAGGCCTCGAGAACGGCGCCTACTTCAGCGGCCGGCGCCAGGCCCGCGCGCACCCTCAAGCGTACGACGAAGAGGCGCGCGAGCGCTTGTGGGCGCTGAGCCGGAAGCTCGCCTCGCAGGCGGAGTAGAACGCGCAGCGATCCACCGCGCCCGACCGCGTGCGCGCCGCCGAAAGAGTACCGGCGCGGACTCCGGATGCGGCCGGGTCAGCCCTCCGCCGCGATGCGCTTTCGCCGCCCGATCTCCGCTGCGCTCGGCTCCTGCGCGGCGAACGACCCGGTGCGAACCTCCCCGGCCGGCACGTAGGTATGCATCGCGACGCCGGTGGTCGACATGCCGGCATCCGCCAGCCGCAGCGCCATCGGCACCGTCCCCGTCGCCGAAGAGCCGTTTGCCGCGGCCGAGCACGAGCGGAAAGATCATCAGCCGGAACTCGTCGATCAGCCCGTTGCTCAACAGCGTCTGAATCAGCTCGCTGCTGCCCTGAAGCAGCAGCATCGGGCCGTCCTGCTCCTTGAGGCGCCGGATCTCGGCGACGACGTCGCCCCGAATCGCCGTCGAGTTCTGCCAGGTCAACGGCTCGCGCGAGGAGGTGACGACGTACTTCCGCGTCGCGTTGAAGACCTTGCCGATGGGGTCGTCCGCGGGCGCGTACGGCCAATGCGCCGCGAAGATCTCGTAGGTTCTCCGCCCGAGCAGCAGCTCGAACGGCGCCGAGAACGTCTCGTCCAGCCGCCGGCCCATGGCTTCGTCGAAATAATGGAAGGTCCATCCGCCGAGCTCGAAGCCTCCCATCGGGTCCTCTTCCGGGCCGCCGGGCGCCTGCATCACCCCGTCGAGACTCACAAAGACGGCCGCCACGATCTTGCGCATGTACGCACTCCGTTCGTGTTCAGGTGATCCAAGGACGTTCCCGGTGCACCCGGACCGACATTCGCAGAAGCTTCTTGCTCGCGGCTCGACCAGCGTCCGGCGGACTTCCCCGGAAAGGCTGCGCCTGTTCCTGCGCGCAACGGGGGCTTCGCCACGCCGCCTCGATCGGCGAGCGCCGTCCCTGCCTCGCGTCGCGGCGGTTGCCGCCGCGGCCTCAAATGGCTTTCTGGAGCTCTTCGGTCGGGAGAACCCGCGCGTAGATGCCGTTGAGCGCGGCAAGGTAGGCGGCCTGCACGTTCGCGGCATCGACCTTGACGCCGTTGAACGACAGCGCCCGCGTCGCGCAGGCGTCGTGGGCGAGCGAGCAGGCGAAGCCCAGATCCGCGGCGGCGCGCGTCGTCGCGTCGATGCACATGTGCGTCATCATGCCGGCGATGACGAGCCGGGAGATGCCGGCGCCGCGCAGGTGATCGAGCAGCTTCGTCTCGCGGAAGCTGTTCGGAAAATTCTTCTGGAACACCGGCTCGCCCGGCGCCGGGCGCACCGACTCGTGAATCTCGACGCCCGGCGTTCCCGGCAGGAAGAACGTCGCGCCGGGCCGCACCGAGATGTGCTGCACATGGACCACGGGAAGCGACTTCGCCCGAAACGCCGCGAGCAGCTTCGCCGCCTGCGCCGCGGCTTCGGTCGCGCCGACGACCTCCATGGCGCCGCCGGGGAAGTAGTCGTTCTGGATGTCGACGAGCAGAAGAGCTGTGGTCATGGGCACCTCGTGATGCGGCTGGTCGTTGGCGTTCCTGGCGATCCGTCGACCCGCCCCGCCGCTCGGGCTCGAGCGGCGGGGCCGAGTCTTCCGGAACGGATAGTGCCGCGTCCGGGCCGCGCCGGCAAACGCTACTGCGGGCGCCGTGCCGCCCGAATGGGGCCGGCGCGCCGAGCCCCGCGTCACGCCTGGTAGCCGTTGCGGGAGAACGCCCCGACGCCGCAGAAAAGCCGCTCGAACCCCTGCGGGCGTCCTGGTTTGGAGTCCGGCTACGCGGTGCGACCGGTTTGTGTAGACTAGCCCGAGCCCGCGATGCGGCAGGCGGCCGACGACCACGAGATGAAGGCGGAACGCAAGATCGCCCCCGAACGGCTCGCCGGCGAGACGAACGCCGGCGCCGATCCGCTCGTCATCGCGCGCATCATCCTCGAAGGGTTCAACACCCACTACCGGATGTTCCGCGAGGTGTCACGGCAGGCCAAGTTGCATTTCGAGAACGGCGACTGGCAGTGGCTGCAGGACGCGGTGCGCGAACGCATCGCCTTCTACGACCGCCACGTCCGGCGCGCCGTCGAGCGCCTGCACAGCGAGTTCGGCGTGCACCAGCTCGAGCGCACCGACTGGCAGCAGATCAAGCAGCACTACACGGCGCTGCTGACCGACCACAAGCAGCCGGAGTGCGCCGAGACCTTCTTCAACTCGGTGTGCTGCAAGATCCTGCACCGCGCGTACTTCCGCAACGAATACATCTACGTGCGCCCGGGCGTCGCGACCGATTACATGGATTCGGAGCGGCCCTCGTATCGAAGCTACTACCCGCTGCAGGACGGGCTGCGCAACTGCGTGCGCCGGCTGCTCCTCGACTACGAGCTCGCCCGGCCGTTCGTCGATCTCGAGCGCGACGTGCGCCGCCTGATCCGCGCGGCGCGCGCCTACCTGCCGCGGCCGTTCCGCGCGGAGCCGGACTGCCAGATCCGGGCGCTCGGCTCGCTCTTCTTCCGCAACAAGGGCGCCTACATCATCGGCAAGTTCATCAACGGCAACCGCCCCTATCCGTTCGCGATCCCGATCCTGCGGAACTCCAGGGGCGAGCTGTACGTCGACACGCTGCTCTTCGATCCCGACCAGCTCGCGGTGCTCTTCAGCTTCTCGCGCGCGTACTTCCTGGTCGACATGGAGGCGCCCGCGGCCTACATCGCGTTCCTGCACACGCTGCTTCCGACCAAGCCGATCGCCGAGCTCTACAGCCTGGTCGGCCTGCAGAAGCAGGGAAAGACGCTCTTCTACCGCGACCTGCTGCATCACCTGCGCCACTCGACCGACAAGTTCGTGATCGCGCCGGGCGTCAAGGGCCTGGTGATGGTCGTGTTCACGCTGCCGTCCTATCCGTACGTGTTCAAGGTGATCCGGGACGCCGCGGCGTACCCGAAGCGAATCACCCGCGCCGGCGTCATGGAGAAGTACCTGCTCGTCAAGCAGCACGACCGCGTCGGGCGCATGGTGGACGTGTGGGAGTATTCGCAGGTGGCGCTCCCGAAGGAGCGCTTCACCGAGGAAGTGCTGGAGGAGCTGCGCACGCTCGCCCCGAGCGTGTTCGTGGACGAGGGCGACACGGTGGTGATCAACCACCTGTACATCGAACGCCGCGTGACCCCGCTCAATATCTTCCTGCAGCGCCACGGCGGCGAGGCGTTCGAGCACGCCGTGATCGAGTACGGCAACGCCATCAAGGACATCGCCTCGGCCAACATCTTCCCGGGCGATATGCTCTTCAAGAACTTCGGCGTCACCCGTCTCGGGCGGGTGGTGTTCTACGACTACGACGAGGTCTGCTACCTCACCGAGTGCAACTTCCGCCGGATGCCCGAGGCGCGCACCCCGGAGGAGGAGCTCGCTCCCGAGCCCTGGTTCTCGGTCGACCCGAACGACGTGTTTCCCGAGGAGTTCGCCACGTTCCTGCTCGGCGATCCGCGCGTGCGCAAGGTCTTCATGAAGCACCACGCCGACCTGCTCGACCCCGAAGTCTGGAAGGCCAAGCAGGAGCGCCTGCGCGCGGGCAGCATCGAAGACGTGTTCCCGTACCCGCTCTCGATCCGGTTCCGCAATCTCTTCACCGAAGAGCGCCGCCGCCTGCCGGATCTGCGGGCGATGTCGAAGTACTACAAGTAGCCCTTTGACCCGGTCGGCGCGGCGAAACGCGCCGGGGAGCACCGGGTCGCGTCGAAACGGCGCTCAAGGCGCCCCCCTTCCTGTCGGATCGCGCGGGGCCGGTCCGTCTTTAGGTAACAGGCTCCGCAAGCGAGGCACCCGATGAGCAAGCGCTCCCGCCACAAGATCGTTCCCAATCTCTGGTACACCAGGGAAGCCGAAGAGGCCGCGCGGTTCTACACGAGCGTGTTCCCCGACTCGCGCATCGACCGCATCACTACCCTGCCGGCGGACTCTCCGAGCGGCCCGGCCGGCTCGGTGGTCGTGGTCGAGTTCACGCTGTTCGGCCAGGCGTTCATGGCGTTCAGCGCCGGACCGCACGACAACTTCAACGACGCGATATCGTTCCTCGTCAACTGCGACTCCCAGGAAGAGATCGATCGCTACTGGAACGCGATCGTCGAGCACGGCGGCAAGCCGCAGGCCTGCGGCTGGATCATCGACCGGTACGGCGTGCGCTGGCAGATCGCGCCCACCGTCCTCGGCGAGATGATCGCCGACCCGGACCGGACCAGAGCGCGGCGCGTGGCCGAGGAAATGCTGAGGCAGGTGAAGCTCGACATCGCGAAGCTCCAGGCCGCGTTCGAGGGACGGTGAACGTCCCGGGCGCGTGCGGCCGCGCGTTGCCCGCGGCCCGGGCGCCGGGCCGTTTCAATCGACGGTCCTGCGAGGCAAGATGTGCATGTTCGTGGTGGCGAACGGGGGGCGCGAGCGGTGCGCGCCCGTTCGCCGGCGGACGACTGCCGCTCGCGCATGTCACCGATAACCGAGCAATACGTCGCCCTCGCCGAGCGCATTGCGGCGCGCCTCGGCTCGCCGCGCGTGCGCGCGCTGCATCTGCCGCCGCCGACGGGCACCAAGGAGGCCGAGTTCTGCGCGCTCGAGCTCGACGACGGCTCTATCGGGTTCAGCTACATCCAGCTCGCCGGCACCGAGGAGCCGCTTCGCGAGCACTACGGCGCTGGCGGGATCGGCGATATCGAAGCCGTCGTGCTCGCGCGGGGCTTCGCGGAGTCCGACCCCGTCGCCCGCGCGCTCGGCTTCGCGGCGATCAACGCCCTCTCGCAGGCCATGTTCGCACGTGCGAACTGGATCCCGCCCGCGGGCGGCGATCCGCTCGGCGCGATCGACCCGCAGCGGGGCGAGCACATCGGCATGATCGGCCTGTTCAGGTCGCTGCTGCCCCTCATCGAGCGCGCCGGCGCCCGTCTCACCGTGCTCGAGCTCAAGCCCGAGCTCGTGCGCGAGGAGCGGAACCTCCGCGTCACCCTCGACCCGGCGGAGCTCGCCTCATGCGAGAAGGTCGTCAGCACCTGCACCGTGCTGCTCAACGACACGCTCGACGCCGTCCTCGCCGCCTGCCGCAACGCGCGGCACATTGCAGTCGTCGGCCCGACCGCCGGCTGCGTGCCCGACCCGCTGTTCGCACGCGGCGTCGCGACGCTCGGCGGCCGGCGCGTGGTCGACCGGGAGCGCTTCCTCGAAGCGTTTCGCAGGGGCGCCAAGTGGGGCGCCTACGCGACCAAGTACGTGATCGCGCGCGTTAACTATCCCGGCATCGAGCGGCTGCTCGAGCGGGCAGCGTGAGCCTGCCGGATAAGCCGGCCCGTTGTCCTTAGACGCCGGCGGCGCGTCGCGCCCGCTCCTTTTCCTCGGGACTCAGGACGCGCGGGGCGGCTACCGGCACGGAGCTGCCGGCCACGAAAAACGGGGTGCGCCGCCAGGCGCCGCTCAGGCGCGCCCGAAGCACGGACCAGACGATCGGAACCGTGACGGCGACGGCCTTCGCCGCGCTCGCCTTCACTTCGCCTTTGGCGTGCTTGGTGTTGATCGAGACCACGGGCGGGCCGAACGCCGCGAGCTGCGCGGATGGCTCGCCGAGACAGGCGTGGACGAGGCCGACGTAGGACACCCTGGGGTCGCGCGTCGTGTTCGCGATCGGCGTGTTGCAGCAGGCCGCGTACCAGCGAAGCAAGCCGTTCGGACTGAGCGAAAGACTGGCGAGCGAGTCCTTGCCGTCGGTGAAGCGCACGTACTGCTGCAGCGTCGCGACCACGTCGGTGCCGCCTTGCGGATCGAGCACCCGTCCCGGATCGCCCAGGGCATGGGCGTAGGTCTGGCAATCGCGGCAGTAGCAGAGCGCCCGGGTCGTGCGCGCCTCGCGAGCGATCACGCCCTGCAGCCGGCCGCACCGGCACCGGATGGGGTAGTCGGCGGAAAGCACGATTGTCACCTCGCCAGTTTCCGCTGAGTGGGACCAGCTCGTGGAGCGAACGAAGAGGTTACTCGCGGCGCCGCGCCCGCCGCAACGCTTGCGGAGAACGAGCGCGAGATGCCGGCGCCGGCCTGCGACGATCTGCCGACGCTGGCTTTCAACCGGAATAACAATCGTTGGGGCGCGACGCGACTTCGCTAGAAGCCGTAGATCACCGACACCAGCGTCGCGGTGTTCGTCTTCACGCGACCGGCCGGCACGTTGCTGTTGTGCTGAAGCGTGTAGGAAATCGACAGCGCGAGGTCGTACGGCAGGCTCGATTCCACGGCGGTGTTCAGCTCTGTGAAGGTGTTGTCGCTGCCATAGTCCACTCGAACGCGCTGCGTGAAGCGGCCCGCTTCGCTGAACGCCCACACGTAGCCGCCGGCGAGCTGCACGATCTCCTCGTGCTGCCGCCCGCCGTCGCTCAGGCGCGTGCGGCGCGTGCCGGCGCCCGCCTGCACGTCGAGCGTGTGCCTGTCGGTGTTCAGCAGCCGCCGGCCGTACCCGACGACCCCCGTCGTGCGCCAGTCGTAGCCGCTGAAGCGGTTCTCCGTGTAATTGAGCGCCCCGAACACGTAGTGCCCGTCGCCGAAGACGTAGTCGCTCTGCAAAGCGGCTTCCCGCTCCTGCACCGTGGTGACGTCGTCGGTCGAGCCGCGCACCGCGCGCAGCATCAGCGCGTGGCGCCACGGCGGTGCGACGTACCCGAACGACAGCTTCGCGTTGAGGCTCGAGGTATCGGTGTTGCCCGTGGTGCCCTGGTAGCCGAGCACGAGCGCGCCGAAGAATCCCTCCTGCTTCTTGCTGACGCTCGCGGCCTCGCTCAGTATCGGCGAGGCACCGCTGATGCTGAGCCAATCCGCCTGCGCATGAACCGGCACGTTGGGGAGCAGTGTCGCGAGCAGGATGCTATGCGGGAAGAACCATCTAGCCATACGGGCAACCGTATCGCCGATGAGGCGCGAACGGAATACTAGAAAAGCCGGGTTGCTGCCCCACGGCGGACTGGAGGCAAACTCTCCAGATCGGACTCGGCTGTCATTGGGAGCGCAGCGAAGCAATTTCAGGATGAACGGCAGCGCTCAGCGCAGGCTGTCATTGCGAGCGAAGCGAAGCAATCTCGCAACCCCGCGCGAGCACCTGCGGAAACTGCGCGTCCAAGCTCGCGAGATTGCTTCGTCGCTTCGCTCCTCGGAATGACGGTCCGTGCTTAGTGTTTTGCTTCTACGTCGGCGGATGCGGTCAAGCCGCGCCGAAGCCGGCCCTCTTCCGCTGTCATCGGACGCGCCCGCGCCGCGCTCGTCACAGCGGAACGGCCGTGGTGTCTTTGAGCCGCTCCAAAACGAAGTTCGACTTCACGTCGAGGACGTTGGGGAGCTTGAGCAGCTTTTCCATCACGAACGCGGAGTAGTGATCCAGGTCCTCGACCAGGACGCGCAGCAGGTAATCCATGTCGCCGGTCATCGCGTAGCAGGCGACGACTTCCTTCCATGACTGGATCGCGCGCGCGAACTCCTCGGCGGACGCCCTGCCCTTCCGCTCGAGCTTGACCGTGACGTAGGCCAGCAGGCCCAGCCCCACTTTCTTCGGATCCACCAGCGCGACGTACTGACGGATCACCCCGGCGCGCTCGAGCGCCTTGACGCGGCGCAGACAGGGCGACGGCGACAGGTTCACCCTGGCCGCGAGCTCCTGGTTCGTGAGCCGCCCTTCTTCCTGCAGCACCTGAAGGATCAGCCGGTCGGTTCTATCGAGCTCCATGAGACAGATTATTGCGCCACTTGTTGGGGCCATGCAATGAAATGTCTTCATATGCGGGTTTTCCGGGCATTAAAGCAATCAAATGCCACTCCCCGGAGCATATATTCGCCTGCAGGTACCCCACGAGGAGAAGCCGCATGTTGAGACAGTGGCCGCTCAAAGAACCGACGGACAAGCAGGACGTTGTCGTTTCCGGGAAGGATTTGCGCATCGACGACGTCGTCCGCGTCGCGCGCCGCGGCGCCCGGGTACGGCTCACCGAGGAAAGGGCGGTCTGGGACCGCGTGGAGCGCTCGGTGCAGTACATCCGGAAGTGCGCGGAAAGGGGCGAGCCCATCTACGGTGTCACGACCGGCTTCGGCGGGATGGCCAACGTCGTCATCCCGGTCCAGGAGATGCGGAACCTGCAGGCCAACGTGATGCGCTTCCAGAAGACGGGCGCCGGGAACCTGCTGCCGAAGGAAGACGTGCGCGCCGCCATGCTGCTGCGCGCGAACTCCCACCTCAAAGGCGCCTCGGGCATCCGCCGCGAAGTGACCGAGCGCCTGATCGTCATGCTCAACGAAGGCGTCACGCCGCACGTGCGCGAGTTCGGCTCGATCGGCGCGAGCGGGGACCTCACGCCGCTCGCGAACATCGCCGGCGCCGTCTTCGGGATCGATCCCTGCTACCGCGTCGACTTCCGCGGCGAGACGGTCGACTGCATCACGGCCTTGAAGCGCCTCGGCCTCGAGCCGATGAGCCCCGAACCCAAGGAAGGGCTCGCGATGCTCAACGGCACCTCGGTCATGACGGGCATCGCCGCCAACTGCGTCTACGACGGCATCGTGCTGCTGCGGCTCGCGATGGCCGTGCACGCGCTCTTCATCCAGGCGCTGACGGGGACGAACCAGTCGTTCCATCCCTACATCCACCAGATGAAGCCGCATCCGGGGCAGGTCTGGGCGGCGCAGCACATGCTCGCGCTGCTCGACGGCTCCGCCATGATCCGCGACGAGCTCGACGGGCGGCACGATTTCCGGGGCGACGAGCCGATCCAGGACCGCTATTCGCTGCGCTGCCTGCCGCAGTACATCGGGCCGATCGTGGAAGGGCTCGACGACGTCGCGCGGCGCATCGAAACGGAGATGAACTCCGCGAACGACAACCCGCTGATCGACCCGGACGCCGGCGCGAGCTACCACGGCGGCAACTTCCTCGGCCAGTACATCGGCGTCGGGATGGATCAGCTCCGCTACTACCTCGGGCTGATCGCGAAGCACGTGGACGCCCAGATCGCGCTCGTCATGGCGCCGGAATTCAACAACGGCCTGCCGGCGTCGCTCGTCGGCAACCCGGACCGCAAGGTGAACATGGGGCTGAAGGGGCTGCAGATCGCCGGCAACTCGATCATGCCGCTCCTGAGCTTCCTGGGGAATTCGCTGACCGACCGGTTCCCGACGCACGCGGAGCAGTTCAACCAGAACATCAACAGCCAGGGCTTCGGCTCGGCAAACCTCGCGCGGCAGTCGGTGCGCATCTTCCAGGAGTACATCGCCATCGCGCTGATCCATGCCGTGCAGGCCGTGGACCTGCGTAACCACCGCCTCAAGGGCAGCTACGACGCGCGCACCGGGCTCTCGAAGGCGACCATCCCGCTCTACGAAGCGGTGAAGACGGTAGTGGGCAAGCCGCCCGCGGACAACAAGCCGCTCATCTGGAACGACGACGAGCAGGCGCTCGAGGATTACATCGAGCTCATCGCGCGGGACGTTCGTTCGGAGGGCAAGGTGATGGCCGCATTGCCCGTCGACTAGCAGCCCGGCGGTACCAAAGACGGTGGCGAGCTGGTCACGTTCTGCGACAACAGGTTCGCCTGCTCGGCGACTCTTCAGTAGCGCTCGGAGCGTTCTGAAAC
>DATCLR010000098.1:0-11182 GCA_036563785.1 Burkholderiales bacterium | reverse complement strand
GTCCGGGGCGGCGGCCGCCGGGGCGGCGGCGTTTCGCCGATGCTGTGCGATGAACGCGCGTATGCGCGCCTCCGTCTGCGTCGTCACCTTCCCGCCGAAACGCAGTCTCGCCACGAACTTCCCGTCGTTGACGGCGCGTCGGCCGAACGTGCTCTCGGCCATGCCGGTGTCGCGGCAGAAGGCGGCGATCTCGTGCAGCAGGTTCGTGCTGCTGTCCGCAAGAGCGCTTCTTGAAGTCATTCGGTCGTGGCCCCGTATGGCTGCAACGGCGCCGAAAATAGGTAGTTTGTCGTCCCACTTCAAGAGTGGGACTAAAAGTGGGACGCATCCCACCGAAGTGGGTGCTACGGTGCGCAAGTCCGTTCGGCGGTCACGGCGCGCGGACGATGCAACCGAGGCGACCCCATATGCACGAACTGGAACCGACGGTGGGAACGAGAGCGGCAACCGAGCGCCGGCCCGTGTCGCTCGCCGGGTGCCTGGCGAGCGCTTCCCGCGAGCTGCCGCAGCTCGCCTTCCTCGGGCGGGCGGTGCTCGTCACGTTCGAGAACGGGACCGAAGAAGCGCTGCCGCAGCTTCCCGGCTGGGCGGTCTATCGCGTTCCCGCCGTCGAGGAGGAAGTGCGGCTGCCGTTCGCACCGGCCGCACTCGATGCCGCGTGCATCCACGGCGCCGCGGTGCAGCTCGTGAAGCAGCCGACGCTGCTCGCTCAGGTGTACGCCGCGCTGCGGCCGGGGGGGACGGTCGTCGTGATCGAACGCCCGGTCGCCTTCAGCTTCGCCGTGTTCCCGATCGGCGGGCCCGCGCAGCTGCTGCGGCGGCAGCTCCTCGCCGCGGGCTTCCAGAGCGTGCGCGCCATTCCCACCGACAACGCGGTGATCGCGCTCGCCGGCCGGCGACCGTAGCCGGCGTGTCGAGACCGCCACGGCTCAATCCTTCGAGCGACACTCAATCGACTCCGTGCTCGGCGCCTCACCGGCGGCGCGGGCGGCCGCACGTCACTCGCGCGTAGTTGCCCTCGCGGCACTCGATCGAGAGTCGCGGTGAATAGATCCGCCTCCGACGAATACTCGGCCTGATCGACTTAGACTTATTCTTGACGTGCGTCAATATCTCGTGCAGCGGCGAAGCTAACGTTGTAGGCGCCATTTCGTGTGGAGGCTGTCATGAGATTGCGCAGGTACGTGGTCGCTTTACTCGCTTTCGGGGCGTGGGCGGCATGGGCGGCGAGTGACGAGCCGATCCAGCCCATCGAACCGGTGAAGGAAATCAATCTCGCGCTGGCCGAGCTCGGCAAGAAGCTTTATTTCGATCCGCGCTTGTCGAAGTCCGGCTTTATTTCGTGCAACTCCTGCCACAACCTCTCGATGGGTGGCACGGACAACCTCCCGACCTCCATCGGCGACAAGTGGCAGCGCGGTCCGATCAACGCGCCGACGGTGCTCAACTCGAGCCTCAACGTCGCGCAGTTCTGGGACGGCCGCGCCGCGGACCTGAAGGAGCAGGCCGGCGGTCCGATCGCCAACCCGGTCGAAATGGCGTTCAGCCATACGCTCGCGGTCGACGTGATTCGGTCGATTCCGCAGTACGTGGTCGAGTTCAAGCAGGTGTTCGGCACGGACAAGATCACCATCGACGAGGTGACGACCGCCATCGCCGAGTTCGAGAAGACGCTTGTCACCCCGAATTCGCGCTTCGACCAATGGCTGCTCGGAAACAAGAACGCGCTCACGGCGGAGGAGCTCGCGGGCTACAAGCTCTTCAAGGAGAGCGGCTGCGTCGCGTGCCACTACGGTCCGGCGGTCGGCGGCACCTCCTTCCAGAAGATGGGCATCGTGGAGGAATACAAAGCGAAGGTTCCGGCCGAGGGCCGCATCGCGGTGACCGGGAAGGACGCGGACCGGTTCAAGTTCAAAGTGCCGACTTTGCGCAACGTCGAGCTGACCTATCCGTACTTCCACGACGGAGCCGCCCAGACCCTCACGGAAGCGGTGGACATCATGGGTCGCCTCCAGCTCGGCCGGAAGTTCACCCCGAAGGAGAACGCGCAGATCGTCGCGTTCCTGAAGACGCTGACGGGCGAGCAGCCGAGGATCACGCTCCCGATCCTGCCGCCCTCGTCCGACAAGACGCCGCGGCCCAGACCTTTCGACGACTAGTCGCGCCGCGACGTCACGGCTGCCGCGGGGTCCGCGGCAGCCGCTTTTCTTCCGGATGTCGGGTCGCGTACTCTCCCGCGCCGATCGCGCGCGAGTAAGCGCGGCCGTTTCTCGTCGGGCGCGCGCCCGTTATCCTGTCCGCCGGAGCGAGAACGGCGGCAGGCGATGGGCGATATCCTGATCGGCACGACCTCCTGGACCGACAAGACGCTGATCGCCTGCAAGCGGTTCTATCCGCCGGGTGTGAACACGGCGGAGGCGCGGCTGCGCTACTACGCGACCCGCTTTCCGATCGTCGAGGTCGACAGCACGTATTACGGGCTGTCGTCGGAGCACAACGCGCTTCTCTGGTCGCAGCGCACGCCGCCCGGGTTCGTGTTCCACGTCAAGGCGTTCCGGCTGTTCACGCAGCATCAGACACCCCCCGAAGCGCTGCCGGCGGATCTGCGCGCGCGGGTGCGCCTCGCGCCCCGGAAGAACGTTTACTACCGCGACCTCCCGGCCGAGATCGTCGACGAGCTCTGGCGGCGCTTCACGCGTGCGCTCGAGCCGCTGCGCGCGACCGGGCGCCTCGGCGCGATCGTGTTCCAGTACCCGCCGTGGTTCGTGTACGGCGAGGAGAGTTTCGAGCACGTGGCGCAGTGCGCGCGGCGGCTGCCGGGCGACCTGGTCGCGGTCGAGTTCCGCCACCGGTCCTGGTTCGCAGAGTGCTCGCGCGAGGAGACGCTCGCGTTCGAACGGCGCCTCGGGCTCGTGCACGTGGTGACGGATTCGCCGCGCGGATTCGCGAGCAGCGTCGAGCCGGTGTGGGAAGCGACGAATCCCGCGCTCGCCATGGTACGGCTGCACGGGCGCAACGCGTCGGCGTGGAACAGGTCGACGGCAACGGCCGCCGAGCGCTTCGACTACCTCTACAGCGACGAGGAGCTGCGCGAGCTCGTCCCGCCGCTGCGCCGTCTCGCGGCGCAGGTCGACGCGGTGCACGTGCTGTTCAACAACTGCCGCGACGACAAGGCGCAGCGCAACGCCGCTTCGCTGCGCGCCGTGATCGGGTCGTAGGCGCGGCGGGCGGGATCGGCGCTCGAAGAACGCCGGAAGCCGGTAGCATCACTGCAACCGCCGGAAATTCACCGCGTCCGGCCTCTGTGCATCACTGCCGCGCGACGCTGCCGCACGGCGCGCGGCGAATGCCCCGATCGTTGCCGGGCTCTCCGGGGGATTTGACGACGTTTTCGACGTACCATGCACCGGTTCAGGGGCGCAACAAGCACAAGGAGAGAACCATGCTCAAAGTGCTCGGATGGGCGGTGCTCATCATCTTTCTGATCGGTTTGCTCGTCGTCTTCGGGATCATCGATCTCATCTTCTGAATCGCAGCACGCACCGCGTTGCGCGCCGCCGATGCAGGCGACGAGCGGCGGCCGGTCCGGATCACCGCGGCTCAAGCACGCGCTCGCGCAGCGCGGAGCCGTCTGCCGCGCCTGACTATACTTGCCGCATGACCTCCCGCGTGGCTTCCGGCGACTACCGTCCGGTTCCGTTGACCGAGCTCCTCGGCTCGCTGTGGCCGCGACTGCAGGAGCCGGGCACCTGGTGGCAGCTCGCCGTGCTCGCGCTCGGCGTGCTGCTCTCGCTCTGGCTCGGTCACCGGCTGCGCCAGCGGCTGCAGGCGGCGGTCGGCCCGCCGAGCGCCGACGGCATCCGCCGCGTCGCCGTGCGTACCGGCGCGCTGGTAACGGTGCCGCTGCTCCTGTGGGTGTGGCTCCTCGCCGGCAGTGCGCTCCTGCGCCACGGCCTCAAGATCCGCACTGACCTGCTGCACTACGTCATCCTCGGCGTCGGCGCGTTCACGCTGGTGCGCATGGGCGTCTTCGTGCTGCGGCACAGCTTCAGCCCCGGGAGCCGGCTCAAGGCGTGGGAGGGCGCGCTCACGCTCGCGATCTGGACGCTGCTCGCGCTCCACATCTTCGGCTGGGCGCCGATCGTCGCGGACGTGCTCGACGAGTACGCGGTGTACGTCGGGAGCACGCGCGTATCGCTGCTCACGGTGGCGAGCTTCCTGCTCTCGATCGCGCTGCTCCTGATCCTGTACCTCTGGACGTTCAAGGCGATCGATCTGCGCATCCGCCGTGCCGCCAACCTCGACGCGAGCACGAAAGTCGCGCTGCTCAAGCTCGCGAAGCTCGTACTGCTCACGGCCGTCGTCATCACCGCGCTTCTGATGTCGGGCCTCGATATCACGACGCTCACCGTGCTCGGCGGCGCGCTCGCGGTGGGCGTCGGTCTGGGGCTGCAGAAGACGGTCAGCAACTACGTGAGCGGCTTCGTGCTGATCTTCGAGGAATCGGTGCGGCCGGGCGATATGATCACGGTGGGCGAGACCTTCGGGACGGTACGCGAGCTCAACGCACGCCACGTGGTGGTGCGCACGCCCGACGGGCACGACGTGCTCATTCCGAACGAGGAGCTGGTGACGCAGCGGATCGTGAGCTGGTCGTACGGCGACCGCGACGTGCGCGTGCGCATCCCGGTGCGCGTGGCGTACGGCGAAGATCTCGACCGGGTGCTGGCCCTCCTCGAGGAGATCGGCCGCGCCGAGCCGCGCGTGCTCGCGCATCCGCCGCCGCAGGCCTTCGTCACCGCGTTCGGCGAGAACGGCATCCATCTCGAGCTCACGGTGTGGATCGCCGATCCCGAGAACGGCGTGATGGATCTGCGCTCGCAGCTCCACTACGCGATCTGGCGGGAGTTCCGCGAGCGCGGCATCACCATGCCGCTGCCGCAGCGCGTGATCTCGTTCCCGGACGGCGCGGCGCCCTCGCTCGATCTGCGGCGATCCGTGGGCTAGCCGCCGGGATCGCAAGCTTCACGCCTTCCGTTCGTGATCGATGTTCGCGTGCATTGCCGCCCCGCAAAGCCCGCGCTCGCGACGCCGGCATCTGTCCCGGCTCGCGAGCCTAGGGGTACTCCGTAATTCATGGCGAATCGTTCCTCCGGTACGCTGCGGTGGCAATCGGAGGGCCGGTATGAAAGGGATTTCGCGGCGGGTGTCATCGATGGGTCCTGGCCGCCCGGCGTGCGACACGTGAGGCACCCTGACGCTGCGTCTTCGTCTGTTCCGGCGGTGTCTCGACACCTCCGTGTCGTTTCGCCTCGATTGCGGTTTCCCGCCCTCCATCCCCCGGGGCCTGTACCGGGGTGCACGCGCCAGCCGCCGGCACGCATCGGCTTGCTGTCCGGGTGATCATGCGTGCGGTCGGCGCCGCGCCGGCGATAGGCGCCGTCACCGTCGTGACGGCGGTGCTCGTGCTGCTCGAGATTCCGCGCGCCACCTGGTTCTCGACCGCCGCGCTCAGTCTCGTGCTCGGCGCCGCGGCGCTGGTGCTCATGGGGGCCGCGGCCTTCCTCGGGAGCCGCTGGAGGGTTCTGGAATCTCTCTTCGGCGGCCTCGACCGTGTTTATCGGGTGCACAAATGGTTCGCGGTGTGGGCGCTCGTCTTCGCGGCGGTGCACTTCCTGTTCCGCGCGGAGAGCGAGGCGTGGCAGACGGCCGCGATCCTGCCGCTGCCGCGCTCCGCGACTCGCCTGGTGCGCCAGTCGAGCTTCGTCGCGCTCGGGCTGATCGTCCTGCTCGCGCTGAACCGCAACATCCCGTATCACCGCTGGCGGCTATGGCACAAGCTCTCGGGGCCGCTCTTTCTGATCGTCGCGCTCCACTGGCTCAGCATTCGTGCTCCGATCGCGCTCGCGAGCCCCGCGGGCGTCTGGCTGGCCGTCGTTTCCGTGCTCGGTGCGGCCGGCGCGGCATACAAGCTGCTGCTCTATCCGTTCCTCGCGAATCATGCCGAGTATCGGGTGGTGCGCGTGGAACCGGATGCGAGCGCCGTGCATCTCGACCTCGAGCCCGTCGGGAAGCCGATCGCCTTTACGCCGGGAGCGTTCGGTTTCCTCCGCATCAAGGCGGACGGTCTGCGCGAGCCGCATCCGTTCACGCTGGCGGCGCGCGACCGGGCGGGGCACGTTCATTTCGTGATCCGGGCGCTCGGCGACTACACGCAGAAGCTGGGACGCGAGCTGCGCCCGGGCATGCACGCCGAAATCTACGCGCCATACGGACGCTTCCACCGTCGCGCGGACGCGCCGCGCGAGATCTGGATCGCGGGCGGAGTCGGTATCACCCCGTTCATCGCGTGGCTCGCGGACGAAGCCGGCGGCGGATTCGAGAAGGCGACGTTGTTCTACTTCTTCGCGCCCGGACGCGAGTTTCCGCGCGCGAGCGTGATCGAGGACCTGGCGCGCCGCCGCGGCGCCCGGTTCGTGCCGGTCGCGGACGGGTCGGAAAGCCGCGTGTTCCGCGAGCAATTCGCCGCGCTCGTGCGCGACGACCCGGCGGCGGTCGACGTCAGCTTCTGTGGCCCGAAAGGACTTCTCGAAGTGGTGCGGGCGGTCCTCCGGGAGAACGGCGTCCCCGAGCGCAATCTGCGGCACGAGCACTTCGAGTTTCGGTGACAGGACCGCCGTGTACCGAGGTGAGCTTCGATGTGCGGCAAGTGCGACCACTAGAAGCTCGTGCCGCTGCCGCCGCCCGACATCGCGGCGCTGCGACCGGTGCGGCGATGCGGTGCACAGGTTTAGCCGACGATACGGATTTCTGGCACCATCGGTCGTAGAGTACGAGTACGAACAGGAGGCATACCCATGAACGAGCGTGAACTCGGGCGCAGCGGGCTCAAGACGCCGCCGCTCGTGCTGGGAGGAAACGTCTTCGGCTGGACCGCCGATCAACCCGCGTCCTTCGCGATCCTCGACGCCTTCGTCGCCGGCGGCGGACGCATGATCGATACGGCGGATGCGTACTCGACCTGGGTGCCGGGGCATTCGGGCGGCGAGTCGGAGAGCATCATAGGCGCGTGGCTCGCGGCGCGCGGGCGGCGCGACGACGTGCTGATCGCGACCAAGGTCGGCATGGAGATGGGCGGCTCGAAGGGTCTCGCGCCGGACCGGATCGCCGCGGCCGCGGAAGCATCGCTGCGCCGCCTGCGGACCGACTACATCGATCTCTATTTCGCGCACATCGACGATCGGGACACGCCGCTCGAAGAGACGCTCGCCGCGTTCGACCGGCTGGTGCGCGACGGCAAGGTGCGGGCGATCGGGGCGTCGAACTACGAGGCGCCGCGCCTGGCGCAGGCGCTCGACATCAGCGCGCGGTCGCGGCTCGCGGCGTACACGGTGCTGCAGCCGGCGTACAACCTCATGGAGCGCACCGGGTTCGAAGGCCGGCTCCAGGCGCTCTGCCGCGAGCGCGGCCTCGGCGTGGTGCCGTACTTCGGGCTGGCATCCGGCTTTCTCACCGGCAAGTACCGCGGCGAGGCGGACCTGGCCGGGCGACCGCGCGCGGGCATGGTGAAGAAGTACCTGACGCCGCGCGGCTTCAAGGTGCTCGAAGCGCTCGAGATCGTGGCCCGCGCGCAGCGGGCGACGATGACGCAGGTGGCCCTCGCGTGGGTCGCCGCGCAGCCGGGCGTGACCGCGCCCATCGCGAGCGCGACGAGCGTGGCGCAGGTCGAGGAGCTGCTCGGCGCGATGCGGATCGCGCTGAACGCCGAGCAGCTCGCGCTCCTCGACGCCGCGAGCCGTCCGGAAGCGCAATGATTCCTCTCTCGGTGCTCGATCTCGCCTTCATCCCGGAAGGCGGGACCGCGGGCGAAGCGCTGCGCAACACCATCGATCTCGCGCGGCACGCGGAAGCCTGGGGCTATCGGCGCTTCTGGCTCGCCGAACACCATAATATGGTGGGCATCGCGAGCTCGGCGACCGCGGTCGTGGTCGGCCAGGTCGCGGCGGCGACGCGCACTATCCGCGTCGGGGCGGGCGGCATCATGCTGCCGAACCACGCGCCGCTCGTCGTAGCCGAGCAGTTCGGCACGCTCGAGGCACTCTACCCGGGACGGATCGATCTCGGCCTCGGGCGCGCGCCGGGCACCGATCCGCTGACGGTGCGCGCGCTGCGCCGTCACCCGGGGAGCGCCGAGAGCTTTCCGCAGGACGTGCTCGAGCTGCAGGCCTATTTCGAGCCCGCCGAAGAAGGGCAGGCGGTGCGGGCGGTGCCGGGCACGGGACTGCGGGTGCCGCTCTGGATTCTGGGCTCGAGCCTCTTCGGCGCGCAGGTCGCCGCGGCGCTCGGCCTGCCATACGCGTTCGCGTCGCACTTCGCGCCGGAGGCGCTGCACGAGGCGCTCGCGCTCTATCGCCGTCTGTTCAAGCCGTCGCGCCAGCTAGAGCGGCCCTACACCATGGCGGGAGTGAACGTTTTCGCGGCGGACAGCGACGCGCAGGCAAGGCGGCTGTTCACCTCGGCGCAACAGCAGTTCACCGATCTCGTGCGCGGCCGGCCGGGGCGGCTGCCGCCGCCGATCGACGACATCGAGAGCTACTGGAGCCCGGTCGAGAAAGCGCAGGTGTCGGCGATGCTGCGCTACTCGTTCGTCGGGTCGGGCGAGACGGTGCGGCGCGCGCTCGCCGAATTCGTCGAGCAGACCGGCGTCGACGAGGTGATCGTGGTGTCCGCGATCTACGACCACGCAGCGCGGCTGCGTTCGTACGAGATCCTGGCGGACGCGGCGGGCGAGACCCGCAGGGCGGCCGAGGGAGGCAGGTAAGCGGTTCCGTGCGGACGCCGCCATGGTGCGTCGGCGCACTATTCGTCGGGGCTCGTCGCGAAAGACGTAGGGTCATCCGCCTGCTTCGCGCGCCGTTGCGCTAGACTGGACGCATTGAACAACGGACGCCTTGTCCGAGGCGCTCGTCGGAGACGACGGCCGACGGGGGCGGTCGGTCGGGCGGAGGCGTCAGCTTCGCACCGGAGGCTCGAATGCGCCTCGCGCGCGCAACCGTCGTCGGCGACACGCACGCTGCGCGCTACGCGCAGCGTATCGCCGTACGCCGGCACGTGCTCTCCGCGGACGAGCCGCCGACTCGCGGCGGCGCCGACGTCGGGCCGACGCCGTTCGACTACCTGCTCGCGGCGCTCGGCGCGTGGACCTCCATCACGCTCTGGATGTACGCCGAGCGGCACGGCTGGGACCTCGGGACGCTCACCGTCACGCTCGATTTCGTGCGCGAGAACGGCGTCGATCGCATCGAGCGTGAGGTCGCGTACACGGCGCCGCTCGACGAGACGCAGCGCGCGCGGCTCGCCGAAATCTGCGAACGTACCCCGGTGACCGCGGCGCTGCGCGCGGGCGTGGTCATCGACACCCGACTGCGGAGAGCCTGACATGTCCGCCTGGCCGAGCCTGCCTTACGACGCATGGAAGGACACGTACACGACGCTGCACCTGTGGCTGCAGATCGTCGGCAAGATCGCGCTCGCGCAAAGTCCCTGGGTGAACCACCAGTGGCACGTGACGATGCAGGTGACGCCGCGCGGTCTCGCGACGCCGCCGATTCCCCACGGTACGCGTATCTTCCGGCTCGAGTTCGATTTCATCGCGCAGCAGCTGCATCTCCACGCGAGCGACGGAGGCGAGGCGCATCAGCCCCTCGCGCCGCAGCCGGTCGCGGCGTTCTATGCGGGGCTGATGGAACGGCTGAACGCGCTGGGGCTTCCCGTGCGCATTCACAAGAAACCGAACGAGCTCGCGCATGCGATCCCGTTCGACGAGGACGAAGTGCACCGGACGTACGACGCCGAATGGGCCGAACGTTTCTGGCGCGTGCTGCTGCAGGCCGACCGCGTGCTCCGGATCTTCCGCGCGCGGTTCCGCGGCAAGTCGAGCCCGGTTCATTTCTTCTGGGGCGCGGCGGATCTCGCGGTGACGCGCTTCTCCGGAAAGCCGGCGCCCGAGCATCCGGGCGGCATCCCCAATCTGCCCGACCGCGTGGTGCGCGAAGCCTATTCGCACGAATGCAGCAGCGCCGGCTTCTGGGCGGGCGGCGAAGCGCATCCGGAGCCCTTGTTCTATTCCTACGCTTATCCGGAACCGGCGGGCTTTGCGCAGGCCGCGGTGACACCGTCGGAGGCGGCTTACGACGCCGTGCTGCGCGAGTTCGTGCTGCCCTACGACGTAGTTCGCGAGTCTTCCGCTCCGGACCGAACGCTGCTCGCGTTCCTCGAGAGCGCCTATGTGGCGGCCGCGGATCTCGGGCGATGGGACCGGCCCGCGCTCGAATGGCCGTCCGGAACGCCGGCCGCGCCCGCTTGATGCGCTTTTCGAGCGACCGCGCGCGGCTCGCGCATCGACGGCAGCGCGTTCGTACACATTCCCCCGGATGTCTGGCATGATTGCCTTGCGCCACCGTGCGCGCGAGCGCCGAGGCAACCGGCCTGCCGGGGCTCGACCTCCGCTCCGAGGTATCGCATGACACGTCTGGTTTCGGAAGCGCGGTGGCGCAGCATTACGCCGTATTCTCAGAGCCTGCTTGCAGCGGCATACGCGCGCGCGAGCGGTGCAGCGAGCGGGCGAATGCTGCGGTGAATCCGATCGAGGCGCTGCGCGGCCGTATCGTATGCGGCGCGAATCCGCTTCCCTGATGCCCCAGGCGGACACCGGCGAGCCGGTGCCGCCCGAACCGTATCGCCGGCCGGCCGCCGAGGTCGTCGCGGCGCTCGGGAGCGACGCGAAGCGCGGATTGAGCGAGCGCGAGGCCCGTGCGCGGCTCGAGCGCTGCGGACCCAACGAGCTCGCGACCGAGCCGCCGCCCCCCGCGTGGCGCAAGCTCCTCGCGCAGTTCGAGGATCCGCTCGTCATTCTGCTGCTCGCGGCCGCGGCGATCTCCGGCGGCCTCTGGGTCGTCGAGCGCGACGCCGCGCTCCCCTACGAAGCCATCGCGATCCTCGTCGTCGTTTTCCTCAACGCGCTTCTCGGCTACGTGCAGCAGGCGCGCGCCGAGCGGGCGGTTGCGGCGCTGCGCCGGATGGCGGCCGCGAAGGCGCAGGTGATACGCGAGGGGGTGCGCCGAAGAATCCTGGCCGCCGAGCTGGTGCCGGGCGACATCGTCTACGTGGAGGAGGGCGACAC